>DASYYE010000458.1:0-1769 GCA_035946955.1 Streptosporangiaceae bacterium | reverse complement strand
GGGGGCCGGCAGCCACCCCGCCTGGGTGGCTGCCGGCCCACCCGGAAGGACGGTCAGTGATGTGGGGATACATCGTGCGAAGGCTCCTGGCCGGGGCCGCTGTGCTGCTCGTGGCCAGTTTCCTGCTGTACCTGCTGGTGGCGCTGTCCGGGAACCCGCTGTCCCAGCTCTACGCCAACCCGCACATCTCGCGGGCCACGATCGCCGCGGCCAGGGCGGAGATGCACCTGAACGAGCCACTGCTGCAGCGCTACTGGACCTGGCTGACAGACCTGCTGCAGGGAAACTTCGGGACTTCCACCACGGGCCAGGCGGTGGGCCCACAGATCCTGCCCCGGTTCTTCGTGACGCTCAAGTTCGTCATCCCGGCGACCATCCTGTCCGTGATCGTCGGGGTGGTCGCTGGCGTGGTCAGCGCGGTCAAGCAGTACAGCCTGGCTGACAACATCTCCACCGGGCTGGCCTACCTCTTCTACTCCACCCCGGTCTTCGTCATCGCGCTCCTGCTCAAGGACTTCCTCGCGGTGGACTTCAACAACGCCGTCGGCCACACCGTGGTGTACACGATCGGCGAGAACACCCCCGGCGTGGCCGGCGGGTGGCACATGGTCGTGGACGGTGCCGAGCACACCGTCCTGCCCGTGCTCACGCTGCTGCTCATCACGTACGCGGGCTGGAGCCGCTACCAGCGTGCGTCCATGCTCGACGTGCTGAACGCGGACTACATCAGGCTGGCACGGGCCAAAGGGCTCTCCCGCCGCCGCGTGCTGTACGTCCACGCGCTGCGCAACGCCCTGATCCCGGTCACCACCGTGATCGCCCTGGACTTCGCCACGATCCTGGGCGGGGCCATCATCACCGAGGTGGTCTTCGGCTGGGAGGGCATGGGGCGCTTCCTGTACGAGGGGCTGACCGGCCCGGTCAGTCCCGACGTGAACGTGGTCATGGGCTGGATGATCATCGCGGCCACCGCCGTCGTGGTCTTCAACGTCCTCGCCGACCTGCTCTACGCCCTGCTAGACCCGAGGATCCGGTATGCCTGAGCCAGTAGGAGACCCAGTCGAGGTCAGTGCGCCACCGGCGCTTGTACGGGCACTGCCCGGGGGGCTTGGCAGCCCTGACGGCACGGTGACAGCGGCGGTGCTCGCTCCCGAGGCGGTGCTGGCTGCCCGCGAGGGCCTCACCATCGAGGCACGCGGCCAGTTCCGGATGGCCGCCGAACGGTTCCTGCACCACCGAGTGGCCATGGCCGGGCTCGTGATCTTCGTGCTCCTGCTGCTGGTGTCGACCGTGGCCCCCCTCTTCTGGCGGTACAGCTACGCCGCCATCACCAACCAGTTCGCGAGCGGGCCCTCTCTCCAGCACCCGTTCGGCACCGACACGATCGGCCACGACCTGTTCGCCCAGGTGCTGCAGGGGACCGCCACGTCGATCAAGATCGCGTTGCTGGTCGCGGTCATCGCCACAGTGCTGGGAACCCTGGTCGGGGCGTTCGCGGGTTACTACGGCAAGCTCGCCGACGCCGCCCTGATGCGCTTCACCGACCTGGTGCTGGTGGTCCCGCTGATAGCGATCCTGCTGGTGCTGGCCAACGGCACGCGCAGCCTCGCGAGCAGCTGGTTCTGGATCTCGATCGTGCTCGGTCTCGTGCTCTGGACCTACCTGGCGCGGCTGGTGCGCAGCAGTTTCCTGTCACTGCGCGAGCGGGAGTTCGTGGAGGCGGAGTGGGCGATCGGGGCCAGCGACTTCCGCATCATCATGCGGCACAT
>DASYYE010000457.1:0-2686 GCA_035946955.1 Streptosporangiaceae bacterium | reverse complement strand
GACCTCTTGCATGCCATGCAAGCGCTCTACCAACTGAGCTATAGCCCCGCAATGAACCGACTATCCGGTCACCAGCGCCACGCCAGTGTACTAGCTCTCAGCACTAGCGATCGTCACTCAGCACCGGCTCGGGCAGCGTTCCTGCGTTGTGTTCCAGCAGCCGCCAATGCGCGTTCCGCCGCCCCAGCACTGACCAGGAACAATTCGCGAGCGGCCCCACCACACCCCACAACTCCTCCGGCAGCCCGAGCACCTTCGCCGCGCCCAGCCGCAGCGCCGCGCCGTGGCTGACCACCACCGCCAGCGACCCGGGCAGCAGTTGACCAGCGATCCGCTCCATAGCATTCCCAGCGCGCTCAGCCACCGCCGCCGATGTCTCTCCCTCGGGGGGTGCCCACTGCGCGTGCTCTGCCGGGTATCGCGTGCGGATCTCCACGTCTGTCAGGCCCTCCCAGAGCCCGCCGAACCGTTCCCGCAGATCCTTGTCGGGCACCACGGACAGGCCGGTCAGCCGCGCTAGTGGCGCTGCGGTCGCGAGGGCACGGGCCAGGTCCGATGAGTAGATGGCATCGGGCCGCAGTGCCGCCAGCAGCCGTGCCGCGCGTTCGGCCTGCTCCTGGCCGACCGCGTCAAGCGCGATGTCGGTCTGCCCTTGGAACCGGCCTTCCATGTTCCACTGGGTTTGGCCATGCCGCCACAGCACCAGCCGGATGGTTGCACCGCGGGGACGCGCTGAGCCCGGCTCCCACCCGGCGGGCCGGGTCAGCTGGAACCACCGGCTGGCGTCTGCCCTGTCCCCGCCGGGCCCGCGCCGACGGGCTCAGGCAGGTCCACCCGCGGGCAGTCCTTCCACAGCCGCTCCAGCGCGTAGTAGACCCGTTCTTCCACGTGCTGGACGTGGATCACGAGGTCGAGGTAGTCGAGCAGCACCCAGCGCCCCTCGCGCTCTCCTTCGCGGCGCACGGGGCGGACTCCGGCTTCCCGGAGTTTTTCCTCGATCTCATCGACGACAGCCCGGATCTGGCGGTCGTTGCTGGCCGAGCAGAGCAGGAAGATGTCGGTGATGACAAGCTGCTCGCTGACGTCGTAGGCAATGATGTCTGTTGCGAGTTTGTCGGACGCGGCCTCGGCCGCGACCCGCGCCAACTCGACTGCCTTGGCGGTAGCGGTCACGTGTGCTGCTTGTCCTCCCTCAGGCGGCGGTTGTTCTCGGCCCTCTTGCGCTGTCCGGTGTCCGGGAAGTACGCACCAGAGGGCATCACCACTCCTCCCAGGATAACGCCCCACCGGCGCCATGCTCAGTCACAGCCGCGCCGGAAGCGCAGCGGTGCCGGGGAAGCGCGCCACCCGGCCGGACAAGCAGTGCTCCCTTGCGGTCACGAGCAGGAGGGCAGCCAAGAACACGCCAGGCACGGGTCACGTCTCTGAACAGTGATCCTCAAAGATTCCTAACAGCTGGAAACTCGTCATTCTCGGTACGCCCCATTCCCCTACGATGCCGGGGACGGGGCGGACATATACCGATAGGAACCCCACTGTGAAAGCGTGGTTTCGGGTCGTACTTATAGTTGCCGTGCTGATCGCCCTCCCGACGGCGGCGATGGCTGTGCCGAGGGCACACCGGGCGGCAACACCCATCCAGCACGTCGTGGTCCTGTACATGGAGAACCACAGTTTCGACAGCGTGCTCGGGTACTGGTGCGACCAGCTGGCGCAGGATCCCGGTCAGCGCATGGACGGCTGCACCGGCATGCCATTCAGCGTGACCCTGTCCAACGGCGCCAAGGTCACGCCCAGCGTTGACCCCGACACCGTGCCGAACGAGAACCACAACATGGCCTCACAGCTTTGGGCCATGGACAACGGCAAGATGGACGGCTGGCAGAAAGTCTCAGGCTGCTCCCGTATACGCGGCTACTCGTGTATTTCCGGGTACGAACCGAGCCAGATCCCCAACATCATTTCCCTCGCGCAGAACTTCGCCGTCAGCGACCACACGTTCTCCATGGCGGACTCGCCTTCCTGGGGCGGCCACCTGTACGCGGCCATGGCCTCACTCGACGGGTTCACCGGCGACGACCCCCATCCGGCCCCCGGCACGCACCATGGCTGGGGTTGCGACTCCGGCCTGGTCGCACCATGGGTCAACCCAAGCACCCACGCGGTCGAACTCGTCCCGAGCTGCGTACCCGATTTCTCGCTCAGCCGGCCGAACGGTGGCGCTTTCGAGCCCACCCCGGTCTCCTACGCGCCGACCATCATGGACCGGCTCGAGTCAGCCGGGCTGACCTGGAAGATCTACAGCGCCCCAAAGCCCTTCAACGGCGGCCGGGTCTGGGCGATCTGCCCGAGCATCGCGGAATGCCTCTACACCAGCCAGGACAACAACCTGGTAGACGGCACCGAGTTCGCCCACGACGCGGCCACCGGCCTCCCCAGCTTCTCCATCGTCACTCCCGGCGGCACCGAGAACGAGGACTTCAGCTCGTGCCACAACCTCTTCAGCATGACCTCTTGTGACAACTGGATCGGCCAGCTCGTCAGCGAGATCGAGGACGGCCCGGACTGGAATTCGACTGCGGTGTTCATCACCTTCGACGACTGCGGGTGTTTCTACGACCAGGTACCGCCACCGCTGAACGCGCAGGGCACGCAAGAGGGCCCCAGAGTCCCGCTGATCATCGTC
>DASYYE010000456.1:0-7089 GCA_035946955.1 Streptosporangiaceae bacterium | reverse complement strand
CGCGTACATGGTGGGGTCCTCGGTGATTCGGAGCGCAATAGCTGGCACGGCCTCTCCCACGGTGTATGCCAGGCCGAGCTTTATCCACGGTGCGAGGTCGGCGGGCAGTTCGGTCCATACGACCGTGGTGCCCGCTTCGAGGTCGGACAGGGATGGCAGCTCGGGGTCGCTGCTGGTGTCCGGGGCACGCTGCCGCCGGTGGGCGATCACCTCGGCGGTGTTGCCCCGGACGGCGGATGTGGGGGGCCTGGGCCCCGGTCTGGGAATGTGCACCACTGGTTCTCCTCTCTCGATGCGGCGGTTCACCGCCCCATCCCGCAGTCCCATACGCGGCTGAGCAGGCACCACGCATCGCTGGTCACTCCTTGGAGACGCCAGGCGAGCCGTAGCCACGGCGACGGCTGCGCAGCGGCCCGGCCGTTGCGCCCGGGCGCCTGCTGGGTCCGGAACCCGTCCGGGTCCACGTCAGGTGGTGGCGTGGGGTTATTCACCAGAAATACACTCGTGCACCTGCTTACGGCCTGCGACCCAGTCATGATCTAGATAGTATTCTTGAAAAGATGGATAGTATAGGTCTAACCTTGTAGTACTTCTCCTCTGGTCTCATTGGGGTCTCATGCGAGAGCATGGGGACGAGATACAACTCGCCTGTCCTGAGGAGGACGACATGGCGCTGCGCAGACTCGCTAAGGACGACGACGGCTCCCTGATCCAGGGCGGCTGCCCGGCTGTCTACAGCACCGATGACCCAGCGAGAATGATCGGGCAAGGCAAGGTACTCACCCCAACGGAGACCTCGGAACTGCTGGAACTACTCGATGACGAGACCGCCGTTGCCATCCCCACCGAGACGGTGTTCCGTTGCATGGCCAAGTACGCCACCGAGCATGGCGACGACGATCTGGCCAGCCGGATCGAGGCGTTCCTCGCCGCCCAGGGGCTGTGATGGCTCGCCGGGTCATCACCACCGTCGGATGCCCCGAGTGGGCCGGGCTGTTCACTGGCTTCACCAGCAGTGCGTTCCGGCTCGAGGGGCTGCAGCACTACACGGCAGCCGACGAACAGGAGGCGTTTGCCCGGTTCCAGGCGGGACTGGACCCGGGGGTCGACCTGTCATGGTGGTGCGGCCTGGCCAGGGGACACAGGGCCGCGGGCCGGAGGATGGCGCGCGTCCGGGTCGTGGCCGAGCCCTTGACCGACTACACCCGGTTCGAGCTGGCCCACTTCCCGGCATTCGTCGAGGCTGGCGATGACATCCGGGTCATCCCGGTTGCCTCCGGAGCCTGGCCGCGCGGCCTGCCGCGCCATGACTTCTGGCTGTTCGACGACCACGAGGTGTGGATCCTGGCATACGACCGGGCCGGGACATTCCTGAAAGCCGAGCTACACAAGGACCGCCGCACGGTCACTGACCACCTCCGCTGGCGGGAGGCTGCCACGAGGCTGGCGATCCCGCTGCGCGAATACATTGCGACGCCTGCCAGGCAGGCGTTCTGAGACCTACTGGAGCAGGCATTGGCAGGGCCATCCGATGCGCGGGCGCTTGGCGGGCTCGGGGCGCGGCTGCGCGCCGTCCGTGAGGCGGCGGGCCTGTCCGGCCTCCAGTTGGCCAACGCGCTCGGGCCGGGCTGGCGCCAGCCAAAGGTCTCCCGGCTGGAGAACGGCCTCCAGCTCCCCACGGAGGAGGAGATCTACGCCTGGGCAGCGGCCGTGGGCACAGACCCTGCGCCACTGCTCGCGCTGCGGGGGAAGGCGTCAGCGGAGCACGGGGCGTGGCGCGCCAGTGCGGGCGGTGCTGCGGCGTTCGTAGATGAGCTGATGGCACTGGAGGCGTCCTGCACGGTGCTGCTGGCTGAGTACCAGCCAGCGCTCGTGCCGGGCCTCCTCCAGACAGCGGCCTTCATGCGGGAGATGGCTGACGGCGATGAGTTCCTCAAGGAATACGGCATCACCCCCGAGAACCTCGGGACGCTCATCGCCGCGAAGGTCCGCAGGCAGGCGATCCTGTACGAGGGTGGCCGGGAGGTTGTCCACGTCATCGGCGAGGCAGTGCTGCGGACCCGCGTCGGGAAGGTGTCTATCCAGACGATGCGCGGGCAGCTCGTGCATCTGGCGGAGGTGGCCACGCTGCCCCGTCATGAGCTGGCCATCGTGCCGTTCGCGGTCGCCTCACCTGTCGCCCCTGCCAACGGGTTCGTCCTGTATGACGCTGACCTGGCGGTCATCGAGACACTGGCCGGCCGGATGGAGGTCACCGAGCCGGCCCTGATTGCCCGGTACAGCCGCTGGCTCGAAATGCTGCGCCAGGCCGCAGTCACCGGAGCCGCCGCGGCCCAGATGTGCCGCCGCGCCGCCGACGAACTGGCCTCAGCGGACTGACCGTCCCGAGGTCACGGATACAGCGGTCCTGTGGCGAGATGGAGGGCGGCCCCATGGTGGCCGGTTCCAATGGCGTCTACACAACCACGACCGGAACGGCGTCCGCCATGCAGTTGCGTGGTGCCCGCACCTATCATGAGACACACACGCCAGCCGCTGAGTTTGCGCCAGGACTGCCAGGTGCAGCATGATCCTGCTAAACCAGGTGCCCATTTCCACGGCACCGACGACGCTGGTCACAGTCCCGCCCGGCCCCTTGCTCAGTGACGCTCAGCAATAGCGCCACGGCAGGCACGGTCTATCTGGGCACTCTGGACGGTGTCACTGCCAGCAATGGTTACCCGCTCTTGGCAGCCACCAGCCTCACCATTCCCGGCTATGCCGGGTCGGCAGGCGCGGCCATCCATGCCCGTGCCAGTTCCGGCACCATTACAACGGGAATACTGGTGAGCAACGGGCAATGACATAAGAGCCCCAGCGGGAGGGGGCGGGTGTGCTCTCTGCGGCCCCCGTCTGGTACACCCGCTGATGCGCTGCCTAGCAGCCGTCCTGTTTCCTTTCCGGGACTGGCTCATAAGCGTAGTGGCAGCGCAGCGGCCCCCCGGAATGGCGTGGAAAACCATCCGGGGGGCCGTCTGGCATTGCGGGGCCGGGCTATCCACCTTTACGGAAGCAAGTCGGTAACCGCGTAGCAGGTGGCTGTTGTAACCGGCGCCAATTTAACCAGCGCCCGGCCCCAGTCTGGCGGTCAGGCCCCGTCCGCCGTTGCCTGCGCGGGCACCAGGTGAGGCCCGGCCAGCGCCGCCAGGTGGTCAAGCTCATGCAGGATGTCGTCACGGACCCGGCTGGGCGGTACCCCGTGGAGTACCAGGCTGCGTGCCCGCCCGGCCTGCGCGGCCACCAGGTGAGGCCCCGCCAGCGCCATGAGGTGGTCCAGCTCAGCCAGGATGGTCTCGCGGAGCTGGCTGTGTGGCACTCCGTTGCGGACGCGGCTGCGCGTCCGCTTGACGTGGCCCGCTAGCTCCCTGGCCTCTTGTGGGGTCACCTGTCCTGTCCCTCCCCTGGTGCCGGCTTCCATTCCCTGACTTTGCGGTCCAGTTCTGCCGCGTTGTGGGCACGCAGCACCACCATGTTGTTGCTGTGCAGCCTGGCCAGCCACAATGTGCCGCCGATGACCCTGCCCACGGTCAGGAAGTCCCACTGACCGCCGTGTGCGTGCCTCAGCATCTCCAGTTGGTCAACCTCCGGGCGGGTGTAGTTCACTGCCCGCCCCTCACCAGTGCCCAGCAGACTTTCCCGCTGCACTCTTCGAGCCGGGACACCCCGGTCTCCTCCGCTAGTGCGTGCACGATCACCAATCCCCGTCCGCTCTCGTCATCCGGCCCTGCCTCCTGGTGCTGCGGTTCCTGCTCGGACCCGTCCCAGACCTCCACCAGGACGGACGCGCCGTCAGTGGACAGCGCCAGCCGGACGGGTGGCCGGCCGTGGTGGTGCTGGCCTTGCCATGTGTGCCCAGAGAGCCCCTGTGACATCTGGACACCGTTGGTGGTCAGCTCCGAGACGACCAAAGCCACAGAATCCGCCAGGTGCCCTAAGCCCCACCCGTGCACCACGAGCACGGCATGAGCACGTGCGCAGCTCACCGCAGACGGCAGCGACCCGAGCGTGAGCGTGGTGGCAGTGCCGGCGACGGAGCAGTGCTCAGCGTCTCGGCTGGGGTGTGGGGCCGGGCGAGACACGGGGACGGCGCCGGCACTGCCAGTCATGGGGATGCCTCCCGGAGGTGAGTCCTGGCCCCCGCCCGGGGCTCCGGAGAAGGGTTCCCGGGCGGGGGTGTCCCTGGCCTGGTGGGCTCTGGCCACGCCACACGTGCCAGCGCCTAGGACGGTGGCAGGTGCGGGCCTGACGAGTGCCGGGACACCGGGCCAAGGGCTAGACTCAGCATGTCGCAAGCACATGCGATTGGCAACCGTGCCAGAGGCATCCGTGCCAGATTGCCACTACCATGTGACCACCGAGCAAGATGTGAGCACCCCATGACAGACGCACCCCCAGTCCGCCGCAGGCTCCTCGGCACAGCCCTCCGCCGCTTCCGTGAGCAGGCCGGTTACACGCTTGAAGACGCTGCCCGCATGCTGGAGTGCGACCGTTCCAAGATCAGCCGCATTGAGACTGGGCAACGGGGTGTCCGTCCCAAGGAGCTACGGGAACTGCTGGTGGAGTACGGCGTCGAGGAGCCCCGCCGAGAGGCCCTGCTGACCATCGCCCGCCAGGTGCACCAAGCCGGCTGGTGGCAGCCCTACAGCCATGCGCTGTCAGACGCCTATCAGGATTTCATCGGCCTGGAGGCGAGCGCTCTTGCCATCTGGACGTACGAAGCGCAGCTAATACCTGGCCTGCTCCAGACCGAGGACTACGCCAAGGCCATTGCCAGGGCCAGCCTGGTTGCTGAGAGCCAGGAGGAGCACGAGCAGTTTGTGAAGGTGCGTCTCACCCGTCAGCAGGTGCTCACCAGGGACAGCAACCCGCTCCAGTTCTGGGCCATCCTCAGTGAAGGTGCCTTGCGCCAGATGGTTGGTGGCCGTGAAGTCATGCGGGCGCAACTGGCCCATCTCGTTGAGATCGGCAGACAGCGGCCCAACGTCAACTTGCAAGTCCTGCCGTTCGCTGCTGGTGCCCATGCTGCGACGAGTGGCCCGTTCCTGATCATGAAGTTCCCCGAGGCCCCTGACCTCGGTGTGGTCTATATGGAGGGGCAAGCCGGCGGTATCTACCTGGAGAGTGCCGACGAGGTTGCGCGTTATACCCTGGTCTTTGAGCACTTGCGCGCATCGGCGCTGTCCACTGCGGCAACGGTGCGCTTGATCGAAGAGGTAGACAGGGACACGTGATGAACAGCTTGGTCCAGCCCGTTGCCGTCTGGCAGAGAAGCAGCTACAGCGGCACAACAGGCAACTGCGTGGAAGTCGCCCCCTTGCCAAGGCTGGTGACGGTCCGTGACTCCAAGAACCCAGACGGCCCCGTGCTGCGGCTCACCCCGCAGCAGTGGCGGCACCTGGTGGCCGGCATCAAGGGCCACCACTCCTAACAGAAGCCAGCCATGAGAGCGCGTCCTGCCAGGTGCGGGACGCGCTCTCATGTGTCATGGGGTCATGGTTTTGTCATGGTGGGGTTGGGGCAGATTCGGACACTACGGGACACGACGGGATATACCACAAGTGGGATAACTTGTTCGATTTCTGGCGTCCTTGCTGGTCAGAGACGGGGAACAACGGGTATGTGCGGACCCCTTGACATATCACGGGTTCTGGCTTCGCAGCCGACCACAAACTACGCAAAACGACAGCCAGAACCCGTGATAAGTCGAAAATGATCACCGCGCTCCAACCCTCGCGCAGGGCTGGTTGCGCAAGGGACGGTTACAGGCGGGGGTCTACGGGTTCGCTGTCCAGGGCGAGGATCGCGAACACGCACTCGTGGACGCGGAACAGGGGTTCGCGACGCACGAACCGTTCCAGGGCTTCGACGCCGAGCGCGAACTCGGTAGCCGCCAGGGAGCGCTTGCGGCCGAGGTTGCGTTCGCGCAGGCGGGCCAGATTGCCGCCCAGGGTGTACTCCGGGCCGTAGATGATCCGCAGGTACTCCTGGCCACGGCACTTCACACCGGGCTGGACGGTCCCGCGCCGTCCGCGGGTCACCGGGGCTGGCGGCTTGACCACCATCCCCTCGCCGCCCGGGCCGGTGAGCTCGTCCCACCATGCGACCACGGCCTGCTCCGCGCCCGGGTCCGCCAGGTCGGCCACGAGATGGCGGGTGGGCACGAAGAGCGGGTCGGCTGCGGCCAGGCGTTCGGCCACACGCAGGTGCCAGGTCTGCTCCCGGTCAAAACACGTGCCGGACGCCCCAGCGAGTACCTGGAACGGCGCCAGCCGCAGGTCGTCCACGGACGACACAGGCCAGGCATAGGGCCGGTAGGCGGCGGTGAAGGCATCGGCCGTCTGGCGCCGCTGGTCCGTCCGCTCGCGCAGGGCCGCCACGTCCACACCCCGGTCCAGTGCCTGACCGAGGACACCAGCGGCCGCGGCCAGTCCTGCCCGGGCGGCAGCGCCCACCGCGGCGTACTGGCCGATGAGGAGCCCTTCGGCCTTGAGCGACCAGGGCATGAGTTCGCAGTCCAATGCCACCCAGTCGCCAGCCTCAGCCCAGACCCCGGCCGCATCCAGTGCCCCGCGCACCCGGCCGAGCAGGGCATCCCCCAGCGCCCCTGATGGCCCGGGAGAGGTGAAGAACGGACGGCCGGTGCGGGTGAAGACCAGGCCGTCGGCCTCGATGCCGAACCAGTCGAGCGCGACACCTGGGGTGCGGCAGGCGAGGACGACCGCCCGCGAGCCCATGTGCTTCTCCTCGCACACGACCCGTGCGAGTCCCTGGCGCCGGTACTCGGCCAGCGCGTCCGCGGGGTGTTCAAGCAGGCCGGGCAGGCTGCTGGCGGGCACGGGTGCCATGGTCGGCGGCAGGTAGATGAGCCAGCGCGGGTCCGCCGCGTACCTGGTCATGACCTCTAGGGCGGCAGCGGCGCCGCCCTCGGGGACCGACACGCGGCCCCGCAGCCGCGTCTCCACACCACGGGTGCCGAGCACGTCCTCCACGGCCAGCAGATGACCCACGTCCTGCCCGGCCGTGCGTGCGGGGGCCGTGGGTGCGGAGGCC
>DASYYE010000455.1:0-25427 GCA_035946955.1 Streptosporangiaceae bacterium | reverse complement strand
CGCGCTGTTCAAGGTCTGGTTCGCCACGATCAAGGCCATCTTCACGGTCGGCCTGGCGGTCCTCAAGGCCGTGTGGAACGTGGCATGGGCGGTCGTGTACGGCGTCGTGAAGACCGCCTGGGACCTGATCGCCCAGACCGTCCACACCGCCATCCAGTTCATCACCGGCATCATCGGCATCGCCCTGGACCTGGTCACCGGGCACTGGTCGCAGGCATGGCACGACATGGCGACCCTGGCCGCCCAGATGCTCGCCGACATCACGAACATCATCAGGACCAGCGTCACGAACTTCGGCTCGCTGCTGTTCAACGCCGGGAAGGCGCTGGTCCAGGGCCTGATCAACGGGATCACGTCGATGTTCGGCGCGGTCGGCAACGCGGTGGGGTCGATCGCGCACACGGTCGCCGGGTTCTTCGGCCTGTCCCCGGCCCGCTGGGGGCCGCTGTCCGGTTCCGGGGCACCCGAGGTCCGCGGCCGTCACTTCGCCCAGGCCCTCGCCGCTGGCATAAACGCCGGCAGCCCGGCGGTCGCTGCGGCGGCTGGCCGGCTGGCTGGCGCGGCAGCACTTGGCCCAGCCGGGCGGATGGGCGCGGGTGGCGCCGGGATGATCACGCTGCGGATCGACGGCACCGACAGCGGGATCATCGGGATGATCATCTACCTGATCCGCAAGCAGATCCGCGCCCAGTACGGCGGCAACGTCCAGGCCGCGCTCGGGCGGGGGTGAGCCGTGGGCACCGAGCTGTTCACCAACGACGCGACCACGGCGGTACTCACGGGCGGCACGACCGCGCCGGCCAGCGGCACGGTGGAGACGTGGACGGTGGCGTCGTCGGCGGGGTTCCCGGCTGCCACCACCGCCAGCGGCACCCAGTTCCACGTAGCCGACCCGGCACCCGGGATGGCTACTGAGAAGGTGCTGGTCACCAACGTGTCCGGGAACACGTGGACGGTGACCCGCGGCGACGAGGGCACCACGCCGCTGGCGCACGCGGCCCTGTTCACGGTGCGGGCAGTGGTGACCTCCGGCTTCCTGAACCGCGTCCCCGTGCCGGTCGCCTCGCTCGGCGCGGGCGTGGACAACTCCGTTGCCATCAACGCGGCGCTGGCGGCGAACCCGGGCGGGGTGGTGCAGCTCGCCGGTTCCTCCTACGGGCTGGCGTTCCCCATCCTGGTGCCCAACGGGACGGTGCTGCGCGGCCAGACCCCCGCGACGCAGGCGGGTGACCAGACCGGCGTGCACTACGGCACGACCCTGGTGGCACTCGCCAGCTTCGCCAACACCTACGGCGGCAGCGCGCTCCCGGCGTACGCGGCGAACGCCCGGGTGGCGGCGGCGACCGGCGGGACGGTCGCCAACGGGTTCACCGGCACCTTCAGCCTGCAAGGCGGATTCTGCCCGCTCCAGCCAGCCGACGCCTTCCCGGCGTCCGGGACGTTCACCACGCTGCTGTCCGACGGCACCACGACCGCCACCGTCACCTACGCCGGGCGCACGCTGACCACCCTGACCGGCTGTGTGTGCACGTCGCCGGTGAGTGGCTCGCTGACGTTCGTCACCGGCAACACCGTGACCGCCACCGCCGCCAACTACGGGCAGGGCGCGCTGGTGTGGCTGCTCGACATCCCCTCGCTCGGGCAGGGCGCGACGGTGGTGTCGCGCTGCACGGTGGCGGACATGTTCCTCGACGTCTCAGCGGCCCCGGCGGGCATCGACGCGGTGGCGACCTGGGGTGACGTCCGGGCCGCGCGCCTGACCGGCCTCGGCATCAACAAGCCCACCGGCAACGGCATCGCCTCCTACCCGAACCAGTTCCAGTCGAACGCCAACCCCTCCGACGGCTGGACGATCAGGGACGTCATCATCGAGAAGGGCAAGTACCACGGGATCTGGGGCTTCTTCCAGGACACGACGTTCGACAACTGCCACCCGCAGCAGTGCGCCCAGTCCGGGTGGGTGGGCGACGGGTGGATGGTCACGTGGTCTCACAACGTGTTCGTCAACCCGCGCTCCGACCTGAACCAGTGGGGCATCACCATCGTCGCCAAGGGCGCCGAGACGTCCGGGGCGTACTTCTCCTCGGCGGTGGCAGCCGGTGGCGGCACCCAGCGGAACCTCTACGGCGACGTCCGCTGCGTCAACCAGGACTCGTCCGGCCAGCAGCAGATGGAGACGTTCAAGTGGACGGGCGGCTCCCTGGAGGGCGCGGGGCGGGCGTCGGTCACCACGCTGGTCGCCGCCGGGTCGAACGGCGGCCAGGTCTCCAACGTCGCGTCCTGGTCGTCGCCGTCCGCCGGTGTCCTCGCGGTGGCCTCGACCACCGGGTTCGCCGCGACGGGCACCGTGGCGGCCGGGACGCAGCTCTACATCCCCACCGCCTCCGGCATCGCCCAGGTCACCTACACCGGCCTGACCTCGACCACGTTCACCGGCTGCGCCTACGTCAACGCCAGCCAGGAGGGGCCGAACAGCAACGGCCTGCTCACCACGGGCGCCCAGGTGACCCAGAACCCCGGCGTCGCGGTCCTCGCGTCCGGCCGCTGCCAGCTCACCATCGACTGCAACGTGCAGTCCTACACCCTCGACAACAACTACGGCGCACCGCACTTCGCGCTCCAGACCCAGTCGCAGGGCACCGGCCCCGGCTACCCGGGCGTCGTCGACTTCAAGGCCGCGTTCTGCAACACCACGCTCGCGTTCCTCAACCAGGTCAACTCCCCCTACCTGGTGAACGTGGACATCAGGGGCGGCTACGGCGTGGGCCCCTACTGGAACCAGTCCGCCACCCCGCCGTACCGGTGGACGACGAAACCCGCCGTCACGCAGACGTCGGCGTACCAGGCGCTGCTGACCGACGACTACATCGCGGCCAACCCGACGGGCGGCGCGTTCAGCATCACACTGCCGCCCGCGTGGGGCCTGCCGGAGACCGGCCGCGTCCTCTACACCGCGCCAGGGGTCTCCGGGCAGGACCCGGTCCCGCTGGGGTTCACGCTGACCATCGTCAACGTGGGTTCCGCGAACGCGGTCGGCATTGTCACCTACCCCGGCGACGGCACCAAGGTCAACGGCTCTGCCCAGACGTGGTACCTGTCGGAGCAGTGGGCCGGGGCCACCATCCGGTGGAACGGCTCGAACTGGAACATCACCGGCATGACCGGCCTCGGGACGCTGGCGCTGCCGGTGTCGCTGAACCCGGCGGACCCCACCGGGACCAGCAGCACGGGCCTGGTGATGATGGGCCTGGCCGCCGCCGCGTCGAGCCCGTGGGTGTACACGCCGCTGTCCAACGGCCTCGTCAGGGCCGAGGTGTCCGGGTACCCGGCGACCGCCACCGGCGCGGCGGCCGTGTCGGTGGGTGCCCGCTACGGCACCGCAGGCGGCCCGGCGACCACGGTCGCCGCCGGGTCGAACGGCGCGGCGGCGATCTCCACGATCGCCACCTGGGCGCAGCCGTCCGCCGGCGTCCTCGACGTCGCCTCCACGGCGGGCTACCCGGCCAGCGGCACCATCTGGGTCACCACCTCAGGCGCCAGCCAGCCCGCCCAGGTCGCATACACGTCCATCACCGGCGGCGGCACGCCGAGCTTCAACGGGTGCACGTTCGTCCAGGGCACCGGCGCGAACACGGTGGCCACCGGCAACGCGGTCACTTCGGTGCCGCAGAATGGCGCCCTCGCCGCGTCCGTCGGCACCGACTGGGCGCCGTCCACCAAGCCGCAGCCGAAGGGCGGCAGCGCGGGCGCCGAGACCTACTACCGCATCACCAAGCGGCTGGCACTCCCCGTCGGCAGCCAGACCTGGTTCGACGTGCCCATCTCCACCGGCAACGCCTCCGACGCCGCCACCATCGTCGCGAACGTGGGCGACTTCGCGGAGTGGTCCTGATGCCGTTCCCCGCGCTGCCCGGCACCGCGTGGCCCGGCCAGCTCACACCCGGCGACCCCGGCACCCCCACACCCGTCTTCCCCCAGGCGCCGCTCGGGCTGCGCGCCGAGCTGCTGCTGCCCGGCGGCTGGTCCGACACCACCGCCTACCTCAACCAGCGTGACTCCACCGTCATGCCCGACACCACCCGTGGGCGCCAGGACGAGGCCGCCAAGCCGTCACCGTCAGCCAGCGCGGTGGAGCTCAACAACCGCGACGGCCGGTTCTCCATGCGCAACCCCACCGGCCCCTACTACGGCAAGTTCGGCCGCAACACCGCCATGCGCCTGTCCCTCCCGGCCGTCAGCAACTACCTGCGGTTCGAGGGCGACACCACCAGCTACGCCGCCACCGGCGCGGCCGCGCCGCCCACCGGCGACCTGGAGGCCCGCACCGACCTGGAGCTGTCCGGGTGGGTGGCGTCGGTCCTGGCCAGCCAGTGGGTGGGCGGCGGGAACCTCGGGTGGGCGTGGCTGCTCAACGCCGACGGGACACTCGGCTTCTGGTGGACCACCGACGGCGCCACCGTCCAGAAGGCCGTCAGCACGCAGCCGCTGCCGTGGCCCGGCGGCCGGGTGTCGCTGCGTGTCACCTACGCCCACACCACCGGCCTGGTCACCTTCTACTACGCGTCCAGCATCGACCCGGGGTCGTGGACGCAGCTCGGCACCGCCGTCGCGTCCGCCTCCGGGGCCACCGGCGCCATCTGGAGCGGGACTGCGCCCTTGCAGGTGGGCGCCAACAGCTACTTCGCCGCGCTCACCGGCTCCGTCGGCGTCTTCGGCTCCGCGCCCGGGGTCGCGTGGGCGCCCGCGGCGTTCGCCGGGATGACCGGGAAGGTGTACGAGGCCCGCCTCTACCAGGGCATCGGGGGCGCGCTGATCGCCGACGGCGCGTTCACCGCCCAGGCCGCGGGCACCACATCGTTCACCGACGGCCAGGGGAACACGTGGGCGCTGTCCGGGACCGCGGAGCTGTCCGGGCGGGCCTACCGGGCGCACGGGGAGGTCGCGGAGTGGCCGCCGCGGTGGGACACCACCGGCCGCGACGTGTGGACACCCGTCACCGTGTCGGGGCTGCTGCGGCGCCTCCAGCAGGCCGGGTCCGGCGGCGGGACGCCGCCGCTGGCCTCGCCGATGACCCGCGGCTGGAAGTCCAAGACCACGAACGCGCCAGTCGCGTACTGGCCGTGCGAGGACGGGACGGGTGCCACGCAGCTCGCCTCCGGGGTCCCCGGCGGCCAGGCGATGCACTTCGGCTCCGGCGCCGCGCCGTCGCTCGCCGCGGGCTCCAGCTTCCCCGGCTCCGCCGCGGTCCCCACCCTCAACGGGTCGTCGTGGTGGGGCGCGGTCACCCCCTACACGCCGCCAGCCAGCCCGGCCGCGGTGGTGCGGGCCCTGTTCAAGGCCCCGTCCGGCGGGGACACCGACCAGGGTGTGGTGCTGCGGCTGCACACCACGGGTGACGTGTACCGCGCCGACCTGTCCTACTCCACCGCGCACAACGGCTCCCTGCAGCTCGCCGGGTACGACGGCTCCGGCAACCAGCTCTTCTCGAGCGGGTTCGTGGACTTCACCGGCAGCTTCGGCGGCTGCAACGGGGTGGCGCTGTACGTGTCGGTGGAGCTGACCACCTCTGGCGGCCATGTGGCGTGGGCGTTCTATGTGCTGCAGCCCGCCCAGTCGGCGGCGGTCCTGGGCGCGTCGGGGTCCATCACGGGTGCTGTCGGCGCGGCGGTGCAGCCGGCGGTGAACCCGAAGCTGGACGCGCTGCTGTCCGGGTCGGCGGTGGGGCAGGTCAGTGTCCAGGCCCAGTGGGAGTCCGTGTCGGCGGGGCCGATGGCGGGCCCGGTGAACGCGTGGGTGTACGAGACCGCCGGGCTGCGGGTGGCCAGGCTGTGCTCCGAGCAGGGCCTCGGCTGCCGCATCAAGGGACCGCCGTCGGCGAGCGTGGCGATGGGCGCCCAGGGCGTGGACACGATGATGAACCTGCTCCAGGAGTGCGAGGACGCCGACCGGGGGATGCTCGCCGAGGCCCGCGACTCCGTGTCACTGGTGTACCGCACCTCCGGCAGCATGTGCGCCCAGTCCCCGGTGGTGACGCTGGACTACGCGGCGGCGGACCTCGGCGGCTCCGGCGGGAAGGGCCTGGAGCCGAACGACGACGACCAGCTCACCGTCAACGACGTCGTCGTGACACGGAAGTCCGCGACGGTCACCGGCACGAGCTGGACCGCGCAGGTCACCACCGGCCCCCTGTCCACCCAGGGGCCACCGAACGGCGTGGGGGACTACCAGGGCTCCTATGACGTCAACGCCGCCTCCGACTCCCAGCTCCCCGACGCGGCCGGGTGGGTGCTGCACCTGGGCACCGTCGACGAGTCCCGCTACCCGATCGTCCCCCTGGACCTGTCCCGCA
This sequence comes from Streptosporangiaceae bacterium, assembly GCA_035946955.1. Lineage (GTDB taxonomy): Bacteria > Actinomycetota > Actinomycetes > Streptosporangiales > Streptosporangiaceae > DASYYE01. The sequence continues at coordinate 19,078 of DASYYE010000455.1, read as the reverse complement.
CCGAGCTGGGCGCCCTCACCACCGCCATCGAGTCCGTCGACCTCGGCGACTACGTCGAGATACTCAACCCGCCGGGGTTCCTCGTGCCGGACCCCATCAAGGCCGTCGTGTGGGGCGTGAAGGAGACCCTCGGCGGGTTCGTGTGGCGGATCGAGCTCAACACGACACCGGAGTCGCCGTACGAGGTGCTGATAGCCGGGTCGGGTGCCCTCACTGACTGCCGTGACGACACCGACGGCTCGACACTGGCCACCGGGTGCAGCAGCTCAGCAACGTCACTGAGCGTGGCCACTGCCACCGGGAACCCCATCTGGACCACCGCCGCCGGCGACCTGCCGTTCGACGTCGTCGTCGCCGGTGAGCGGATGACCGTCACGGCCGTCACCGGCTCCAGCAGCCCGCAGTCGTTCACGGTCACCCGCAGCGTCAACGGCGTGGCCAAGAGCCACCTCGCCGGTGAGGCCGTGGTCCTGTTCCAGCCCTGCTACTTCGCGCTCGCGTAAGGAGGGACGATGCCAGCGACGTCGCCGGTCTACGCGGGCGCGCGGGTCACCGCCGCGGTGCTGGCCGCCGCGGTCGGCGTGACCGCGTGGAAGGCGTCGCCGACGTCGCTGACCTCGAACACCACCCTGACCGCGGACCCGGACCTGGTGGTGCCGCTGGCCGCGAACGCGACCTACCAGGTGCAGATGGTGCTGTCCAACTGCGCCGGTGGCGGCTCCGGCGCGCTGAAGTACAACTTCGCGGTCCCCGCGGGCGCGTCCGGGGACTACACGGTGGTGCAGAACAGCACCGGCGGCACGGTCGGGATCTTCGACGCGGGCGGGTGGGCGTCGGTGCTGGCGTCGAACTGCAACGCCGGGGTGATGCTGAACGGGTTCCTGTTCACGGCCGCGGCGGCTGGGTCGCTCCAGTTCATGTGGGCGCAGAACTCCTCCAGCGGCACCGCGACGACGGTGGGCATGGGGTCGTTCCTGTGGGTGCGGAGGGTCGCGTGACGGGCGCTGTGAGCGCCGCGTGGCTGACGGCCTTCACCGCCCTGGCCGTCGCGGTGGCCGGGCTGCTTGCCTGGTCGGCCCGGTGGGCAGTGCGGATCCTGGTGCGCACCACCCGGTTCCTCGACGACTACTTCGGTGAGCCTGCCCGCGAGGGTGTCGCCGCCCGCCCGGGTGTGATGGCCCGGCTGGCGTCGATGGAACGGGACCTGGCCGAGGTCCGCGCCGAGACCAAGCCCAATGGCGGCCATTCGCTGCGGGACGTGGTGCACCGCACCGCGTCCGACGTGGCCGCCGTGCGGACGCAGATGACGAGGCTCGCGGGCCGTGTCGAGCAGATCGAGCGGGAGCGGGAGAAGAGGGAGAAGAACGGTGCCTGACCTGACCATGACCCGGGGTGCCCGGTACGCGGCGGTGGGGCTGCTGCTGCTGACGCTGCTCACTGGTGGCGCGAACCTGGTGGCCACCTACCTCCAGGTGCAGGCGGTGCGGCACACCGTCCAGGCGGTTGGGCACGCCAGTGAGGCGCAGTGCAAGTTCGACTATGACCTCAGCGGCGTCCCGATCAGCATCAACCCGGCCACGGGGCAGGCGTCGCTGCTGGGTGTGAAGATCGTCGCGGACTCGCGTGCGGCGTGGCGTGGGCTGGGCTGCCCCGGCCGGCTGGCGCGCCCGTCGCCGTCGTTTGTGAAGTGGGCCAGGTTCTACCACCTGCCCCCGGACTAGGAGGCCTGACCATGAACATCGTCGTCGCCGACTACGCGTTCAGCCACCCCACCATCGCCCAGCTCCAGGCCGCCGGGGTCGGCGCGGTCGGCCGCTACTTCGGCCAGGACGCCACGAACGACGGCAAGGACCTCACCGCCGCCGAGGCGAAGCTCCTCTCGGACGCTGGCATCTCCATCTTCACCATCTTCGAGTACGGCGCCAGTCAGGCCACCGGGGGTGCCGCGCAGGCCGCCAGGGACGTCGAGGTCGCCCGGGCGCAGCGCCGCGAGGTGGGGATGCCCGACGGGCGCCCGGTCTACTTCGCGGTGGACTTCGACATCCCCGACTACGCCCCTGCGGTAAAGGACCCGCTGGCGAAGCTCGGCCCGGTCGGGGAGTACTTCCAGGCGCTCCACGCGGAGATGGGGCCGAACGTGGGTGTCTACGGCGGCTACTGGGCGGTCAGCCGGGTGCTGAACGCGGGGCTGGCGTCGTGGGCGTTCCAGACGGTGGCGTGGTCGGGCGGGCAGTGGGACCCGCGTGCGTGCCTGCGCCAGGGCGGCCAGACGGCGCTGGGTGGCGCGGTGGACCTGGACACGCCGGAGCGGGCGGACTTCGGCCAGTGGAAGGTTGGTGCGTCGCCGCCTCCGCCCGCGCAGACGGACGGATACCTCGTCATCGCAGGGGCAACTGGCGGCTTCGCCGGCCGGGCGGTCACCTCGGCGGACGGCGGGAAGACCTGGAGCTAGTAAGAGGCCCCGCCTGCTCACCGCCGGGCGGTTAACTCCGGACCGGGAGGGCTCGCTACTTCCCTCGACGGGGCCGCTTACTCCGGGGCTCACCATCCAGGCTCCCGTGCGCCCCAGCCTGGATCGGGGCGCACTCCCCGGTGGCAGCAGGTTACGCCCTAGAATCTAGGTAGCGCGGTGGAGCAGTTCGGCAGCTCGCTGGGCTCATAACCCAGAGGTCGCAGGTTCAAATCCTGCTCGCGCCACGGCCAGTAGAATCTGGCGCCGTTTGGCGACTGGCTTGGTTGCCAAGGTCCCGGGTCGGCTCCGGCAGGCGTGGCCCCCGGCCTGCAACCACGGGCACCTTCACGGCGCCACTTCGCCGCACCACTCGCACATACCGCCGTCCTCGTAGCTGGCGCTGTGGTCGCCACTGTCCATGTGGCTCTCCGGGCAGGCCGCGTCGTCGCATGGCATCACTCCCCGCATGCAGCCTTCACCGGGCCAGTACGGGCAGAGTTCCTGACGGCAGCCGCCCACTAGGCGCCCTGGACGGCGGCCAGGATGGCCGGGAACTCGTCACCGAGGGGGTCCGCCACGCTAACGAGCCACGCGGCGTGCACCAGGGCAGCCTGCCTGCTCATGACCTGCTTCGGGAACGTGACCACGACGGTATCTCCGCGCTTGCCAACCACCTGCATGTTGGACACGTCCGGGCTGGAGCACCGCTCGCCGCGCGGGTGGTTCGGGTGGTTCGCCTCGGTGCACTCTCCACAGCACAGGTCGCCTGGTGGCTCGCAGTTGCGCCCGTGCAGGTCGCAGCAAGGTTCGCTCATCGCCCGATCCTCTCACCGTCGCGGACCACGACACCCACGGCCACCGGCCGCGCAGCGGGCAGCGCACGCCGCTGGGCTGCGGTGATGGCTGCGGGCTTCTTGTTTTCCAACATCATCCGAGACACGGCAGGGGGCACAGGCCACGACATCACGGCCAGCCGTGCCGACCGCCGGGCCACCACCACCAGCGACGCCACCACGGCAGCCACCAGCGCAACACCGGCCAGCAGCCACCACAGCGCCACCGACACCGCCCACACCGCCAGGGCCACCGCGAAGAGCCCGGCCACGGCCAGCAGGGGACCGCGCAGGCCAACGCCAGACCCTGGCGGGCAGTGCGTCTCGCACCTCATCAGTAACCGAACCCACGGCACGACGGGCACGTATCCGGGGCACCCTTCTTCGGATCCCACCCGGAACCGCCGCAAGTCCCGCACGGCTTCGTCCCTGCTGGCGCGCTGTTCAGCCAGTCGCTCTTCTTGCCCATCAGAACCTCCTCCTTCGCTGGCCCGTCCCGCCGCAGCCCCGGCACGGGCCCCACCTCTTCTCCGTCGACAGCCAGTTGCGCCGGCTGCCCTTGCACTTGCGGCACGGGCCGAGCTGGTGCGTGCGCAGCCACTTGACCGCGAACACCACCGCCGCCACGGCGCACACGGCGACGATCAGGCCGCCCGCCAGCACTGACCCGTGACCGCTCATTCGCGCCTCACCGCATCCCACTCAGCCAGGTCGGCCGCCCTGTACTCGCCAGCCAGCGACCGCAGCCCCACCCGCTCCGGGAACCCGTCACGCTGCGACGCCTTCCGCAGCGCGGGCAGCTTGCACGACACGATCCCCTCGCCAACCGCCTCCGAGAGGGTCACCAGGCGCGGCCCAGGTGTCGCATGTCCCTGGGACACCAGCAGGTCAGGACTGCCGATACGGGCCGCTGTCGCAGCTAGGACCGCCCCCGCGCCCGGCATGTCATGCGGCAGCGCCGCCACCGCCCCCGCGACCGCCAGCTCCCGCGCCTCCCGCGCGGTCATGAACACGCACTGGACCTCACGCACACAGTCGGACACGACCTGGATCCGGCCCGGCGTCCGCGACGGCGGCGGCATCGGGTGGTCGCCCGCGAGCATCTTCCAGTTGCTCGGGGTGTACCGGCCGAACGCGATCACGCCGATCGACTCACGCGCGTCCCCATCACCGCCGACCGCCTTCACGGACAGCCGCTGCCCCATGTAGACGAGGTTCACCAGCACCTGGCGGCCCATCAGGTTCACCGCGTCCAGCGCCTCCAGCGCCGGTGACCGCTGCGGCAGCGACCGGTCCTCGTTCCGCAGTCCCCGCCAGTAGGCGCGGAGCTTGGACATGGTGGCGTTCAGCTCTTCGCAGATGACGATGATCCGCGAGCCGACGACGGCGTGGACGTTGCCGTCGAGGTCGGCGCCGGCCAAGGCAACCTCATTGCGCCGGTCCACCTCGCCACCGAGCCAGATCAGCGCCTCGTGGATCTCGTGCGGCCTGCGCGCTATCACCACGTTGGGCAGGCCCTGCGCCCACTGGTGGGAGATCATCTTGTAGTCCAGGACCAGGACGACGCAGCCCTTGTAGAGCATCTGCGCGGCGAGTGCCCGCGCCGTGACGGACTTCCCCGCGCCGGAGCCCATCGACAGCCCCAGGTGGGGGGAGTCGCCCGACAGCGACGAGGCGACGACCGCGGACTTCTTGCCCAGCCCCCACACGGGCTCGTCCTCGCGGGCCCGGTCGACCGCCGCGAGCACGTCGGCCAGGGTGACACGGGCGGGTGGCGGCTGGGACGCGGCCAGCATCAGCAGCGGCCTCGGCCCGGCCAGCCGCCACGACACCTCCGGCGCCTCGATCCCCAGCTTCTCCGTGGCCGTCTGCACCAGCAGCTTCTTGTCCCTGTCGTCGGCGGACCACCCGGCGGGGAGCGCCAGCCGCGCGGCTGAGCGGTCCGGCTCGACCTGGAGCCACGCGTGCGGCGCCCGGCGCCGGTCCACCTGCGCGAGCTCGTGCGCGGCCAGGTGCAGCGGGCGCAGCCACACGCGCCGGTGCTTCCACTGGCGTGCCCACCGCCAGGACAAGACAGCGGACAAAACCAGGCCGCAAACCGCCACGAACCCCAGGACTATGGCGGTGACCTGCGGGTCCGTCACCCACCCGGCCGCCAGTGCCACGGACATCACCGCAGCCCCGCAGCGCCACCCTGCCCGCCGCAGCCGGCCCGGCCTGCCATCGTCACGGTGCCCAGACAGGAACCGCCATGCGACACCGAGGAACCACACCTGCGACAGGCGCCGGTGCGCCCTGGCCACCCAGTAGCCCACCAGGACGACGACTAGGACAGCGCCCGCCAGAACCTCTGCCATCAGCGCTGGTCACCTGTCCCAGGTGTCGCAGCTTCTTGCGCACGATGTTGGCGCTGCTGTCCTACCTCCTCTTTCTGTTGTCCCGTTCCAGCACCTTCCAGGTGCCTCCACGTCTTGCCCCGAAGTACAAGGCCGACCGTTTCCCGGCTGACGCCGTACTGCTCGGCTAGCGCACGCTGCGTCAGCGAACGGTCCGCGTACCGTTCGCGGATCTCAAGTACCAGCGCGCTGGTCAACTTCTTCGCCTTGGTGCCATGCATGAGGCTGTCCAGGGTGTTCTCAGCCTTCGTGCCAGCACGCAGGTTCTCTACTCGGTTATCGCGCCGGTTGCCATTAAGGTGCCGCACCTCCATGCCTTCAGGGATCGGGCCATGGAAGGCCTCGACTACGAGTTGATGGACAGGCATGTTGACGCTGCGGCCGTTCTGCCTCAGGACCACCTTCAGATAGCCGTTATGCGTAAGAGCCGGTTTCAGCACCTTGCCGCCGGCCCGCCTGCCGTCGGCCAGCACGCGGTCCACCGAGCGCACCCGGCCCTCGCTGGACACCTTGTACCCGGCGGCCCGCCGCACCTTCCGCCACCGCTCAGCCATGCGCGGCCACCCCGTTGGGACTGGCCCCGGCCGACGCTGCGTCACCGGGGAACGCTGCGGCAGCCGGGGGGTCTCCAAGTGCGGCCTTGACCACCTGGCCACAGGTGTCGTGGTGGATGCCGAACGCCCGCCCAAGGTCCCGGTAGGAGGGTGCCGCGCCGAGGCAGTCACGCTGGTGGAAGAAGGCGTCGAGGATGCGTTCGTCCATGGTCTCCGCCACCCCGTGACCACATCCGACAGTCACCGTCTGGGCCACCGGGGCGGCCGGGGCAGGAGCAGTGCTCTCACCGCCCCGGCCGCGCCTCACGAGCCCCACCAGGGACTCAAGTGCGAGGGTGAACGCCAGCGCTGGCCACCCGTCAACCAGCCACTTCGGCACCCCGCCGGGGTCCACGGCGGCGATGTTCATCGCGAGCGTGACCACCACCCCGACACCCAGCGACACCATCGTCAGCTTCGGCCGCTCCGCGTGGGCGCGTGAGGCGGCCAGCAGGTCCGACGAGGCGCCGAGGATGACAAGGTCCGCCAGTGCTGGCTCCAGGTACGACACGGGCGGTGTGGCGCCCGCGGCGCGGACGACCGCCAGCGCGTGGAAGTAGGACGCGACCCCGGCGATCAGGGACACGCCCGCCAGTGCCAGCCAGCCGACGACACGTGGCGCCGAGAGGCCGCTGAGCCGCTCCCTCACACGCCCTCCTGGGCGCGGCCGTCTTCCTCCATCAGCGGCACGAGCCCGGCCGCCGTCCGCGACTGGAGCAACTGCGCACCCTCGTGCCGGCCGAGGGCGCCGAAGACGCCGTCGACCCAGTCCATGCCGTAGCGGTCGCCCCAGAAGTGGCGCAGCGCCCTCAGCTCCTCCTCGGGGAGGACCGCCGACGGAGTCTCCAGCACCCACCGGGCGACGCGGTCACGCAGGCCGCCCACGCTGGCCGCCGCGAGCGTGCCGCTGCGCTGGTCGTGCCGCCGGGCGTACCAGGTGGCGCCGAGCCTGCTGGCGTCCGCCCAGACCTGCCAGCCCGGCCAGTCCTTCTCTGCCTGGATGACGGCCTCGGCTGTAGATCCGGTGCCGGGCCGTTCTATACGGTTTCCCATAGCCCCTCCTTGCAGGGGTCAGGCCCCGGGCGCGTGGTAGCAGCGCAGCCCGGGGCCGTCAGTGTCAGTCGCGGCCGGGGCGCCGCAGCCGGGCCCGCAGCCAGTGGACGCCCACGGCGGCCGGGTAGGTGACGGCGAAGAGGGCGAGGATGGCCACGTACGGCCACACGCTGGTGATCATGAGTCCTCAGAGTGGCTGGCGGCGATGCGCCGGGCCAGCTCCTCCGCGGTGCCGGCGTGGAGGTCCGCGTTCGGCGCGCCCCGTGGCCGGGAGTGCCAGGTGACCCGCTGCCGGCCGCCGTCGTACTCGGGCAGCCACCAGACCTCACGGTCCGGGTGGGCCGCCATTAACCGGTCGCGGGACTCGTCTAGCTTCTCCAGGGTGGTCATAGCTCCCCCTCCACATGTGCGCGGATCTCCTGCCGCAGCCCGCCGGGGCCGTCAGAGCGCAACGTCACCTGCGGCTGCTTGAGCCGCCGCGCGTACCACAGGCGGCCAGCGGTGACCCACACCACCCAGCCGGGGAACTCGCGTTCCAGGTCCTCGGGCTCCAGCGCGGCGTCCATGGGCGCATCATAGACCTAGATATCCAAGGTGCTCTATGGTGCGTCAGGCTACGGGTTGGTTACCCACGCAGATGTACGGTCAGCGCATGACCGTGGACCATGACCTGCCCGTGCCGCCGTACCGGCAGCTCGCAGCGATCCTGCGCCAGCGGATCGCTGACGGTGAGCTGACCGGGCGGCTGCCGGGGGAGCGTTACATGGCCGCGGACTTCGGGGTCGCGATCGGCACGGTGCGCAAGGCCCTGCACATCCTGCGCGGCGAGGGCCTGATCGAGACGGTCCAGGGGTGGGGCACCTACGTGCAGGGCTACCGGCCGCCCGGCGAGGGCGGCGCCGGGTTCTAGTGGCTCTTGCCGACCGTGCGGTCCAGCTCGGCGCCGAGCTGCTTCTCCACGGCCGGGATGTTCTTCAGCGGGACTTCCGCGAGGAGGATCCCGCCCAGGCCGCTCGCCGACCGGGCGTTGTCCCCGGCCGCCTGGATCAGGGTGAGCATCTTCCCGTAGTCCCCGGCCGGGTCGGCGCAGCGCGGCGGCGGCACCGCGGCCACCTCCTGTGCTGCACGCCCGGCCGACCGCAGCGCCGACACCATCCGCGGCAAGTCGTCCACCGCGCCCTGCGCCTGGACGCGGCGCAGTGCCGTCTCCAGCCGGCTGGCGGCCCCCCTCACGGCACCGTGCTTCCATGTCTCGTACTGCTGGTGGCATGACAGTGCCGCGCTGGTGTGCGGCGCGCTGGTGTGCGGCGCGCTCACGGCACCGTGAGACGCGGTGCCACAGGCAGCGAGGAAGGCGGCGGCGAGGACGGTTATGGCTCTCTGGGCTGGCGTCATGGCTGGCATCGATCTTGCTCCGTTCTGGCCATATGGCCGCTCACCTGGTGGGGCGCCAGGGGCTCGAACCCTGAACCCACGGATTAAAAGTCCGCCGGACGCCGGTACGCGTACGTACGCACAGGTGGACACTTGCCTGAGTGGGAGCAGGATGCCCACCCAAAACCATAGGTATACGTACGCGCACATCCGTTCTGTGGGCTGGCACCATGGCTGGCATCACCCGCCACCGAACAGCCCATCGATCACGTCGGCGACCTGCTGGTGCAGCACCGGCCGCACGTGCTGGTACCGCTTCAGCAGCACCCCCGTCGAGTGCCCCAGCATCGCCTGCACAACCCGCGGGTCCACGCCGGCCTCCAGCAGCATCGTCGCGTAGACGTGCCGGCAGTCGTGCACCCGGTACCGCGGCAGGCCGAGCTTCGCAAGCAGGTCCTGCCAGTCCTGCCAGTCGGCGCGCGGGTGGACCGGCTGCCCCTTGGCGTCGGTGTACACGAGGTCGCTGATGCTCGCCACCTGGTCCTTGCGGCCCCGGGCCAGCGCCCGCACCGCGACAGCGGCGAGCGGCACCGACCGCAGTGATGCCGCCGACTTCGGCGCCTTCACGATCCGCTCACCCTTCACCCGTGCCGCGGACTTGCGCACGCTCACCGACGCGGGCGGCCGGAGGTGGATGTCCCGCTTCCACTCCAGCGCCAGGCGCTCACCCTGCCGCAGGCCGGTGGTGACCGCCAGCACCCACCGGTCCCCGCGCGGCCACGTCTCGCACTCCTTCAGGATGCACTTCACGTCCGCCTGTGATGGCAGGTCGAACTCGCGTTCGGTCACCTGCGGCGGCGTGACGTTGCTGACCGGGTTACGGGGCAGCCTTCCCCGCACCACTGCGGCCTTGATGGCCGTAGACATGATCCGGTGGGCCTGCCCGATCGTGGACGCCGACAGCGGCTGGCCGGTGCGCTCGCTGATGGTTTCCTCAAGGTGGGCGTGCCACGCTTCGATGTCGTCCTCGGCCAGCTCGGGCAGCACCACGGACTCGAAGAACGGGCAGATGAGGTCGGTGACTTTCTGCCGGTAGGACTTCTCCCACGTGGTGGCCGCGACCTTCCGCTTGGCGACGTTGTGCAGCCAGTGCAGCATCCATTCGCTGACATAGGGCTGGCGGCCTTTCGGCATGGTGAAGCCGTCGCGGCGCCGGTCGAGGAACTTGTCCCGTTTCTCCAGGGCCTCCCCTGGCGTGGGAGCGGTGAACTCGCGCCGGTCCCGCTTGCCGCCCTTGCGCCCGAGGTCCGCGACCGCGACCCACTGGCCGCGGTCCTTGCGGTGGTAGACACTCCCCTCACCCTGCTGGCGTCTTCCTGGCATTGATCCTCCCAACCTGCCGGCCCGCCCAGAACGCGATCAGGCACGGCGTGACCGCCCAGCGCAGGTAAGCCCCGGCAGCCACAATCCCAACGGTGGCACCAATGGCATAAACCACCACTGTCTTCATATTTCCCCCCACCCCTCCCGGTATTACCGTCAGTAGTGGGACGTTTCGTATTAGCCGCCGGTTTGCTTACTGTTGCGACACGTGTTTCTTACCTTGACCCGCGTTCCAGCAGTTCTATAAGGTGCCGCTTTTGCCTGTTACTGAAATCGGGTGACTGCCGGACAATCTCCGCGATCTGGGCGGCCGGGTCCGGGCCCGCGTCGGCCAGCTTCCCCAGCCTCGCCGCCGCGCCCGGCCGCCCGGCTGCCGCCAGCTCCTCCGCCGTGACGCCGACGACCAGGGCCATGCGGGCGAGCGTCTCGTCGTTCGCGGACTCGGGGAAGTCCTGGCCCTTGACGCGGCGGATGCCGGTCTCCAGCACCCGCCACCAGGGCGACGAGATGCCAGCGCGGCGCGCCGCCTCGCGCATCGACAGCCGCGGCACGGCATCTTCCCGGCGGCGGCGGATCAGTTCCATCTCAGGCGGTTGCTGCGGGGTCGTCGGTGTCGTCATCACGGCGGGGCCTCGCTAACCACGTGTGCGTACCTGCGCGCACGCTAACACTCGTACGCGGACCCGGCTAGTCCCTGACGGAAGTGTCACCGAAGCCGTTGACACGGATGCCAACGTACGCGTACGTTTCCATGCCATGACAGATGGCACCCTGGCCCCACCGAAGCTGCTGACTGTTGCCGAGGCGATGGAACAGCTCGGGATCGGCAAAGACAAGATCTACGAGCTGATGGGGTGCGGCGAGCTCGCCTATGTCAGCCTGCCGCCCCACACCAGGCAGGCCGGGCGCCGTGTCGCGCAGGCGGATGTCGACGCGTTCATCAAGCGCAACCGCCACGTCGCCACACCTGCGTCATGAGCGAGTACACCGTCCAGGTCCGCAAGGCGACCCCCACCGGCCTGCTCTCTGGCCCGGCACTGACCTACCGCTACGGCAGCCCCCTCGAAGCCGGAGACCGGGTCCTCTGCCCGGCCACCGAGTTCATGGGCCCGTTCCTCGCGGAGGTCGTCGCGCTCGGCAGCGACTACCGGGGGTACACCAAATCGCTCATCTGCCGCGTCGCACCCGACCGGCCTGAGCCCGCATAAAGCCGTGTGGCCGCCCCCACAGAGAGCGGCCACCACGTCACATCGACAGATCGGAGAATACCGTGTCAGACCCCCAAGATGAGCGCGCCGCCTACATCGACGGCCTGCGCCAGCTCGCCACCGCGCTCGAAGACCACCCCGAACTCCCGCTGCCGTTCGACGGCCGCAGCGACGAGATCTCCTGGTACATGCAAGACGACAAGGACACGCTGGCCGCTGCCGTCCGTGCCCTGCCCTGCACCTTCGCAAAGAGGGTGTGGGACAGCGACAACTCGCAGGCATACCTCGAACTCACCGGCCGTATCGCCGGGCTGAAGGTCAAGCTGAACGCCTGGCGCGACGCGGTCTGCACCCGCCGAGTGGTCGGCACTGAGGAGCGCGAGGTCGAGAAGGTCGTCACCCCGGCCGTCGTGGAGAAGGTCACCGAAACGGTTGACGTCGTGGAGTGGGACTGCGGGCCGCTGCTGCGGCCTGCCCTCCCGGCTGCGGCCAAGGCTCTCGACTCCGCTGGTGCCCGGTGAGCCCGGACCGTGAGGCCGCCCTCCGCGACCTCTTCGGCGAGATGGACACGGCCCTGGGCGCGGGCCTCGCGCTCGACGTCCGCGCGGTGTGCAAGAGCCTGGTGGACGGCCCGCTGGACAGTGTGGCGGTCCAGGCCGCCGGGTGTGCCCTGGGTCGGCTGCTGCCGGGCGGGAAGCATGCGGCGGTGGCGCGGTGAGCGCCGAGAACTGGGAGCGCCACCACACCCACATCGGCCACCGCCGGATCACCCAGGCCAACAGCGCAGACGGCGAGATGCCCTTCGCCCGCTGCACCTGCGGCTGGGAAGGGCCTGGCCGGCTCGGCAAGCCGGATGCCATCAAGGACGCCGACGCACACCTTGCGGCGGTGACCCCGTGACCGCCCGGTGGCGCCGCTGGCGCACCTACCGCCGCGAGTACAGGCGGATGCGGCGGCACGCGATCGAGAACGGCTACTTCTGGGGCGTCCGCCGGCAGGAGTCGGCGAAGGCGCACGCACGCAAGCTCGCCGGGTACCCGCCGGAGCGTGAGCGCTGATGGCACTCGACATGGACCCCGGGGTCCGCGCCCAGTGGTGCGCGGCGCTGCGCTCGGGCGAGTACAAGCAGACCAAGGGCACGCTGCGCGGCGAAACGCCTGAGGGCGACGAGGGCTACTGCTGCCTCGGCGTGCTCACCGACCTGTACGTCAAGGCCGGGAACCCTGAGGCCTTCGAACTCCAGGACGGCGACTGCAGCGTCGCGGGCGTCTGGGACTGCGACATCCTCACCGACCAGGTCAAGAAGTGGGCTGGCCTGACGAGCGCCGACCCCGAGCTGCACTTTTCCGGGGGGTCCGCTCCTGCCGCTGAACTGAACGACGACGGCACGACCTTCGCCGAGATCGCCGACCTCATCGACGGCGGTGTGGCATGACCGCGACCATCGCTGAGCGTGTCGCCGCAGGCGCGGCGTTCCTCGACACCCGCGACTCCGGCTGGTGGCAGCGGATCGACCTGGAGCACCTCGACCTGGGCGACGGCTGCCGCTGCATCCTCGGCCAGCTCCTCGACGACTACATCAGCGTCGAGTACGTCCACTTCAGGCACGCCCGCCACGCCTACGGCCTGGGGTACCCGGAAACCACCGACCTCGGCTTCGACGCCGACCCCGACGGCCCGGACGACGAGTTCGAGCAACTCACCGCCGCATGGGCGGCGCTCATCGCCAGCCGCCGCAGCAACGACAAGACACCCGTGGGGGACCAGTGACCGGGGCCGCGATCCGTCTCGAACTGGACGGCCTGGACCACCCGGCGGCGCGCTTCGGGGCGACGGCGGTCCTCGTCTACGTCGCTGAGTTCTGCGCCCAGGCGGAGACCTTCCCCGTGTTCCGCGAATGGGCCGCTGGTGAACTCGCACGGCTCGACGCCCCCGCCAGCATCCGGGAATCATTCGCCGACCTCACACCCGACGTCATCGGCGGCTTCGCCGGCATGCTGCGCGCCGGGTGGCCTGACCGCAACCAGAACAAGACACCCGTGGGGGACCAAGAGTGAAGACTTTCCTGTACACCTGCGCGGCCCTCGCCGAGGCCGCTGTGCTCGTGGCGATGGCCTGGCAGGCCTACGCATCCCTGCACGGCGGCTCGTGATGACCGGCCCCGTCCTCGCGTGGACCGGCATCGGCTGGGTTCTGTGGGCCGCCGCGTGGCTGGGGGACCACCCCGCCATGCTGTTCGTCATCCTCTGGTGCGTCGCCTGCGCCACGGTCGGCCTCATCGCCGTCCTGCTGGGGACACGGCGGAGCCCCGAGGACGCCCAGGCCGACCGCGCCGAACGCCGCAGCCCGTCGTACGCGCCACGTCACAGAGCCCCCGCGCCCGCTGCTGCCTCTCCCCCCTGGCAGCGGCTATGGGCGTGGGTGCGGTCCCGCCGCCCGATGGACGGGCTGGGTGCGCGGGAGACCGCTGGAGGGGAGTCCCGGGCCAGCGGACCTGCGGTGCTGCGGCCGCAGGGCTGGCCCGGGACCACCCCGCCCGCAGACCTGGGGACGGCCGCCGGACCTTATGACTTTCTGCCGGTTACAACAGCCACCTGCCCAGCCGGCCATGACCCGGTGAAGGTGGATAGGCCGTCCCCAGACACCAGGCCCACGCCCGCGCACTCACCCAACTGGGCCAACAGGCAGCCGTGGGACACCGTGACACTCGAACCGGTCACGGCAGACCGTGCCATGGCAGGTGCGTGATGGCCGAGATCATCCTCACGCCGGCCGAGGCCGCACTCGAAGTCATCCGCGAGCGTGGCGACAGTGACGCCGGAGTAACGCTCGGCCTAGTCGCCAACCTGCTGGCCGGCTACCTCACCGCCCGGCGCGGTGACGACGGCGAACTTCTGTTCAGCATGACCAGGGCTGGCCGCGCCTACGTCGAGGCGATGCCGGGCGGGGCGGGTGAGGACTGAATGCCCATCGCCAAGACTGACCTCGAGTTCCGCACCCGCTGGGAATACCAGTTCGACGAGCACGAAGCCGCCGACACCGGGCCATCACAGTCGCTGGCGACCAGCCGGGAAGCCCGTGCCGCCGCCTGCCAGCCACCGCAGGTCATCACACTGGCCGCCGTCCCAGGCGAGCCCGGCACCTTCGGGCAGCTGGCCATCGAACCACCCGAGCCGCTAGGGGTTCCGACCAAGCCGAGAGCTGAAGCGGGCACAGGCCCGGGCCGGACGGCCACGGCTGTGCGATCAGGAGTCGGCTTGCCCCCGTCCCAGGGTCACGGGACGCCTGCCCCGGGTCAGCTCCTGCGTGGCCCGGGGCAGGCAGCAACCACACGCTGCCGCAGGTGCAAGTACGCCAAGGCCCGCTGCTGCTGCCCCACCGGGCCACGGGGGTGAGCGTGGACCCCTTCGTCATCGCCGACGTCGCCCTCACCACTATCGGCGTCTTCGGCCTCGGCTGGCTCGCACGCGACATCTGGGACGCGCTGCGCGGCTCCTGGCGCCGGGCCAGGGACGTCGTCGCCCAGGCTGAACGCGAGACCGCCGAGGACCAGGTCGTCAGCGCGGTCCGCCGCGAGCCCCCGGTGCGTGACGCGCGCCCTGCCTCCCCGGGGCACGCGCCCGCACCGGGACCACTCCGGCCGCTGCCGTGCGGGCACCCCACCGAGACCGTCCACGCCGTCCGCTGGTACGCGTGCGGCGCCGCGACCATCCACAACCAGGCGGGCCGCGTCATCCACACCGTCGTGTGCACCGCAGGCGACATCGACCGCGAGATCAGGAACCTCCTGTCATGACAGCCACCCTCATCCCCACCGCCACCGAGGCCGAGTGGCTCGCCGCCAGGCGGCAGGGCATTACAGCCAGCGAGATCGCCGTCATCATGGGCCTGTCCAACTGGTCGAGCCCCTACAAGCTGTTCCACCAGAAGACCGGCGCGCTGCCCCCGGACGACGACAGCGACCGGCTCGGCCTCGGCCGCTACCTTGAGCCCTACATCGTGCAGCGGTTCACCGGACGGCACCCAGAGTTCTGCACCGGCGGCACCGGCCGGGAACTGTTCGCGCACCCGCGCCGCCCCTGGCAGATGGCCACACCCGACCGGCTGCTCTTTGACGACGAGGGCGCGAACGCCGGTCACGCCCACTTCGACTCACCCAGGGCGCGCGACCCAATCTCCGCCCTGGAGTGCAAGAGCTGGGGCACCTTCGACGGCTGGGGCGACGACGGCAGCGACGATATCCCCGTCCACATCCGCTGCCAGGCACTGTGGCAGGCCGACGTCATGGGCGTCGGCACGGTGTACGTGGCGTGCGTGTTCCTGCCCGGCGCGCAGCTCCGGGTCTACGAGGTCGTTGCCGACGACACCTGCGCGCGGGCCGACCTCAAGCTGATGCGCGAGGAAGCCGAGACGTTCCTGGCCCGCATCGATCGGAACGACGAACCGGACGTGGACTGGCGGCCAGCGACCGCTGACGCGCTCAAGCGGCTGCACCCGGACGTCGAGGACATCGAGGCCATCGTCGGCGTCCGGACCGCCATCTCCTACCGCGCAGCCTGCCGCCGCTTCAAGGAAGCCGAGCGGCGCAAGGACGAGATGACCAACCGGGTCCGCGCCGAGATGGGCAGCGCCCACTACGCGAAGACATGGCGCGGCGACCCGGTCGCCCGCCGCGACGTCTACGACGTCAAGGCCCACACCCGCAGAGCCAGCCACGTCGACAAGATCGTCCCCGTGGCACCGCCCAAGCCCAAGGGGGAACCATCACCATGACCCAGACCGTCACCCAGGAAGTCGAGAAGCGCCAGGCCGGCCCGATCGCCCTCATGTGGTCCCGCAGGCCGCACTTCCGCGCCGTACTGCCCTCCTCCGTCGATGTCGAGGCGTTCCTCGGCACCGCCGCCGCCGCCCTGTACGCGTCCGACATCCCCGGCAAGACCGAGACGCTGATGAAGTACGCGCAGGCCAGCCCGGACTCGCTGATCGTCGCGCTGATGCGCTGCGCTGCGCTCGGGCACATGCCCGGCACCGACGAGTTCTACCTCACCCCCCGCCGGGTCAAGGGCAAGCCCAGTGTCCTCGGCATCGAGGGGTACCGGGGCGCCATCGAGCGCATGTACCGCTCCGGCGCCGTCGCCAACGTGATCGTCCGCGAGGTCTGCGCCAGGGACAAGTTCCGCTACGTCGAGGGCGTGGACGACAAGCCCATGCACTCCTTCGGCGGCGACGGCACCACCGGGGCCGACTTCTTCGGCGCTGGCGGCTCACGCGACCGCGGCGAGATGGTCGGCGTCTACGCCTACGCCGTCCTCACCACCGGCGCCGTGTCCCGCGTCGTGCTGCTCAACCGCGACGACGTCCACGCCGCCCGGGCCGCCGGGGGCTGGAAGGCCGACGACGAGTACAGCCCATGGAACCGCCTCGACGCCGGGCCCGCACACCCGGAGTTCCAGGGCCGCTCGATGTGGTGGAAGACCGGTGCGAAGCGCCTGGAGCCGTGGGTGCCGACCTCCGCCGAGTACCGCCGCGAGCAGCTCCGTGCCTCCGCCGCCGCAGCCGACCTGTCCGGCATGCGCGCCCGCGTCCCAGACCTCCCCACTAATGGCAACGCGCACCCGCCGGAGGACATCCAGGACGCCGAGGTAGTCGAGGACATCACCACTCCATCCGCCCCGCCAGCGGCCAACGGGCACGCTGCCTCGCAGGGGCAGCCCGCCGGGAAGCCTGCCGTGGCGAAGCTGGAACGCCTCCTCGGGCAGCTCCAGCTCGGCCCCGACGAGGACGTCCGCGTGCTCATGGAGTGGCAGTGCGGCGGCCCGTACAGCGCCACGCGCTCCCAGGTCACCCACATGACCGGCTGGCTCGACGACCACCTCCAGGCCGTCCAGGGCGACTTCGAGGAAGCCAAGTCGGCGGTCTGGCGGCAGTTCAACGCCGTCCACACCCAGGACGCCGCGGCCGAAGGGCCGCAGGACGGCGGCAGTGATGACTGAGCACTTCCACGGCTGCCATCCGGAAGACGAGCAAGACCAGCGCCCGTCACCCGAAGCGCCAGCGGACACCGAACGCTGCTGGCACTGCCGCACCGAGACGACACGCGGTGCCTGCCGCTGCGCCGACTGCCTCGACGGCGAATACATCCCGCAGGGCGCCATCTACCACTGCCCGGTCTGCGGGCGCTGGTGGGCGTACATGACCGGGCTGAACATCACCACGATCACCTTCGGGGCAGAGCAGGAGGGCACTGATGGCGACTAGTGAGCACACCGTCCACGTCGGCATGCGCCTCGCACCGGAACGGCGCACCCACGCCGCCCTCATCGCGCTCGGCTGGACACCGCCCGACGAGGACCCCGGCGCCGAGACCAACCTCTGGCACGTGCTCGTCCATGTCCCCATCGGCCGCGAGGACGAGGTGCCCGAACTGCTGGACGCGGTCGGCTTCGAGACCTACCGCATGTGGGACACGGCCAGCATGGTCCCACCGGAGGCCAGCGATGGCTGAGGACATGACCCCCTGCCGCGATGTCAAGCACGGGCGCGTCACGCTCCTCTGCGAACTGGAAGAGGGCCACGAGGGCTGGCACAAGGCGGTCTACACCCAGCACGAGGAAGTCACCTACCAGGGTTCCCACCACGTCATGGACCTCACCGAGACGGTCACCTGGGAGCCGGTTGACCACCTCGCCGAGGCGGTGCGGCACATCGCCGCGAAGGGGCGCAGCAGCGATGGCTGACCTGCCCGAGGTGGCCGAACGGCTGGCCAGATGGCCAGACAACGGAGAACCCGGCCAGTTCGTCATCCAGTGCTCATGTGGGCAGTGGTCGTCCACCGGCACCGTCGCGGAGATCAACGCCGCCGCGATCCAGCATGACGACTCGCCGTGGCAGAACCACGTAGTCAGCATCTACGGGCGGCTGCCGTGAGCGGGGTCTGGTCCGGCGGCACCGCGAACCGCTACTGGGGACGCCCCGGCTCCCGCCTGCGCAACGTCTCAGGCGACGCCGAGCGTGGCCGCCGCCTGGCCGCCGCGCTCGCACACGAGCTGTTCTGGTGCCCCACCTGCGGCGGCACGCACCCGCTCGAAGAGCACCAGGCGTGCCGCGACGCCAACCCGTTCACCTCGGCGCTGAAGGGGTGAGCGCCATGGCCAAGAGCGCCTACCGGGAGTGCGAGTGCCACACCCGCATCCTCATCGTCCGGGGCTTTCCGCCGCTCAACTACGGCAAGGACCCCGCCGGGCCTGTCGCCGTCACCATCACCGACCCGCGCCAGGGACGGTGGCTCGCCAAAGGTGAGGACGCCGGGCCGCTGGAGCACCGCTACAGCCCGCACGAGTGCGGCCACGCCCAGCCGGCACGCAGGCCCGCGCCCACACAGCCCACCCTCGACACCAGGACCACCCCATGACCAAGACCACCGAACTCACACCCGCGCAATGGGACACCACCTACGCCATCCGCCGCGAGTACCTCGACGCGGGCCTGTCCACCAAACCAGCCGACCGCCCTGCCGCCGAAAATGCCATCACCCGCATGTACGAGATGACCGGCAAGCCAGCGCCACGGTTCGTATGGGTGGACAGCCCGGCAACTGCCAATTTGGCTCTTTGGCTGCTACGCACGCCAAAGAGCCAAATTGGCAGGGATTCCCTGCGGGCTTCCCTGGGGGCTTCCCTGGGGGATTCCCTGCGGGCTTCCCTGGGGGCTTCCCTGGGGGATTCCCTGCGGGCTTCCCTGGGGGCTTCCCTGGGGGCTTCCCTGGGGGCTTCCCTGGGGGATTCCC
>DASYYE010000454.1:0-8802 GCA_035946955.1 Streptosporangiaceae bacterium | reverse complement strand
CGCAAGAGCGCAGGCGGCTTTGAGGCCGGCCTGGTACTGGGACGGCGTGGCGGTGGTCATGCCTGCCGGGCTCAGTCTCGGAGGTCGTGGGTGATCGACTCGCGGCAGTAGGTTTCGATCTCTTCCTGGAGGTTGCGCGCGGTGACAGCGTCCCGGAATGCCGGTTGGACGAGTGCCTGGCGGGCAACGTGGAGGTTCTGAGTGAGAAGCTCCAGGCGCAGGTCTGCTGGCAGGGCGAGGACTGGGCCAAGCGCGGCGGCTGCCCCGTCGAGGTCTCCTTGCTGGAGGTGGGCGCACGCCTGGTCGACCCGTGTCAGCGATTCGGGGCCGTAGTGCGCCTCCGTGGGCTGGCGGGCCTGAAACAGCTCGATGGCCTGCGCTGATTCGCTGATTGCCTGGCCGGGGTCGTGGCGCCACAGCTGTGTCGTGCCGGCCATGTAGTGGTACTGGGCGCTGGTGAGGCCGAACGCACCACCGACCTCATCCTCGCCTGCGGCACGCTCACGCTCGGCACGTGCCCGCGACAATGCCTGGCCCGCCTCATCGGCACGGCCAGCGCGGGCCAGCGCCCGTGCCATCTGTGAGGCCAGCAGCGTCGGCACCGAACCGGGCGCGGCATAGGTCAGGCCGTCCTCGGCGAGTTGCGCGGACTCGACGTAACGGTTATCCCAGTAGGCCAGCTTGCTCTGGGTAGCGCGCACCCAGGCGCGGGCACCATCGTGGTCAGCGTGCTCCGCGCAGACCCACGCGGTCCATGCTTGTGCCTGGGCGGCCTGCTGGTAGCCGAGGTCACCCGACATCCACGCGAGCATGCCGCACACCTGGGACGCGACCAGGTAGAGGTCGCGGCTCAGGCCCGGCCGCTGGTGGCCATGCAGTTTGCCGAACACCCGGTCGCGAAGGCGCTTGACGTCAAGCAGCAGCGGATACGGCGGCGCGTGCACGTAGTCCCGTGCGAGCCGCCCCACTTGCGCGGTGCTGTATTCCAGCGTGGCGTCTGCGGTGTTCGACGTGTTGGCCCACTCTCCGAAGTCCAGCGACTCCTCCGCCATCACGGCCACGAGACGGCCAAGGGGAAGGATTCCCTGTGCCCCTGGCGGTGCCGGCTCCGGCGTGCGTTCTCCCCTCCAATCCTCAGCATAAGTGCTGGCTCCGCCGCTTCTGAGAGCTGAGGGGGAGCCGGCTTCCCCACCCCATCCAGCCAGGGTGGAGCAAGCGGCCGGAGTGGCTGGCGTCATGTCCTGAGCCGCGCTGGCAGCCACAGGCGTCTCGGATGGGGCCCCGAATCGGGCAGGCGGGATGCCAAGCGCCGTGCAGTAGTGCAGCCGGTAGCGCTCGGTGGGCGCGATCACGCCGCCTTCCCAGCGGCGGATGTAGGACGCGAGGATGGAGGTGCGTGGCACGGTGTGGTCGGCGTTGGCTTTCGCGGCCTGCTGGAGCTGACGGCCCATCTCCGCCACGCTCCAGGCCCGTGCCAGCCGCTGCTCGCGCAGCCACGAACTGAGGCTCCCTAACATGCCACTCCATGTGTGAGCCCAGCTGGGGAATGTCTCACGCCTGTGGTAGCCGATGCGCCCGAAGCCGAACCCGGATGAGTGCTCATCAGCGATGTTCTCAAGGCAGGAGGAAGTCGGCGAGGCCCTGTCTGGCGCCCTCGATGAACGCGCGGACTTCTTCGGGCTCCAGGATGAGGGCGGGGCCGCTGGGGTCGGTGGACTGGCGCAGTGCGACCTGGCCGCTGGGGAGTTTCTTGGCTTCCAGGCAGGAGCCGCCGTTGGGGCTGCTCCATGGCTTGGACCAGCCTGCGGTGCCGAGGCCGGTGGCGGGCATGCCGTTTCGTATCTGCATTGCTAGTACTCCTTGCGGATTCGGCGGAGGATGCCGGTGGTCTTGCTGGCAGGGGCGGCTTGGGCGGACAGCCGGTCCAGTGCTTCGGCGTAGGTGGCGACGTCGGCGGGTTTGTCGAGGTAGAAGGCGCTGGTCATGTTCTCGCCGTAGATGATGTCGGGCAGTTCCGTGGTGGGGAAGCGCAGCAGGTGGAACATGCCGTACATCACTGGGTGGGCGCCAGCGGTGAACGGGAGCACCTGGAGGGTGATGTTCGGCTGGGCGGTGGCGTCGATGAGGCGGTCGAGCTGGGCGCGCATCACGGCTGGTGTGCCGGCGGGGCGGCGCAGCACCGCCTCGTCGAGGACCATCCAGAGCTTGGGTGGGCTGTCGCGGGTGAGGATCTGCTGGCGGGCTATTCGCAGCGCGACCCGGCGGTCTGTCTCTTCCGGGGTGGCGTTGGGGTATCCGGCGCTGGTGAGGGCGTGGGCGTAGTCCTGGGTCTGCAACAGGCCGGGGACGCAGTGGGGTTCGTAGCCGCGGATCAGGCCGGCGGCTTGTTCCAGGCCCGGGAACACCCGGAACCAGGCGGGGAGGACGTCGGTGTAACTGTGCCACCAGCCGGGCTTGTTGGCCTCGCGGGCCAGGCCGAGGAAGGTGTCGATCTCGCGGACGTCGGTGATGCCGTAGGCCATGAGCAGGCTCTTGACGTAGTTGAGCTTGAGCCCGACCTCGGCCTTTTCCATCCGCCGCAGCGTCCACGGCGAGGCATAGATCGCCTCAGCCGCCTGCTCGAAGGACATTCCGGCCTTCTCCCGCAGCGTCTGGAGCTGCCGGCCGAGGATGATCCGCAGAACGGTCGGGCTCGCCGAAGGCGGCTGCGGCATCATGCACCTCCCGCCCCGATGCTGTTAGCCAGTCTGCCACCACGGTCTGCTGTGAACCATAGTGGTTGGTGCTGTTCCGCTCATTACGCTCACGTTTGCTCACTAATGCTAACTTGATTCTGCAATTTGCAGCCAGCATTGTGGGACGCATGGCATCCCAGATCACTCAGGCACCGTCGCCTGGGCTGCGGTGGCGCCGGGTATTCCCAGGTGAGGAAAGCCAGCTCGCCATACTGCGCCGCTGGCTCGCCGGGCTCCTCCCGCCCTGCCCCGCCCGCGACGACGTGACCGCGGTGGCCACCGAGCTAGGTTCCAACGCGGTCAAGCACACCCGAAGCGGCCAGGGCGCCTGCTTCGCGGTCGAAGTCACCTGGCACGGTGCCACAGTTCGCGTCACTGTCGCCGACCGCGGCGGTGCTTCCGAACCCCAGGTGCTCGATGACCCGGCTGCCGAGCACGGACGCGGCCTGCTGCTTGTCCGCGGCCTGTCAAGGGCCACCGGCGTAACTGGCGACCACCGAGGCCGTCTGGTCTGGGCCGACGTGAGCTGGTCACAGGCCACCGGCCAGCCGCTGCCGCAGGATCCATATGAGGACGTGGTACGCGACGGCGAAGCCGCGCTGGCCCTGCGCTTCTCTCATGTGCCGGCCTGGTATGGACGCGCCACCATGCAATGGTGGGCGCTGGCAGACCAAGCCAGGCTGGTAGCTGCGCCATCCGCGCCGGAACTCGCCAGCCTGCTCTACCGCCTCCTGGACACCCAGCAACCACCGCACGTCGCGGAGGGCGCAGACGAGGTGGAGGTCGCGGAGTGCCACGCCCTGCCCAAAGGCCGCGTGACAGGCACCGGCCCTTGGTGCCCTTCACGTGACACAGCTCCTCGGACACAGTCCAGCCAGTCAGCGTTTCTTCGGACTCTCCAAGGGGAGCTGCAAGGGTGCCACCGTCACGCTCGCCGTCAGCTCACTTCGCTGATCGTCTCGGACCTGCTGGTCCTCACCGGCCGCGCGAGGACTGTGCCGTGTCGGCCTCTGCATTTGACGACCGGGGTCGAGGGTGGGTTAGCAGGTCCGGACGCTGCTTTCCGCGCGCAGCGCACCGTGGTGAGCTGCGCATGACCAGCGGGCCGAGGTCCGTGGCAGGACTGAGCGGGACCGGGCTGCTTGCCGACGACCTGTACCTGGTGGCCCACCACGAGGTCAGCGGCAAGCCGTATGTGCAACCGCGTGCGCTGGGCCTGGGGCTGGCGGGTGGGCTGCTGGCTGAACTGGTGCTCGCGGGACACGTTGGCGTGTGGCGGGATGAGGTTGTGGTGGCCGGGCACGTCCCCTCGGAGGAGGGGTTAGCTGGCCGTCTAATCAGCTTGGTGGCCAGTGAGCATGAGCGTCACCCAGTGCGGGACTGGCTGCTGTTCCTATCGCCCACCGTCGGCACGGATGTGGCCAAGCGGCTGGAACATGCCGGGTACCTGAGACGGGCGGGTAGCCGGTGGCACCGTGAACGGTGGGCGCCGATGGATCCAGACTGGGCATTCGCGCCGCTGCTGCGGGTGTGGGCCGCGCTGGACCCCACCCGGCCGCTGACCGCCCGGGGCGCGGCGCTGGCCGGGCTGGCCGCCGCCTGCGGCCTGGGCTTCCGTCTCACTGAATGCGCGCCTTCCTCAGCCTGCCGCCCTGTCCATGCAGCAGTCGCCCACCTTGAACCCGGCATGCGCGAGCTGATCGCCCACACCCAGGCGGCCGTCGACAGCGCCCTGCTCGCTCACCGCGTGTGAGCCCCCTGCACCCTGCCTGAACCAGGCAGCCATCAGTGAGGAGTGAATCGATGCCGAGAACACAAACCGCTACCAGAAAGAACAGCGCCGTATCCCGGGCACTGGCCCAGGACCGGCTCGGGGTACCTGCCGTGCTGTTCTTCGTCCTCGCCGGGGTCGCGCCGCTGACCGTGGCCGCCGGGGTCATTCCCAGCGCTTATGCCACGACCGGGTTAGCAGGCATCCCGGCCGCGTTCCTCGTGGTGGCGGTCATCTTGGCGCTCTTCGCCACGGGGTATGTGGCGATGACACGGCACATCACCAACTCGGGTGCGTTCTATGCGTTCATCTCCCGGGGCCTGGGCCGGGTGGCGGGTGTGGCCGCTGCGCTGGTGGCGCTGCTGGCCTACTCGTTTCTGCAGGTGGGGCTGTATGGGGCGTTCGGGCCGAACGCGGCCAGCGAAGCCGCCGCCCACCTGGGCATCCACGCGGCCTGGTGGGTGTGGGCGCTGGCCGCGTGGGTGGTCATCACCATGCTGGGCCTGCTGCGGGTCGATATCACCGGCGCTGTCCTCGGGGTGCTGCTGAGCATCGAGATCCTGGTCATCCTCGCCGAGACCATCTCCGGCCTCACCCATCCCGCGCTCGGCCACCTCAGCTTCGCCACCCTTTCTCCAGCCGCGCTGACTTCCGCTGGGTTCGGCACGTTCGGGGTGCTGGCGGTGGTCGCGGTCCTCGGGTTCGTCGGGTTTGAGCAGGCCCCCGTGCTCGCCGAGGAAGCCCGCCACCTGCGGCGGACCATACCCGTGGCCACCTACGCCGCCCTGGGTGTGATCGGGGTTGTCTACGCGGGCGTGGCGTGGGCGATGGCCGCCCACACCGGCCAGGCGCACGTGGTGGCTGCTGCGGCTCACCAGGGGCCGGGGCTGTTGTTCGGCCTCGGCGGCACAGCGCTGTCGCAGGCCGCGCAGGTGCTGTTCTTGACCTCGCTGTTCGCCGCTGCGCTGGCGTTCCACAACTGTGTCTGGCGTTACATCTTCGCCCTCGGCCGTGAGGGTGTGCTGCCCGCGGCGCTGGGCCGCACCGGGACCAACAACATCCCCAAGGCCGCCTCGCTGGTGCAAAGCGCAACCGGCCTGACCGTCATCATCGGCTACGCCCTCAGCGGCTGGGATCCGATGACCCGGCTGTTCTTCTGGCTCGGCACCACCGGCGGCTTCGGCATCCTCGTCCTTCTCGCGGTGACCGCCGTTGCTGTCATCATGTTCTTCCGCCATGACCCGCGAGGCGAGGGAAGCTGGGCGCGGCTGACCGCACCCACACTCGCCGCTGTCCTGCTGGCTGGCATCGTCGTGCTCGCGGTGACCCACTACAACACCCTGCTCGGCGTCGCGCCCGGTGACCCGGCCGCCTGGGTCCTGCCAGCCAGCTACGCCGGGATCGCAGTCCTGGGGCTGGCGTGGGGCCTCGTGCTCAGAACCCGGCGGCCGCGGGTGTATGCCACCATCGGGCTCGGCCCGCATGCCGTCACCGGCCAACTCACCCCCACCACCGCTCCCGGGGCGTCGTCATGACCCCCCACACCAGCCCAGCCGCCCCCGGCGTCACCGTCGTACGCGCTGCGGAAGCGGACACCGATGTGCTCAGCCAGGTCATCGCCGACGCGTTCCACGATCTGGCCCCTTCCCAGTGGCTGATCCCCGACCCCGATGCAAGGCGGGAGGCCTTCCCCGGCTACTTCCGCCTCTACGTGGAACACGCGATGACGGTCGGCGTCGTCTACACCACCCTCGGCCGCACCGCTGCGGCGCTGTGGCTGCCCATCGGTGAGGAAGGCCCGGGTGAAGACCCTGGCTACGGCGAACGGCTGGCCGCCGCGACCCACCCGTGGACCGCCCGGTTCGTGGCCTTCGACCGGGTACTTGAGCGCCACCACCCGGTCGGCGCCGCCCACCACCACTTGGCCGTCCTCGCCGTCCGGCCGGACGCCCAGCGCCAGGGCATCGGCACCGCCATGCTGAATGCCCACCACGTCACCCTCGACCAGACAGGCACGCCCGCCTACCTCGAAGCCTCCAGCCTGCACGCCCGCCGCATCTACCTGCGCCACAGCTACGCCGACCACGGACTGCCCATCCACCTGGCCAAGGGACCACTGATGCACCCCATGTGGAGACGGCCAGCGACCGCGCCTGGCAGCCTCCGGCCCCTCATCCTGACATGATGGTGCTGCGGGTAACCCCTCCTGCCCACATCTGGGACAGGCTGATTGGCGGGCAGTGTAGGCTGTTGGGGTTATGGCGGGCAACTACAGACTTCGACTTTGAATACGAATTGGGCGGACGATGCATCGGTACCGGTCGCATATGTGCGGCGAACTCCGAAAGGGCCATGTCGGCCAGGAGGTCCGCCTTTCTGGCTGGCTGCATAACCGTCGGAACCTCGGTGGAGTACTGTTCGTCGACCTCCGTGACCACTACGGCATTATCCAGCTAGTGGCTCATCCTGATAACCCTCTTTTCGAAACCCTCAGCGGCATGCGCAAGGAAACTGTCGTCTGCGTTTCTGGTTCCGTCGTGGCCCGCGGCGCAGAGAATGTCAATCCCGATTTGCCGACCGGTGAGGTTGAAATCGGGGTCACCGGCATTGAGGTCCTGGGAACCTGTGAAGTCTTGCCGTTCAGTGTCTTCCCAGAAGACCCGGTGTCGGAGAAAGAGCGCCTCACATACCGCTTCCTCGATCTCCGGCGAAGCCAGATGCATGACAACATCTTGCTGAGGTCGGCGGTCATCAGCAGCTTGCGTGAGAAGATGACCGCGCACGGCTTCACCGAGTTCCAAACTCCTATCTTGTCGGCAACGAGCCCCGAGGGCGCCCGCGACTACCTTGTGCCTTCTCGGGTCTACCCGGGCAACTTTTACGCTCTGCCGCAGGCGCCCCAGCAGTTCAAGCAGCTCATCATGGTTGCTGGGTTCGACCGCTACTTTCAGATCGCGCCGTGCTTCCGAGACGAGGACAGCCGGGCCGACCGGTCACCGGGCGAGTTCTACCAGCTTGACATCGAGATGAGTTTCGTGGAGCAGGAGGACGTCTTCGAGGTTGTCGAAGCGGTCTTTACCGACCTCTTCCACGAGTTCGCACCTGGCCGGGAAACGACGTCCCCCTACCCGCACATCACCTTCCGTGACGCGTTGCTTCGTTATGGCACTGACAAGCCCGACCTGCGGGCACGTCTCGAACTGGCCGACGTATCGGAGGTTTTCGCTACCAGTGGCTTCCGCGCCTTCGCTGGTAAGCATGTCCGCGCACTGCCGGTGCCTGACTCCGCTGGCTTGCCGAGGTCATTCTTCGACCAGATGGAGGCGTTCGCTGTTTCCCTCGGCGCCAAAGGGCTTGCCTGGGTGCGTGTCGAAGAAGATGGCCGCCTGAGCGGCCCGATCGCGAAGTTCCTCAACGAGGAGGAGGCACAGCGGCTCATCCGTGAAGTCAAGGGCGGGCCTGGGATGGCAGTGTTCTTCAACGCTGGCGAGCCCGGCAACGTTTCCAAGGTCATGGCCGACATCCGAGTCGAAGCGGCGCGGCGCACCGACTGCTTCGACACCGACGCTTACCGCTTCTGCTGGATCGTCGACTTCCCGATGTACGAACGCGACGAGGACGGGACGATCCAGTTCAGCCACAACCCATTCTCGATGCCCCAAGGCGGCCTGGAAGCCCTCACAACGCAGGATCCATTGGACATCCTGGCCTGGCAGTACGACATCGTCTGCAACGGGGTCGAATTGTCCTCGGGGGCGATCCGGAACCATAGCCCGGAGGTCATGTACAAGGCGTTCGAGATCGTCGGATACACACAAGAACAGGTCGAACGCGAGTTCGGCGGTATGCTGCGCGCGTTCCACTTCGGTGCGCCCCCGCACGGCGGCATCGCCCCTGGAGTCGATCGGATCGTCATGCTGCTGGCGGACCAGCCGAACATCCGCGAGGTCATCGCCTTCCCGCTGAACCAGACCGCCCAGGATCTCCTGATGGGTGCGCCCAGCGAGGTCTCGCCGCAACGCCTCACGGAACTCCATCTGAAGATCGACAAGAAGCCGACACGCCAGACCGGTGACGGCCACAGCTAGCCCACTCATAGCGGCTGGGAGAGCCCGCTGCGTGCGCCGTCCCGCCGCGAGTGTGCGGCCCGCCGCCGCGAGCGGGGGCTCACCTCACTGCTACGGGTGCAGCAGATGCCATGCTTCGGCTGGCTCCCGGTACTGGAACGGGCGGGAGCCGGTCACGACGAACGCTAGCTTCGTCGTAGGGCTGAGTCGGAGTGCCAACAGGCCGGCA
>DASYYE010000453.1:0-35762 GCA_035946955.1 Streptosporangiaceae bacterium | reverse complement strand
GCGCTGTTCCTGATGCTGGAGAAGGTCACTCCCGACAAGGCGGTCGAGGCGATGAGCAAGTACGGCGGCACCGTCCTGAAGACCTCGCTCTCCAAAGAGGACGAGCGGGAACTCCAGGAAGCCCTGCACGGACGTGAAGCCGGCGTACGGTAGCCCGTCACCTCGAGACGGCCGGCGCCTGCGGCTCGTGCGCGCGTGAACCGGGCGGCGCCGGCGGACCGGGCGGGACTCCCGGCGCCGCCGGCGTCGGCGGGCGCCGCCGCGGGGGGCACCAGGCCACCGGCCAGCGACATCACCCGCGACGGGCGGATGAGGTGGGCACTGCTGTGGGGACGCTGGCGGGTGAACGTCAGCAGCCGTACGGCCAGCCCGGCGGGAAGGGATCACAACCATGGTCAATGCGGAACGGGAGCGCCTGGACGAGGCCGAGACCCGCGGTGTTCCCTGGCGGCACTGGGGCCCTTACCTGAGCGAGCGGCAATGGGGCACGGTACGCGAGGACACGTCCGACGGTGCCGACACATGGTCGGCGTTCACGCACGACCAGGCGCGGTCGAGGGCCTACCGCTGGGGAGAGGACGGGCTGGCGGGCATCAGCGATGACCGGCAGCTACTGTGCCTGGCCCTGGCCCTGTGGAATGGGCGGGACCCGCTCCTCAAGGAGCGGCTCTTCGGCCTGACCAACGCCGAGGGCAACCACGGCGAAGACGTCAAAGAGTCCTATTTCTACCTCGACGCGACTCCCACGTCTTCCTACCTGAAGATGCTTTACAAATACCCGCAAGACGAGTTCCCCTATGCGGACCTGGTCGCCACCAACCGGGCGCGCGGAAAGGCCGATCCGGAGTATGAGCTGATCGACACGGGGGTCTTCGGCGGGAACCGGTACTTCGATGTGGTGGTCGAGTATGCGAAGGCCGCGCCCGAGGATGTCCTCATGCAGGTCACCGTGTACAACCGGGGACCGGAGGAGGCCGTGCTGCACGTGCTGCCCACGCTGTGGTTCCGGCATACGTGGTCATGGGCGGGCGGCTCGGAGCATCCCTCGCTGCATACCGTCCCAGGCCCCGGGGGGCTGGGTACCGTCCGCGCCGAGCACAGCGAACTCGGGACCCGGTGGCTGTACGCCGACCAGGACGTGCCCATCCTGGTGACCGGGAACGAGACCAACAACGAGCGGATCTTCGGCTCGGCCAATGACGTGCCCTATGTCAAGGACGGCATCGACCGCGCCGTCGTCGGCGGTGACGCCTCCGCGGTGGACCCGGCCGGAACCGGGACCAAGGCGGCCGTGCATTACACCCTGACGGTCCCGGCCGAGGGCAGCGCCTCGCTGCGACTGCGGCTGACCACCACCGAGTACCCGCCCGGCCAGGCGGACCGGGCCCACGGCCCGTTCGCCGACTTCGACGGGGTGATGAGCGCCCGGCGCGGCGAGGCCGACCAATTCTGGGCCGACAAGCTGTCCGGCCTCGACGAGGGCGAACGCCTGGTGGCACGGCAGGCGCTGTCCGGGATGCTCTGGTCAACGCAGTACTACGCGGTCGACATGGAGCGCTGGCTGGCCGAGCACGGCGCCGACCCGCTCGACGCCGGAGACTGGCTGCGCAACCACGAGTGGCGGCACCTGATCGCCGAGGACATCATCTCCATGCCGGACAAATGGGAGTACCCCTGGTTCGCCGCGTGGGACCTGGCGTTCCATGCGGTGGCACTGGCCCCGGTGGACATGGCCCTGGCCAAGAAGCAGATCGGCCTGCTGCTGACCCACCCCTACCTGCATCCGAACGGGCAGCTCCCCGCGTACGAGTGGAACTTCAGCGACGTCAACCCGCCCGTGCATGCCTGGGCCACGCTCTTCATCTACCAGCTCGAGAAGCTCATGACCGGCACCGGCGACTACCAGTTCCTCGAACGGGTCTTCCAGGCCCTGATGCGGAACTTCGGCTGGTGGCTGAACCGCAAGGACGCCGACGACCGGAACATCTTCCAGGGCGGGTTCCTCGGCCTGGACAACATCGGCGTGTTCGACCGGAGCGCGCCCCTGCCCGGCGGTGGCCGCATCGACCAGGCGGACGGCACGGCCTGGATGGCGCTGTACTGCCAGAACATGATGCAGATGGCCGTGGAGCTGAGCCGTGAGCATTCGGCATACCTGGAGCTCGCCCAGTCGCTGCTGGAGAACTTCGCCTGGATCGCCGCCGCGACCGGCCATGTGGGCCCGGACGGGGTCAGCCTGTGGGATGAGCAGGATGGCTTCTTCTACGATGTGCTGCGCCATCCCGACGGCAGTTCTACCCCGCTGAAGGTGCGGTCCATCGTGGGGCTCATGCCGCTGGCGGCGGCGACGGTCGTGGACGCGGGCGTGCGGGCGGAGTTCCCCGGGCTGGTGCAGGAGACGGCCCGGTTCCTGACCCGTCACCCCGCCGTGACGCAGAGCCTGTCGGGTCACGGCCAGCAGGTGTCCGGCACCGGCCCGGTGCTGTTCGCACTGTTCGACGAGGACCGGCTGCGCCGGATCCTGGCACGCATGCTGGATGAAGAGGAGTTCCTGGGGCCATACGGCATCCGCTCGGTGTCGCGGTGGCATGCCGACCATCCGTACGTCCTCGAACTCGGCGGGCAGGAATACCGGGTCGGCTACCTGCCCGCCGAGTCGGACACGGGAATGTTCGGCGGAAACTCGAACTGGCGGGGACCGGTGTGGTTCCCGATCAACGTGATGCTCATCCGGGCACTGCTGAACCTCTACGTCTACTTCGGAGACAGCTTCACGGTCGAATGCCCGACCGGGTCTGGGCAGATGCTGAACCTCTACCAGGTCGCGCGCGAGATCAGCGACCGGCTGACCCGGACGTTCCTGCCCGGGCCCGACGGCCACCGGCCCGTGCACGGCGGGCAGCCGGTCCTCCAGAACGACCCCCACTGGCGCGACCTGCTGCTGTTCTACGAATACTTCCACGGCGACAACGGGGCCGGCATCGGCGCCAGCCACCAGACCGGCTGGACCGGCATGGCCGGGGTGCTGCCGCTGCTCTTCCGCGACATGGACCCGGGCCGGCTGGTCGCGCGCGGCCTTGCCGCGTCCAGCGCCGGAAACCGGCAGGCGGCACGATGACCGGGTGGCCCAGGCAGCCCGTTGTCTACGAGGTCAACACGGCTGTCTGGCTGGGTGAGCTGTCCAGGCCGACCGGGCAGCGGGTGACACTGGCTGAGGTGGCCGGCTCCGCCTGGGACGCGGTGACACCGGACGGCACGGACGCCGTCTGGCTGATGGGCGTCTGGCAGCGCAGCCCGGCCGGGCTCGCTCTGGCCAGCCAGAACCCAGACCTCCAGGCGTCGTTCCGCGAGGCCCTGCCCGACCTGCGGCCAGCGGACGTCATCGGCTCCCCGTACTGCGTGCGCGGCTACGTGGTGGACGACCTGTTCGGCGGCCGCGACGGGCTCGCGGCGGCCCGGGCCGCGCTGGCGGCGCGCGGCATACGCCTGATCCTCGACTACGTGCCGAACCACGTGGCCCCGGACCACCCATGGGTGACGAGCGACCCGGAACTCTTCGTACGCGGCACCGACGACGACCTCCGCGCCGACCCGGCGAGCTGGATGGAGGCCGGCGGCCAGGTGCTGGCACACGGCCGCGACCCGTATTTCCCGCCCTGGCCGGATGTCGTCCAGCTCAACGCGTTCTCACCCGCGCTGCGCGCGGCGACCGCCGCGACCCTGGCGGAGATCGCAGACCAGTGCGACGGTATCCGGTGCGACATGGCCATGCTGATGATCAACGACGTCTTCGCCAAGACCTGGGGCACCAAGGCCGGGCCCGCACCGGCCGAGGAGTTCTGGCCGACCGTGCTCGGCGAGCTGCGCAAGCGGCACCCGGACGTCGTGCTCGCCGCCGAGGCCTACTGGGACATGGAGTGGGAGCTCCAGCAGCAGGGATTCAATTTCTGCTACGACAAGCGGCTCTACGACCGGATCCTCGAGCGGGCCGCGCCCGCCGTCCGCGACCATCTGCGTGCCGATCTGGGGTACCAGTCCCGGCTTCTTCGCTTCCTAGAGAACCACGACGAGCCGCGCATCGCTTCGCGGCTGGACCCCGAGGCTGAGCGGGCCGCCGCCGTCAGCATCGCGACGCTGCCCGGCGCGACCCTGTGGCACGAGGGGCAGTTCGAGGGCCGCAAGGTCCGGCCTCCGGTCTTCCTGGCCCGTCGGCCCGACGAGCCGCCCGACACCGAACTGGCCGCCTGGTACCGGCGGCTGCTGGCCATCGTGGCCGGCGACCAGGTCCGGGCCGGCACCTGGCAGTTGCTGGAGGCAAGCGGCTG
Source organism: Streptosporangiaceae bacterium (assembly GCA_035946955.1). Classification (GTDB taxonomy): domain Bacteria; phylum Actinomycetota; class Actinomycetes; order Streptosporangiales; family Streptosporangiaceae; genus DASYYE01. The sequence goes on along the minus strand of DASYYE010000453.1, from coordinate 31,437 downwards.
GCCCGACAACCAGTCCTGCCAGGACCTCCTGGCCTGGTCCTGGCCTGGCACCGGCGTCCGACGGCACGTGGTGGTGGTCAACCTGTCCGGCCAGCCCGCGCAGGGACGGATCCCGTTGCCGTGGCCGGACCTGGCCGGGCGTGACTGGCGCCTGGAGAACCTGCTCGACGGCGGGGTGTTCACCCGCGACGGCGGGGAACTGGCCGGCCCGGGCCTGTTCGTTGCCCTGGGGCCGTGGCAGTGTCATCTGCTCGCCCTGGAGTGACCGGAACACCTGGCTCGGGAGTGACTGGAACACGGGGAATGAGTACCGAGATGACGAGCCCGATCAGGGCGAAGACCAGCATGACGGTCAGGGCAACGGCGAACGGGTGACCAGCGGGCATCGTGACGGCGACCAGGACGGAGCCCACCAGCGCGGTGCCGAATGAGGAGCCCAGGTTGGAGACGCTGCGGGACAGGCCGGAGATTTCGCCCTGCTCCGGGCCGGGGAAGCTGGACTGGACCACGTTGACCGACGAGGTCAGCATGACTCCGACACCGGCGCCGAACAGCAGCAGCCCGGGTATCCAGGTGACGATGCCCGAATGTGCCCTGACCAGGGCCAGCAATGCGAGCATGCCGAGGGCGGTGATCAGGAAGCCCACGATGATCAGCCATCGTTGCGAGTGCCGCCGGGCGAACCTGTCGGCCCCTGCGGAGGCGGCCAGGATCCCAACGGTGGCCGGGGTGAGCATCAGGCCGGTCTGGACCGCGTCGTAGTGGTCGACCTCCTGGAGGTAGACCGAGAGCGCGAAGAATGATCCCTGCAAGATCAGCCACTGGATCGTCTGGGTTCCCAGCCCCAGGTTGGAGGTCTTGTTGCGGAACAGCCGCAGTGGCAGCAGCACGTCGCGGCCCTTGCGCTCCGCCGACCGGACGTGCAGGAAGAACCAGGCCAGGAAGGCCACACCGATAGCCACGAACACCCACACCGGCGATATCGACCCCGTTGGGATCACCACCGTGTGCCCGACCTTGAAGTCCGTCCGCGACACGAGAAAGCCGTATGTCCTGGACTGGAGCAGCCCGAGCACGAGGAAGAAGAGCCCAGCGGCGGACAGCACCGCCCCAGTGAAGTCAAACCCTGGCCGGGACCCGGATGTGGCCGGTTCGACGATCTTGCGGGCGAGCAGGGCGATCCAGACCACCACCAGAACCTGCAGACCGAACGACGCCCGCCAGCTGATGGCACTGGTGACCAGGCCACCGATCAGCGGCCCGGCCGCTGCTCCCAGGCCGCCAGCGCCGCTGACCACCCCGAAGTACCGCGCCCGCGACCTCACGTCCGGGAATGCCACGGTGATCAGGATGTAGATGGGCGGGATCATCAGCGCCGAGCCCACACCCTCGAGGAGCGAGTACCCCACCACCAGCAGCGGGAGCGCCTGCGACAGCACGGCCAGCAGCCCTCCGACGCCGTACACGATCAGCCCGGCGACGAAGCACCGTTTGCGGCCCCAGATGTCGGTCAGCTTGCTGCCCGGGATCATCAGCGCCGCCATCGTCAGCGTGAACAGCGTGATCGCGGTCTGGACCCCGGCCACGGTCGTGCCCAGATCCTTGGCGACGGAACTGATCGCCACGTTCATGTTGGTGGCGGCGTAGCTGGCGATGAACTGAGCCAGTGCCAGCGGCAGGATCATTGCCGTTGCCCCGGTAGTCGCCTTGGCCAGCGTCGTGTCAGTCATAGCAGGGAGTGAAACCGGTGCAGGAGCCAAACGGCCTCCCCCACCAGGGGTGATGTGCAGCCAGGGCCGCAGCGTAAATCCTGTGACGATGCAGCGGAATTCGGAGGCAGTCTCGGCAGGGCTCCCGAGTCTGGGTGAGCGGGAAGCGAGGGGGCGCGAAGCGGCCAGCCGCACGCCTCCCTCCGTCCATTCGGAGTGGAAGCCCTCCGGGGACCGGCCTGATCCGGTCGCCCTGCTGGAAGCGCAGAACCTGACCCGTGAGCCTGATCTCGTGCCCGTCCGCCACGGCCGGATGCTGGTCTCGCCGTTCACCTTCTACCGTGGCGCGGCCAAGGTCATGGCCACGGATCTGCGGGACACACCAGTAGCCGGGCTGGACGTCCAGCTGTGCGGTGACGCGCACCTGTCGAATTTCGGCCTGTTCGCTTCACCCGAACGGATACTCCTGTTCGACCTGAACGACTTCGACGAGACGCTGCCGGGGCCGTTCGAGTACGACGTGAAGCGGATGGCGGCCAGCTTCACCATCGCAGCCCGCAACAACGGGTTTTCCAAAGCCGATACCTGGGAGCCGGCGCTCGCGTCGGTAGCGGCATACCGGGAGGCGATGACCGCCTACGCGGGGATGCGGACGATGGACGTCTGGTATGCCCGCCTGGACGAGGACCAGGTCATGGAGGCGGTCCAGGCGGCCGAGACCGAGGCGCGCAAGACTGGCGACGGGAAGAAGGGGAAGGCCCAGAAGGACTCGAAGCTGCCAAAAAAAGCGACCAAGGTGGCTGACAAGACCCGCCTGAAGGCGCGCACCCGTGACAGCCTGCAGGCGCTGTCGAAGCTCGGTGAGGTCGTGGACGGCAAGTACCGGATTATCAGCCAGCCACCAATCATCATTCCCGAGCGTGACCTGCGGGGCAGGTATGGCCTGTCAGCCGAAGAGGCGGCCCGCGGGGTCCGCGATCAGTTCCGCGCCTACCGGGCCACGTTGCCGGACGACAGGCGCCAGCTGCTGGAGCGCTTCGAGATCGTGGACACCGCACGCAAGGTCGTGGGTGTCGGCAGCGTCGGCACGAGAGCCTTCATCGCCCTGCTCCAGGGCCGGGACACCGGCGACCCACTCTTCCTCCAGGTCAAGGAGGCCACGGCCTCGGTGCTGGAAGAGAACCTGGGCGCCAGCCGGTACGCCCAGCACGGCGAGCGCGTGGTGTGGGGCCAGCGGATGATGCAGGCGGCCAGCGACATCTTCCTCGGCTGGACCACAGGGCTGGACGCACGCCGCCACTACTACTGGCGCCAGCTTCGCGACATGAAGGGCTCGGTCGTGGTCGAGTCCATGGTCCCGAGTGGGCTGTGCTTTTACGCGGGCATCTGCGGACGGACCCTGGCCAGGGCACATGCCCGGTCCGGCGACCCGGTCGCCATCGCCGCGTACCTCGGCCAGACCGACACGTTCGACCGGTCCATCGCCGAGTTCTCGTATCTCTACGCGGACCTCAACGAGCAGGACCATGAGCGGTTCGCGGCGGCGGTCCGGTCAGGAAGGCTGGAGGCGCTGGAGGGCGTCTGATGCTGGCCCAGGCAGCGGGGCTCGCGGTGCTGGCCGCCCTGTCGCCGCCGGCGCTGCTGGTGGTGGCCGTGTACCTAGGGTCGGCCCAGCCCCGGCGAATCGGCGGTTATTACCTGGCTGGCGCGGTGCTGATGAGCATCGTCACGGGAGTGACCGTGTTCGCGGCACTGCGTTCCGGGGGCCTTGCCCGCCCGGGCGAGCATGCGCCCCGTTACGGCCTCCGGCTCGGCCTCGGCGTCCTTGCCCTGGCCATGGGCGCGGTCATCACGGCCAGGAAGCCGAAGCCGCCCGACCCGGCCAAGCCGAACAAGAGCATCGTGTCACGCATGATCGCCAGTCCGTCGCCGGGGACCGCGTTCATTGTCGGTCTCCTGGTGTTCGCCCCATCCGCAACGTTCATCGCCGCGGTGCAGGCCGTCGCCACGGCACGGGCCAGTATCGAGCTCAGCGCCCTGGCCCTGGTCATCGTGGTCGTCCTCAACGTCGCGCTGGTCTGGCTGCCCATCCTGGCGCATCTGGCCGCTCCGGGCTGGACCTCTCGCATGCTGACCTCGGTCAATGGCTGGCTGCGCAGACACGGGCGGGCTCTCCTGGCCATCGTGGCGGTGTCTGTGGGGACGGTCCTGACCGTCAACGGGCTGACCGGCCTGCTGCGGTTAACAACTGGCCCAGGGTCCACCCCCCTTGCGAGCGGATGCGCGGGCCCACCCCGCTCACAGTGACAGTAAGAGCAGGTCGAGTTGCCTGGCCACGCGGACCGCCTCGCGGCGGTCGGCTGCCCCCAGTTTGCGGAAGATGCTCTTCAGGTGCGTCTTGACCGTGTTGACCGAGATATGCATTGCCGCCGCGATGTCCGCCGTGTCGAGCATCTCCCCCACATGGCGCAGCACGTCTCGTTCTCTGCTGCTGAGCTGCTCGACGATCACCGGAGCAGCGTCGCCAGGTGTGTCCCGCGGTGCCGGCACGGCACCCAGCGCCACGAGCCTGGGCCCGAGCAGCCGGCGGTGCGCACTGGCAAGCTCGGGATGGCGCATCAGCGCAGGCCGCATCCAGCTCCGCTCCACGGCGAACGGGAGCCGGCGTTTCTCCACCTCGCCCAGGCGGAGCGCCTGCTCGAGCGACCTGCGACCGCGCGCCTCGTCACCGCTGCGGAAGCTGAGCAGCGCATCGGCGAGCCATGCCTCCAGCCGGACCCGCTCGGGCACCTCGCCGTCCGGAGTCTCCAGCACCGCCGCCAGTGTGGTGCGCGCCGTCCCGACGTCGCCGACCGCCAGCCAGGCGCGGCTGAGCGCGATCCTCGTCTCCAGGGCGGACTGAGACCCGACCCGGCGTGCCGCGTCCAGGGCCGCCTGGCCATCGCCGGAGGCCGCATGAGCCTGCGATTCGGTGAGCGCCAGCATGCGGTCGAGCAATGGTGGCAGCGGCCGGCCACGGCGGGCGTGCTCGATCGTTTCCAGGACGGTGCGCGTCCGGCCTTCGGCGAGGCTGCACCGCGCCGCGACCAGGCAGCCGACAGCACTGGCCAGCCTGTCAGGATGGGCATCAAGTGCCGTGTCGGCCACCTTGAGCCGGGCCCGGGACGCGCTCAGCTCGCCATGTTCCAGGCAGACGAACGCTAGAGCCAGCCGCGACGCGGGATCCGGCTGTCTCCCCCGGCCGTTGCCCGGCAGCGGGATACTGGAACCGGCGATCTCCGCGGCCGAGTTCAGCCGCCCCCGCAAGGCTTCGGTCAGGGCTAGGTACCCGCGGCAGGCAGCTAGTTCGCTGCGACGGGCGAGCACCTCTGGGCGACCGGGGTCGAGGTCATGGATCTCATCGTCGAGCAGTTGCGCCGCCCGGCCGAAAAGGCTGGCCGCCCGGCCGGGGTTCCCGGACCAGAGCTCGACGGCAGCCCGGCCGGACAGGACCTGCGCGACCGCGTGCGGGTGCCGTACCAGCAGCGGCTGCGGCATCTTGTCCAGTAGCCGCTCGGCTGTGGCCGTTGCGCTGTCCAGTGCCTCGAGGCTGCCGCGGCGCAACGCCATGGCGGCCCGGATCGTGCAGGCCGCGAACTGGGAGAGGACGTCCCGGTCCTCGGGAAGCGGCCCGAGGCCTTCCTCCGCGGCCCGCAACAGGGCCTCGGCCGCCTGGTCTCCTGAATCGGACACCGCGACGGCGGCCGCGGCCAGCAGGAACTGCGGCGGGGTGTCGCTGTCGGGGACCACCCGGAACCCGTCCGCCGGCAGATCACCATGGCCCGTGCCCATGAGCTGCCCGATGGCGAGCTCATCCACGATGATGGCTGCCACGAGCGGCCAGTCCCCGGCCTTCGCCGCGTAGTGGACAGCCTCGGCAAGCATTCCGTCCCGCTGATACCAGCGCGCGGCCTTGCGATGCAGGCCTGCCACGGCTTCGGGCCTCTCGCGCTGCAGCTTCAGGCGCAGGACACCGCGGAACAGTGAATGGAATCGGTACCAGCCGTCCCCGGCGGGCTGTACGAATGAGTTTCCCCGGGCCAGCGCATCCAGCGTGCCAGCCACCTCGCCGCGGCCGACAAGCACGCCCGCGATACCGGCGTTCACCCGTTCGAGGACGCTCGTGCACAGCAGCAGGTCCTGGACATCGGCCGTCTGCGCGTTGAGCACCTCCTCCACGAGGTACCCGGCTACCGCGCTGTCCTCCGCGATCAGGTTCTTCACGAACTCTTCCGGGTCGGGATGGTCAGCCATTGACATCGCCGCCATCCGCAGTCCGGCGGCCCATCCCTCGTCCCTTTCAGTGAGGTATTCCAGTGTGGCCGCGGGCAGTGTGACGCCGTGCTGGGCTATGAGCGAGGCGGCCTCGGAAATGTTGAAGGCGAGGTCGCCGGCCCGGACCTCGGTCAAATCCCCGGTCAGCCGGTATTGGTGCAGCGGCAGCGGCGGGTCTGTCCGCGACGCGACCACAAGCCGGAGGCCGGGCCGGGCATTTTTCAGCACGTATGCCAGGTCGGTAAGCACCGCGCTATCGGTCAGCAGATGAAAGTCGTCGAGGACCAATGTGACTGGCGGGTCGTGGTCTGCCAGTACGGAAGCGAGGTGGAGCAGGAATTCATGCCCGGCCATCTCCCCGGGCTCCCGCGACGAGGCGGCACGGTTCATGGCCACCCCGGCGTGCCGCAGCGCCGCTACTACGTACGACCAGAACACTTCGGGCCGGTTGTCGAACCCGTCGAGCGTGACCCACGCGACCGGCCTGGGGCCGCGCCCGGCTGCCCACGAGGCGACAGCGAGCGTCTTGCCTGCTCCGGGTGGCCCAGTGACCGACGTGAGGGGCCCATGAGTACCTTGCGCGATCCGTCTTTCGAGGCGGGGCCGCGGCACGGCCCAGGCAGGCAAGCTGGGCACGGTGATTTTGGACTGCAGGATAGGATCCCGGGCACGGTTCCTGCGCGGCCTCGACGACGCCGCTTCCCGGCCCTGCCTGTTAATCCCCGTGCTGTTGACCATCTGCAACTCCCTGTCCGAACACAACGACTGCCTGGGCAGCGCACCACCTCCTTGGGCACGCCGACGGCGCACCTCGGACAGACTGGCTACGCAGTACGTGCCAGTAATGTGCCCCTTACCCGAACTGGGTGACCGGGAACACCCTCTCGGGGTCTCACCCTGGGTGATTTGTTAATCCGGCACCAGCCCGGCCGAAAGGTAAGTTTTCGGCCGTGCGGGCGGGTATGGACGGTTAAGCCCGCTGATTTCCTATGAATACAGGGCGAGGTGATTAGCGGCCATGGGCGTCATCAGCGCCACGGAAACCGCCGCCTCACTCGCCGCGAGTGACCGCCAGATCGGGCACGATCCCGGGACCTCCGCCCTCAGCAGTGCCCCAGCGACAGCAGCTACCTGCTGCCGCGCGACGGCCGGGCTACGGTTGGTATATGGCGCAAGCACGTGAGCCCGGGTCCCTGCCGTTTCCCGACCGCCCCGCGGGCAGTGACTGCCTGCCTGGGATCGACCACATCGTCGTGCTGATGAAGGAGAACCACTCCTACGACAACTACTTCGGCATGCTCGGGCGGGGGGACGGTTTCACCCTCGGCCCCGACGGCCTGCCGCGCAACAGCAACCCGGACTCTCAGGGGCGCCAAGTCCGGGCCCACCATCTCAGCGTGCCGTTCAACTCGTCGTTCCACCTGAACCAGACGTGGAACGACTCACACCGCCAGTGGCATGGTGGTGCAATGGACGGGTTCGTCACCACGACCAACAGCGCTGAGCCCATGGGGTACTTCGACGGAAGCGACCTGCCCTGGTACTACGGATTCGCCCGCGCCTACGGAATAGGGGACCGTTACTTCGCCTCGTGCCTGGCCCAGACATTCCCCAACCGCCGGTTCCTGCAGGCGGCTACCACGGCCGGCCTGGTCAGCACCACCATCCCGAGCCCGTTCGCGCGTCCGCCAGCCACCGGACTGGTCTGGGACCTGCTCGACGCCCACAACATCGGCTGGGCCAACTACTTCGTGGAACTCCCCGATGTGGCTTTGTGGCCACGCAACCTGCTGCGCTACCACGCCCACCTCCACGACATCGCCGACTTCTATGACGACTGCCGGGATGGCCGACTGCCGCCGGTGACCCTGCTCAGCACGGAAGTCGTCGCGGCATCCGAGGGGGAGTACCAGGACGACCAGATCGGGGAATCGTTCACCGCCAGCCTCTTCGAGGCGGCGTCGGCCGGGCCGCAATGGTCCACGATGCTGTTCGTGATCGTCTGGGATGAGGGCGGCGGCTTCTACGACCACGTGCCACCGCCCGTGGCCGTAGCCCCCGACGACATACCGCCGGACATCCACGTGCCCCCTGACGAGCCCGGTGGCTACGACCGGTACGGGTTCCGGGTTCCCTGCCTGGCCGCCTCACCCTTTGCCAAGCCCGGCCATGTCTCATCCGTTGTCTACGACCACACATCGGTCCTGGCCACCATCGAACACAAGTGGAACCTCCCGGCCCTGACCCGGCGCGATGCGGCCGCCAGCCCGCTGACCGACTTCCTCGACCTCAGCGGGCCTCCTCACTTCCCTGACCCCGCTCCGCTCCCCCGCCCCGTCATCTGGCCATTCACCGGAAAGCGGTGACACCCCGGGGCGGTCCCCATGGCCTGCGGCAGGCCGGGCCTCGCCGACATCCGGGTACCCGCCGGCAAACTGGTGGTGCTCAGCGACAACGCCGAAGACAGCTACAATTCGCGGGCCATCGGCTACATCCGCGGCGACCGCCTGCTCGGGAGCGTCATCCGGCGGATGCCAGCCAACCGCCCCGGCTGACGGAGCATAGAGCGCCCTCAGAGGTTTGCCTGATCTGGACCGCTGGGCGGGCATTCGGCGGCTCGGGCGAGGAAAAGAGCACGTTCGCGTGCGTTGCTGGTGAGTGCAGCGGCGCTGGTGAATTCCTTGCGAGCCTCGTCGAACCTGCCGAGCTTGGCCAGCAGGTCGCCCCGGGCTGCGGGGAGCTGGGCATAGCCGGTCAGGGCTGGCTGCCTGGTGAGCGTGTCGGCGATTGCCAGGCCCTTGTCTGGCCCGTAGGCCATGCCGACGGCGACGGCGCGGTTCAGTTCGATGACCGGGGACGGCATCAGGTGGGCGAGCACCACGTACAGTGCGGCGATGCGCTCCCAGTCAGTGTCCTCGACCGACGCCCCCCTCGCGTGGCAGGCGGCGATTTCGGCCTGTACGGCATAGGGGCCGGGCGCACCGCCGAGCTGTTCAACACGGTCCAAGGCAGCCAGGCCGCGGCGGATCAGCAGCCGGTCCCAGCGCAGCCGGTCCTGGTCGGTGAGCAGGATCGGTTCGCCGGCCGGTCCGGTGCGTGCCCCGATCCGGGATGCCTGCAGTTCCATCAGTGCGACGAGTCCGTGCACCTCGGACTGCTGCGGCATGAGGCCCGCAAGTAGGCGGCCGAGCCGCAGTGCCTCCGTGCACAACTCTGGACGGATCCAGTCGGCTCCCGAGGTCGCTGAGTAGCCTTCGTTGAAGACCAGGTAGACGACTTCCAGCACCGAGCCGAGCCGGTCAAGGAGCTCACCGGGTGCGGGGATCTCGAACGGGACCTTCTTGTCGGCCAGCGTCCGCTTCGCGCGGACGATGCGCTGTGCGATCGTCGGCTCCGGTACCAGGAACGCCCGGGCGATCTCATGTGTGGTCAGGCCGCCGACCAGCCGAAGAGTCAGCGCCGCCCTTGCCTGCGCAGACAGGATCGGATGGCAGGCGATGAAGATGAGGCGGAGCAGGTCATCGCCGATGTGGTCGTCCATCTTGTCAACGTCGGGTTCGCCGGGCGACTGGTCCCGCGTTTCCATGTCACGACCCACCTCCTGCAGTTTCCGGTCATAGCGGGCGCGGCGCCGGACCAGATCGATAGCCCGGTGCTTCGCGGTCGCCATCAGCCATGCGCCTGGCCCATCCGGGACACCCTGGATGGGCCACTGCTCCAGCGCGATCACCAGGACGTCTTGCGCGAGCTCCTCGGCCGCACCAACGTCGCCGGTGATGCGGGCCAGGCCGGCGACGAGGCGGGGCGATTCGATCCGCCAGACCGCCTCTATCGCCGAGCGCGTGGCCTCGTAGTTATCCACCGTCGACTGGCCCCATCACCTGAAGGATGTCCGTCTGTCCCTCCCAGCCCGGCCACATGTCCCGGTGCAGCTTGACGAAGCGGGAGGCCCACTCGATGGCTTCTTCCTTGGACCGGACGTCGTAAAGCGCGTAGCTGATCAGTTCTTTGGACTCGGTGAACGGGCCATCGGTCACGGTCACATTGCCACCCGTCAGCGCGACCCGGGCGCCGGCAGCGCTAGGCAGCAGGCCTGCGGTGTCCAGCAGTACGCCGGCCTCTGTCGCCTCGCCGCCCAGCTTCATGATCGCCTCGAACAGTTCCGGGGGCGGCGGGGTCGCTGGGTTGGTACCGGACAGCAGCATTATGTAGCGCATCTCAGTTCTCCTGTTCTTGCTTGTTGTTACCGATATCAGGCAGCGCTTGACACGCGCCGGTAGAGGTGGACGGAGACGATGGCGAGCCAGGTGAACGCGGCCAGCACAGCGGCGTAGAACGGTGCCACGATGGCGCTGGCAGCCGATCCGGTGGCGACCCCGGCGAACGCGGCGCCGAACACGACGCCTGTGACACGGCAGTAGACGGCCATGCCGCGGCGGCCCTGGCGGGAGAAGTAGCGGGCGACCACAAAGCAGGCCGCGACCAGTGCGATGAACCCGATGGCCGCCGCGACCAGGTGCCCGGCGGCGTGCCAGCTGATGTGCGTGGCCTTGCCCAGCGGCGCACCCGGCCCGAACCCGTAGGCCGGGTCGGCACTGAATATGCCCGCGCCGATCAGGCCCAGGCCATACACCCCGATCAGCCTGGGAGCCCAGCGGCTCGCCATCGCGCGCCGCATGCCCACCGCAGCCGCGATAGTCATCGCGCCTGCCAGCAGGAACGTGGTGACCTGGATCCAGCCGAGCGGGCCATTGCTCAGCAGGCTCGCGTCATCGTGGGCGATGCGGAAGCCATGGCGGGTCAGGCCCTGGACGAGGACCGAGGTCTCGAAGACGACTCCGGCGAGGACGCCGTAGCCCAGCAGCGACTTGGTGACCCGCTGAGCCGGGCCGCAGGTCCTAGGCGTCGGCGTAGTGGTAGCGGCGGTAACCATGACCGTTCTCCTCGTGGGTCCGGGGCGGACCGTCTGCTCGATCTGCCCTCTGACCTTGCCTCGAACGACCACCCCAGGACTCGACAAGTCAGGCGAGATTTTCTTGCCGCCTCAGCGCAGGCCTAGCGCACGTTCGCGGGCCCGCCGGCCATGGCGGCCCGCGGTTATCGCGTCGCTGTGGGTCAGTCTGTGGGACGCAAATGATCATCCTGACCATGATCGATGGCGTTTGGCGGACAGACTTTTGTCCGTGAGCGCACATCGATCTTGGTGGACAGGGTTGTGGGTTTTGCTGCGGGCCACCCTTTTGTACGCAGCGGTACATCGATCACGGGGGGTGGCTGCGGTCAGCGGACTGGCAGGCCGCACGCCGACGAACTGATCACCCGCATCAGCGACGGAACTCGCCTGGCACGAGGAATCACTCAAGGCGCTGCCCGCGATCTTCGCCTGAGGAGGCGGAGGCCGGTGCACGGCCGCGGTGGCGGGAGAGTGCCCAGAAGCCCGTGAGCGCGGCGGCTCCCGCTGCGGCGATGAGCAGTGTGCTCACGATCCCGCCGCGCGGCAGCGCGAGCTCGTAGAAAGTGCGCACCGCGGGCAGCGGGAACAGCAGCACGAACCCGGCCGCTGCCGCGGCGAGCAGGGCGGTCCTGCGCCACGTCAGCGGGGTCGCCAGCAGGGCGAGCACGCACAGGCTGAGGATGAGTGTGACCAGGGTCGCGGCGGTGCGCTGCTCGGTCAGGGGAAGGCCACGTGCTCGCGCGAGAGAGTATGCCGAGAATGTCGCCGCGGCGATGATGAGCCCGGCCGGGACGGTGAACCTGAGTACCCGGCCGACGAACCCAGGAAGGTAGCGCCGGCGGTTCGGTGCGAGCGCGAGGAAGAACGAAGGCACGCCGATGGCAAGGGTGTCGATGATGGTGAGGTGGCGGGGCAGGAACGGGTAGGGCATGAGGGCAGCACCCGCGGCGACGGCCAGCAGTGTCGCCCACACCGTCTTGGTGATGAACAGGTTGGCGACGCGTTCGATGTTGGCGGTCACCCGCCTGCCTTCTGCTACGACGCCGGGCAGTGTGCCGAAGCTGTTGTCGAGCAGCACCAGTTCGGCGACCGCCTTGGTAGCGGGCGAGCCCGAGCCCATGGCCACACCGATGTCGGCCAGTTTGAGCGCCAGCACGTCGTTGACCCCGTCGCCGGTCATAGCCACCGTGTGCCCACGGGCCTGCAGCGCCTTGACCATGGACTGTTTCTGCTGCGGTGTCACCCGGCCGAAGACGGAGCTTTCCTCGAGCACCGTGGCGAGCTGGCCGGGGTCGTCCGGCAGGTTCCGGGCGTCGATGGGGTCGCCAGCGTGGGGCACGCCCGCGCGGGCCGCGACCGCGCTCACGGTGTGTGGACTGTCCCCGGAGATCACCTTGAGCGTCACGCCCTGCGCCGTGAAGTAGGCAATGGTCTGGGGCGTGTCGGACCTCAGCCGCTCCGCGAGCACGATGAAGGCCACCGCGTGCAGGCCCGGGGGGAGCGCCTGGCCGTCCAGGGGCTCCGTGGCGCGCGCCAGGGCAAGGACCCGCTGCCCGGCGGCGGCCAGGTCCGCGGCCTGCTGGAGCAGCCCGTCTTGGCTTGGAGCCAGGACCATTTCCGGTGCACCCAGCACCCAGGTACCGTGGCCCGCGAAGCTGGCGGCGCTCCACTTGCGCGCCGAGGAGAACGGGACGGTGTCATGGCGTTCCCACCCCGGTGGCGGGGGGAAGGCCTGCCCGATGGCGGCCAGCGTGGCGTTGCGTGCCGCGTCGTCAGCGAGCGCGCCGAGCGCCGTCTCGGCTGGTGCCTGGTCATCGAGCCGGACCAGGCTGTCGAAGGCGATGGTCCCGTCGGTGAGGGTGCCGGTCTTGTCGAAGCACACGACGTCTACCCGGGCCAGGCCCTCGACCGCGGGGAGCTGCTGCACCAGCACCCGGCGCCGGGCGAGCGTTACCGCGGCCACGCCGAAGGCGACACTGGTCAGCAGCACCAGGCCCTGCGGCACCATACCGACCAGCGCGGCAACGGTCGAGGTGGCGCCCTCGCGGACGGTCTGGTGGGTGTGGATCTGGCTGATGACCAGCAGTGACGCTACCGGTGGGATCGCCCACATGACGTAGCGCAGGATCTGGTTGATGCCCGCGACCAGCTCCGAGCGCACCACTGTGAATTGCCGCGCCTGCGCCGCGAGCTTCCTGGCGTACGCCTCGGCGCCCACCCCGGTCGCCTGGTAATCACCCGACCCGGCGACCACGAAACTGCCCGACAGCAGGAGGTCACCAGCCCGCTTGTCCACCGGCTCGGACTCGCCGGTCAGCAGCGACTCATCAGCCTGCAGGTTTGCGCTGGCCCGCACCACCCCATCCGCGGTCAGCTGGTCGCCGGCGCGCAGGTCGACCAGGTCATCGGCGACCAGCTCGTCCACGGCAACCTCATGTGGGACCCCATCGCGGACCACCCGGACCTTTGGGGCGCTGAGCACGGCGAGCCGGTCGAGCGTCCGCTTGGCGCGCAACTCCTGGGCTATGCCGACCAGTGTGTTGGTGACCAGCACGATGCCAAACAGCGCGTCCTGTGGTTCCCCCACGGTCAGGATCACGGCGAGCAGGACACCCAGGATCAGGTTGAACCTGGTCAGGATGTTCGCGCGCAGGATATGGGCGACTGAGCGGCTGGTACGCTCCCCGCCGGCGTTTGTCAGCCCGCGCGAGCGCTGCTCAGCAACCTCGGCGCTGCTCAACCCAGTCGGCGGCGTCTCAGTGATCGGGGCGGTCGGCATTAGTGGATCAGGGCGCGATGCCACGTAGCAGGGTGGTGGCCAGCCGGTGGGCCAGTTCGGAGTGCGCGGTGGGCGCCGGCTCCGTAGGCGGGGCGGCACCACCCGCAGGGGCGGTGAACACAGCACGGGGCAGGACCTGGCCGTGGATGGCGCCGACGATGAGCGCTGCGGCGGCGCCGGTGTCAGCTTCCACGGCAAGGCGCCCGAGGCGCTGTTCCGCCCGCAGGTACTCCTGGAGCAGGTCCCCAAACCCACGCCCGCTGGCGTGGGCGGCTTCCTGGTCCCCCTCACCTGCGCCGCCCTCGGCGGTGCCAAGGCCGGAGGCGATGCTGTGGCCCGCCAGTGCGTGGAACCTGGTGAGGACACCAGGCTGCGAGAGGAGCCCGGCAAAGGCCGGTGTGATCCGTTCGAGCGTCGCGATACCGTGCTCGATGAACGTCTGCAGATTGGCGGTGACGGTGCTGCTGCCTGGTGGCGGGAGCATCGCGGGCGCGCTGGCCATGACACTGGCGACGTAGTCGCACAGCGCATGCGCGAGCAGGTCGTCCTTGTCGTCGAAGTAGTTGTAGAGGACACCATCTGCGACACCGGCCGCCCGGGCGATGTCACGGACGGACAGACCCGCGGTACCGCGCTCTGCCATGAGCCGCGCCGCCGTGGATATGAGGTAGTCGCGCACGTTCTGGCTACCGGCCTCACGCAGCGCGGCGGGTGGCCTAGGTGACATCCCGCCTGAGTGTAGTGCCGATGGCGAGGGTGGTGAACAGCGCCGTGTAGGCGAGCAGCACCAGACCGCCGCCCCATTGGGGGAGCAGCTTGGCGCCAGTGAGGCTGGTGCTGCCCAGGGCCTGGCTGGCGGAAAACGGCAGCCAGCGGGCCAGCCCGGAGCCGATGAGCTGGCCGATGATGCCCTCGATCAGGACGATCCAGACCAGCGCCGCCGCGACCGCACCGACCAGGTTGCGGATGAGGGCGCCGACACCCACGCCGATCGCGGCGAACGCGGCGTTTGCGGCGATGCCGCCACCCACGGTGCGCCATGTGGCGGCGTCAGCCGGGTGGAAGCTGGCGCCTTTGGCGCTCCACCAGGCCGCTGTCACGGCGATGCCCACCAGCGCGGAGAGCACGCCTGCGACGGCGCCGACGAGTGTGTAGACCGCCAATTTGGCCGCGACCACCCGGCCGCGGCGCGGGAAGCTGAGGTAGGTGTCGGTGACTGTGCCGTGCCGGTACTCCCCGGCCACGGCACCGATCCCGAACAGCAGTGGCAGGACCGCTGCCAGGCCGACGTGCGCCAGTGCCCTGGCCTGCATGGCCGGGTTGTGCACGGCCGCGCCCGAGGAGACCAGGCCGGAGACGCCGGCCGCCACCACCACCGGCCCGGCGGCGAGCAGGAGCCACGGCGCGCGGACCGTTGTCAGCTTGCGGAACTCGCTTGTGATCATCGATGGCATGGTGGGTTCCCCCCGGTCAGTTGGCTGCCATGGTCAGCTTGAGGAATTGGGTCTCCAGCGCGGCGCTGGTGCCGCCCAGGCCCGACAGTGACCCGGCGTAGCGCAGTTCCCCGGCGCTGACAATCACCACGTGGTCGACGGTCTGTGCGGCTTCGCTCAGCATGTGGCTGGCGACCAGGACCGCGCGGCCCTGGCCCGCCAGGTCTCGCAGGAGCCCGCGCAGCCAGGCGATACCCGCCGGGTCGAGGCCATTGGCCGGCTCATCGAGCAGCAGCACCTGCGGGTCGCCGAGCAGCGCGGCGGCAATGCCCAGCCGCTGTCGCATGCCGAGTGAGAACCCGCGGACCCGCCGGCCGGCCGCCTCGGACAGGCCCACCGACTCAAGCACTTCCGCCACCCGGGCACCGGGCAGGCCTTCGGCGGTGGCCAGCACCCGCAGGTGGTCGCGGGCCCGCCGGCCCGGGTGGAACCCGGTTGCCTCCAGCACCGCACCAGCCGCGCGGCGCGGCCTGGCGAGTTCGTGATAGGGAACGCCGCCCACCAGCGCCACCCCCTCGTCCGGCTTGACCAGGCCGAGCACCGACCGCAGCGTGGTCGTCTTCCCCGAGCCATTGGGCCCGAGGAAACCCGTCACCCGCCCGGCCGGTGCCGTGAACGACAGGTCACGCACGGCAGTGACACCGCCGAACCTCTTGGTCAGTCCCCGGACCTCGACACCAGCTTGCGCAGTCACCACACCTCCAGTTGAACGCTGGTTCATGAACAGATATTCATGAACTAACGTTCACGATACCGCATGGCGGCTCTGTTGCTGGCAGGTTCAGGCTTTATGGCTGAGAGAGCCGGGCCTGACCGTCAGGCCACGCTGGACAGCTGTTGCTGCCCCGTGGGCACGATCCGCACCCCAAGCGGGACCAGCGTGACCGGGATGATCTTGAAGCTGGCGATGCCGAGCGGGATGCCGATGATCGTCAGGCACATGAGCACGCCGCTCACCAAGTGCCCGAGCGCCAGCTCCCACCCGAACAGGACGATCCAGATGATGTTGCCGACCAGGGAACCGACCCCGGCGGTGTGCCGCGGTTCGATCGTCCGGCCGAACGGCCACAGCACGTAGCTCGCGATCCGGAACGACGCGATGCCGAATGGGATCGTGATGATCAAGATGAAGCAGAGCAGGCCGGCCAGTACGTAGAGGATGGCCATCCACAGCCCGCCGAACACCAGCCAGATGATGTTGAGGATCGTCTTCATCGGCTTCCCCCTTACCCCCACGCCGTGCCCCGCTCACGGCAGGCCAAACCAGCGCCGCGACTAACCGGACCTAGTGTCTGGCAGTGAGTGCCCGGGAATGCCCTTACCCGTGAGCAATCCGGAATCGCAGCAGACAACGACAGGTGCCGCCCCTGGCAGGCCCGGCGGCGAGTTGCTGGCGCCATTGCTGCCGGCCGGGGAGCCGGTGGAGGGACTGCTGCGCAAGGCGCAGTACTTCGTCCCGGGCGGCACGCCCAGCGCGGACTTCCGGGAGGTGCACCGCAGCGGCGGGCGGGGCGCGGAGGAGTTCTACCGGGAGCGGTGGCGGCACGACAAGGAGGTGCGGTCCACCCACGGGGTGAACTGCACGGGGTCGTGCTCATGGAAGGTGTACGTCAAGGACGGGCTCATCACCTGGGAGACCCAGCAAACCGACTACCCCTCCACCGGCCCGGACTCGCCGGAGTACGAGCCCCGGGGGTGTCCGCGCGGCGCGTCGTTCTCCTGGTACACCTACTCGCCGTCCCGGGTCCGGTACCCGTATGTGCGCGGGGAACTGCTGGGAATGTGGCGAGAGGCCCGGGCCCGGCTGGGCGACCCGGTGGCCGCGTGGGCGGAGATCACTGGCGACCCCGACCGTGCCGCACAGTACAAGGGCGCCCGCGGCAAGGGCGGTTTCGTCCGCTCGGCCTGGCCCGAGGTGACGGAGCTGATCGCCGCCGCGCACGTACACACGATCAAGGAGTACGGCCCGGACCGGGTGGTGGGGTTCTCGCCCATCCCGGCGATGTCGATGGTGTCGTACGCGGCGGGCACCAGGTTCCTGTCACTGATCGGCGGGACGATCTTGTCGTTCTACGACTGGTACGCGGACCTGCCCCCAGCCTCACCGCAGGTGTTCGGTGACCAGACCGACGTGCCGGAGTCCGGTGACTGGTGGAACGCCTCTTACCTGGTCGTCTGGGGAACCAACCTGCCGATCACCCGCACCCCGGACGCGCACTTCATGACCGAGGCCCGGTACCGGGGGCAGAAGGTCGTGGTGGTCTCCCCCGACTATTCCGACCACACCAAGTTCGCCGACGACTGGCTGGCCGCAGCGCCCGGCACCGACGGGGCACTGGCAATGGCAATGGGCCACGTGGTCCTCACCGAGTTCTTCCGCGACCGGCAGGTTCCCTACTTCACGCAGTACGTGAAGGCCTGCACGGATGCCCCGTTCCTGGTGACGCTGAGACAGCGGGGCGACGCCTGGGTGCCAGACCGGTTCCTGACCGCCGCCGACCTCGGGGACACCGCCGAAGGCGCGGCACACAAGCCGGTCTTGCTGGACACGGCGACAAGGGAGCCGGTGGCACCGAACGGGTCACTGGGCTTCCGGTTCAGTGAAGCTGGCAAGGGGCGGTGGAACCTCGACCTGGGCGGCACCGACCCGGTGCTCACCTTGTACGGCCGGCATGAGCAGGCGGTGCCGGTCGACCTGCCCAGGTTCGACACCGGGCCGACCGAGGGCGGGGCCGTGGTCCGCCGTGGCGTCCCCGCCATCCGGGTGGCGGGGCAACTGGTCGCCACCGTGTTCGACCTGCTGATGGCCCAGTATGCGGTGCCCCGCGACGGGCTGCCCGGTGTGTGGCCAACGAGTTACGGTGACGCGGGGACACCGGGCACGCCTGCCTGGCAGGAGGCGATCACCTCGGTCCCGGCCGCGGCAGCGGCCCGGGTGGCGCGCGAGTTCGCCCGCAACGCCGAACTGTCCCGCGGCCGTTCGATGATCGCCATGGGGGCGGGAACCAACCACTGGTACCACTCCGACCAGATCTACCGCACGTTCTTCACACTGATCATGCTGTGCGGCTGCCAGGGCCGCAACGGCGGCGGCTGGGCCCACTACGTGGGGCAGGAGAAGGTCCGGCCGCTGGCCGGCTGGCAGCAGGTGGCGTTCGCGCTGGACTGGCAGCGCCCGCCACGGCACATGACCGGCACATCATTCTTCTACCTGCACTCCGGGCAGTGGCGGTACGAGGCGTTCGGGCCCAGCGAACTGGCCAGCCCGCTCGGCCAGGGCCTGTTCGAGGGGCGGACGTTCGCAGACTGCCTGGCGCAGGCGTCCCGGCTGGGCTGGACCCCCTCCCACCCCGCCTTCAGCCGTAACCCATTGGACCTGTGTGACGAAGCCGGGCAGGCAGAGCTGCCCGTTCCCGATTACATCGTTCGTGAACTGCGCGAAGGCCGCCTGAGGTTCGCTGGTGAGGACCCCGATGACCCAGCGAACTGGCCGCGGGTCCTGACGGTGTGGCGAGCCAACCTGCTCGGCTCCTCCGGCAAGGGCATGGAGTACTTCATGCGGCACCTGGTCGGTGCCGACGACGCGGTCCGCGCGGGCGAGTCCCCGGCCGGGCTGCGGCCGGCCGAGGTCACCTGGCGGGAGCCGGCGCCCCGCGGCAAACTGGACCTGCTGACCGCGATCGACTTCCGGATGACCAGCACCTGCACCTACGCCGACGTGGTGCTGCCCGCCGCGACCTGGTATGAGAAACACGACCTGTCCAGCACCGACATGCACCCGTTCGTGCACTCGTTCAACCCGGCGATCCCCCCGCCCTGGGAGACCCGCACCGACTTCGCCGCCTTCACGCTGATAGCCAGGGAGTTCTCTCGCCTGGCCGCCACCCACCTGGGAAAGCGGACCGACGTGGTCGCGGCGCCGCTGATGCACGACACCCCCGACGAGATGGCCCAGCCCGGCGGCAAGGTCCATGACTGGAAGCGGGTCATCTCCGAAGGCAGGCAGGACGGGCTGGTACCCGGGGTCACGATGCCCCGGCTGGTCACGACCGAGCGGGACTACCCGGCGGTGGCGGACATGATGGCCGCGCTCGGGCCACTGACCAGCACCCTCGGCACCAGCGTCAAGGGCGCCACCTGGGTTCCCACCGCCGCAGTGGACTACCTGCGCCACGCCAACGGCACGGTGCACGGCGGCCCAGGCGACGGGCGTCCCTCACTGGCCCGCGACCTTCACCTGGCCGAGGCGATCCTGGCCTTGTCCGGGACCACCAACGGGCAGGTCGCGATGCAAGGATGGCAGGCCCTGGAGGAACGCACCGGGATGGCACTGGCCGACCTGGCAGCCGAGCGGTCCGGGGACCGGATCAGCTTCGCCGACACCCAGGTGCAGCCCCGCGCGGTGATCACCTCCCCGGAGTGGTCGGGCAGCGAGACCGGCGGGCGCCGCTACTCGCCTTTCACCGTCAATGTGGAGCGGAAGAAACCCTGGCACACGCTCACCGGGCGGATGCAGTTCTTCCTCGACCACGACTGGATGCACGAACTCGGCGAGGCACTGCCGGCCTACCGGCCGCCGCTGAACTACGCCCGGCTGTTCGGTCCCCAGGGCCTGGCCGAGGACGGCCGCCCCGAGATCACCGTCCGCTACCTCACCCCGCACTCGAAATGGTCGATCCATTCGGAGTACGCCGACAACCTGCACATGCTCAGGCTGTTCCGCGGCGGCCCGGTGATCTGGATGAGCCCCGCCGACGCGGCGAAGATCGGTGTGGCCGACAACGACTGGATCGAGGCCTACAACCGCAACGGGGTGGTCGCCTGCCGGGCGGTGGTCAGCCACCGCATGCCCGAGGGCACGGTGTTCATGTACCACGCCAAGGACCGGCACCTGATGACCCCGCGCTCGGAGGTCTCGGGCTGGCACGGCGGCGGGGACAACTCGCTCACCCGCCTGGTGGTCAAGCCAACCCACATGATCGGCGGGTACGGGCAGTTCTCGTTCGCGTTCAACTACTACGGCCCCACCGGCAACCAGCGCGACGAGGTCACCGTGGTCCGCCGCCGCTCTCAGGAGGTGGAGTTCTGATGCGCATCATGGCCCAGGTCGCGATGGTGATGAACCTGGACAAGTGCATCGGCTGCCATACCTGTTCGGTGACCTGCAAGCAGGTCTGGACCAACCGGCCCGGCACCGAGTATGTGTACTTCAACAACGTCGAGACCAAGCCCGGCACCGGCTACCCCCGCCGGTACGAGGACCAAGGCCAGTGGAAAGGCGGCTGGGCCCTGGACCGCAAGGGCCGGCTGCAGCTCAAAGCGGGCAGCAGGCTGCGCAGGCTGCTGTCCATTTTCTGCAACCCCGACCTGCCGTCGATCGACGACTACGGCGACCCCTGGACCTACGACTACCAGACGTTGATCGACGCGCCCGCGGGCACCCGCAACCCCAGCACCCACTCCATCTCCGCCCTCACCGGCCGGGACATGACCGTGACGTGGGGCAGCAACTGGGAGGACGACCTGGCCGGCGCCCCAGCGCACGCCGCCGGTGACCCGGACCTGGCCGGGCTCGGCGAGCAGGTACGGCTGGCGTTCGAGCAGGTGTTCATGTTCTACCTGCCGCGGATCTGTGAGCACTGCCTCAACCCCTCGTGCGTCGCGTCCTGCCCGTCCGGGGCGATGTACAAGCGGGAAGAAGACGGGATCGTACTGGTCGACCAGGACCGGTGCCGGGGCTGGCGGTTCTGCGTGTCCGGGTGCCCGTATAAGAAGGTGTACTTCAACCACCGCACCGGCAAGGCCGAGAAGTGCACGCTGTGCTTCCCGCGGATCGAGTCCGGGCAGCCGACGATCTGCTCGGAGACCTGTGTCGGCCGGCTGCGGTACCTGGGGCTGTTCCTCTACGACGCGGACAGGGTGCTGGCCGCGGCGGCCACCGCCGACCCGCGGGGCCTGTATGAGGCGCAGTTGTCGGTGTTCCTCGACCCCGCCGACCCGGCTGTCGCGGCCCAGGCCGCCCGGCAGGGCATCCCGGCCGACTGGGTCGATGCGGCCCGGCGCTCCCCGGTGTACGCGCTGGCCGTCCGGCACCGGGTGGCGCTGCCACTGCACCCGGAGTACCGTACGCTGCCGATGGTCTGGTACATCCCGCCGCTGTCCCCCGTCGCCGATGTGGCGCACGCATACGAGCCGGACGACACCGGCACCGACCGTGTCTTCGCCGCCATCGATGCGCTGCGGATCCCCGCGGAATACCTGGCGAACCTGTTCACCGCCGGGGACACCGTGCCGGTCCGCCGGGTCCTGCGCAAGCTCGCCGCGGTCCGCGCCCTGATGCGCGCCGCCCAACTCGGCCTCGACCCCGACCCGGGGCTGCCTGCCTCGGTCGGAGCCGGGCAGTCCGACCTGCAAGACCTGTACCGGCTGCTGGCCATCGCCAAGTACGACGACCGGTACGTCATCCCGCCCGCCCACGCCGAGGACGCTGGGCGGCTGATGGCCCAGCACGAACAACTGTTCTGCAGCCTCGACCATGACGGCGGACCGGGCATGGGCGGGACTGGGCCGCCAGGCTCAGTTGAGACGTTCCACCCGGCCCAGCCTGGGGACAGGCAGACCTTCCGCGACGACGACGGGGGGCTCCACTTCAACCTGTTCGGCTGGGACGGCCGCGGCAACGCCCCGCACCTGTTCCCCGATGGGGGCACGTCATGACCGCGGTGAGTCCGTTCAAGCTCGCGTCCGTCCTGCTGCAGTACCCGACCAGTTCGCTGTTCGACGGCCTGGGCCACCTGGCCACCGCAGCCGCGGGCTCGTCCAGGGCCAGCCGAGGGGCGTTCGGCCGGTTCCTGGCCTGGCTGGAAGCAACGCCTCCGGACGAGGTCGCCCGGCATTACGTGGAAACTTTCGACCTGCGCCGCCGCTGTGCCCTCTACCTGACCTACTACCGCTACGGTGACACCCGCAAGCGGGGCATGGCCATGCTGGCCTTCAAGGCCGCCTACCGGGCCGCCGGGCTCGAACCGTGCGATGACGAACTGCCCGACTACCTGCCGATGGTGCTGGACTTCGCCGCCCTGGACCCGCGCGGCGGGAAACTGCTCCGTGCCCACCGCGCCGACCTGGAGCTGCTGCTGCGCGCGCTGTGCCAGGCCGGATCCCCCTACGCCGCCGTGATCGAGGGGGTGTGCGCCCAGCTCCCCGCGCTGCGTAGGCCAGACCTCGCGCGGATACGCCGGGCCTGGGAGAAAGGCCCACCGACCGAGGACGTCGGCCTGGAGCCGTTCGCCCCGCCCGGCTACCTCGGGGGGTATCGGGGGGTCGCGCGGTGAGCAACCCGAGCGCAGTGCAGCTGTTCTGGTGGGTGGCCCTGCCCTACCTCGCGCTGGGCATCTTCGTGGTCGGCCATATCTGGCGGTGGCGTTACGACCAGTTCGGCTGGACCAGCCGCTCTACCCAGCTGCAAGAACGCCGGCTGCTCAAGTGGGGCTCACCGGTCTTCCACTACGGCACCTTCGCCGCGATCGCCGGGCACGTCATCGGCATCCTGATCCCGCAACGCTGGACCCACGCCATCGGCATCCCCGAGAACGCCTACCGGTGGTTCTCCGCCGCCGCGGGCACCCTCGCCGCGGTACTGGTCATCGGCGGGGTGGTCATCCTGGCCGGCCGGCGCCTGCTGGTGCCCAGAGTGCGCGCCACCACCAGCCCGGTGGACTACGTCGCACTGGTCCTGCTGCTGGTCGTCATCCTGACCGGCGTCGCCCCCACCATCGGGGTCAACCTGTTCGGTCACGGGTACGACTACCGGACCACCGTCGCGCCCTGGTTCCGCGGCCTGTTCACCGGCTCCCCTGATGTCCACGCCATCGCCAGCGCCCCTGTCATCTACCAGGTCCACGCCACCGCGGCGTGGGTCATCTGGGCGGTGTGGCCGTTCAGCCGCCTCGTGCACGCCTGGAGCTACCCGTTGTGGTACCTGTGGAGGCCCTACATTGTCTACCGCAGCCGCAAAGCCGTCCCGCCCCCCGAGCCCGGTACCAGCGGCCGCAGATGGCGCAAGATCGGCGTCCCCTATTAGGGCCGCCTGATGACCGCCAAGAGGACGACCGTGGCAACGACCCCGGGCACCGCCCCCGGCCCGGCACCCTCACCCGGCCGGACAGCAACGGCCGTGCGCGACCTGCACCCGGGGTACTTCGCGTTCGTGATGGCCACCGGGATCATCTCGACCGGGACATTCCTGCTCGGGCCTTCCTGGCTGTCCTGGGCGTTCCTGGCCGCCGCATCGGCCGGCCTGGTCGTGCTGGCCATCGGCCTGGTGGCCAGGGCGGCCTTCTTCCGGTCCAGCCTGACGGCCGATTTCAAGGCCCCGGACCGGGTGTTCGGCTTCTTCACGATCAGCGCAGGCCTCGATGTGCTCGGCGTGCGACTGGCCGCCGCAGGCCATCCGCTGGCCACCGCGGTCCTGTCCGGGCTGGCCGCCATCGTATGGCTGCTGCTGACCTACGGCGTGCCCGCGAGCCTGCTGCTCACCCGCGCGAGCGATTCCGTCCTCGGCGGTGTCAACGGCACCTGGCTGCTGTGGGTGGTCGCCACCCAGTCCCTGTCGATCGCGGCATCGACGCTGGTCCCCGTGTGGCCGTCGCAATCCGGGCTGCTGGCGCCGGCTGCCGCTGGGCTGTGGAGCATCGGGCTCGTGCTGTACCTGCTGCTCGTCTCCCTCATCCTGCTGCGCTGGCTAACCGTGGCCATGAAGCCGGAGGTGCTCGGCCCCCCGTACTGGATACTCATGGGCGCGACCGCGATCACCGTGTTCGCGGGCGCCCGGATCCTGGACCTGCCGGGCAGGCTTCCGGTCACCCAGGCGACGCACGGCTTCGTCGCAGGGTTCTCCTTCGCCATGTGGGCGTTCGGCACCTGGTGGATCCCGCTGCTGATAATCCTCGGCCTATGGCGGCACGTCCGTCACCATTGGCCGCTCGCCTACGAGCCCACCCTGTGGAGCGTGGTCTTCCCCCTCGGCATGTACAGCGTCGCCACGCTGGTCTTCGGCAAAGCCACCCACCTGGCCCTCATGGCCCCTCTCGCCCGGTTCATGCTCTGGGTCGCCGTTGCCGCATGGGCGCTGGTCGCAGCCGCGTTCGGCGCCCGGCTCGCCCGCCAGCCCGACACACCCAGCACCCGCGGTAGCACATAAAGCAGAAAGGAACACGCGATGCAGAAGCTCTCCCTCGACGCGCTGGCACGGGAACTGCTGAAAGACGCAGCCGGCGCCGCTGGCGGCCGTGCCGCGCGGACCGTCCTCGGCGGCCACGAGAAAGTGCTACGGCAGACGGTCATCGCCATGACCAAGGACGCGGCACTGACCGAGCACGCCAACCCCGGGGAGGCCAGTGTGCACGTGCTGCGCGGCCGCGTCCTGCTCACCGCCGGGGAGGACTCCTGGGAAGGCAGGGACGGCGACTTGATCATCATCCCCGACGCGCCGCACAGCCTCCAGGCGCTACAGGACTCCGCCGTGCTCCTGACCGTCGCCAAACGCCCATGACCTGCGGACCGTGGGATGCCTATCTCCGGTACGACCTCAGGCGGGTGAGCGCGTCCTCGTAAGCGCGGCGGTTCTCGGGAAAGAATTCGGACATCCGGGCGAAGAAGACTTCACCCTTGGCCT
The DNA here is from genome assembly GCA_035946955.1 of Streptosporangiaceae bacterium. Classification (GTDB taxonomy): domain Bacteria; phylum Actinomycetota; class Actinomycetes; order Streptosporangiales; family Streptosporangiaceae; genus DASYYE01. Next base: position 6,512 of record DASYYE010000453.1, on the reverse strand, counting down.
GCAATTCGGTGACGAGTTCACGTTCGTCGGCATTAGCGACCCGCGGTCCCCTGGTCAGCTCGGCGCTGACCAGGACGCGGCCGTTAGCCTGGCGGCGGAAGGTGAGCCGGATGGGCTGGTCCGGAAAGTACGTGGACACCTCATCCTTTTCGCTCAGCGAGCCGACCATGTCGCTGACGTAAGCCCAGAGCTGATCGATGTAATCCCACATGACTGTGTCGAGGACGGCTCTGCCGCCGATGCTCAGAGTCAGCGCACCCTCGACATAGCGCGGGTCGGGTGGCACCTCACGAGCTTCTTCGATGCGCGTGAACTCGTCATCACCGGTCCGCAGGTAGGACTCGACCTCGATCAACCGCTAACTCCTCGGCAAGGGGAAGAACTGGGCAATATGGCCGTTGTTGACACCGATAATATAGTCGGTGCCGCCGAACGACCCCTGGATCTGGTAGATGGCATTCGTGCCTCGGCTGATGAGCGTATCCCTGTTCTGCTCCAGCACATTCCTGATCGCGTCCTGAATGTCACTGATTGACATGCCGGAGTCGAAGAAAGTCTGCTCCGCCTTGAGAGAACCGTCCCACAGCTCCGGCATATGGCGTGACAGGATATGCCCGAAGTCCCCCCGGTCGAGCAGGAACTGCTGGTTCCCGAACTGGAACCGCTCGCTCTGCCAGTCGCGCAACGCGTTCGTCAGCTGGTCATCGCTGACCCGCCCACGGAAGCCAACTGCGCTGCGAGCGGCTGCCGCGTCCTGCCCAGCTTTCGCCCCGATACCGGACGCCTGCTTCGCGATCCCCGCCTCGGTGTCGGCGATCCGCTGCAGCGCGGTGTCCTCATTGACGGCCGTCTGCTCGATGAACCCGGTCTCCGCCTCGGCCGCGTCCGCCATGGCGCGGGCCATGTCCTGGGCCAGTGCCCCGAATATCTCTGGCAGCATCTGGCCCATCAGAACCTCAGCCCCCGCACGGCTTCAGCCAGGCCCATCGCCTGCGTACGCAGGACCGCCGCGTGGCACCGCAACGCCGCCGTCTCGGCAGCCACCGCGGCTGGGTCAACCAGAAAGCCCCAGACGTGCCCGCCACCGCCCCCGACTGTGACCAGTCCAGCCCCGACAGGGCGGCGTCGACCTTGGCGGCCAGCGGCTTGGCCGCCGCCTCGATCACCTGCCCGGCGATGTACTGCTGCAGGTCCATCTCCAGCGACTCGACCAGCTTCGCCGCCAGTTCCTCGAGCAGCGGCAGCGCCGCCTCGGACAGCCCGAACGTGACCACCGCCGCGGCCTGATCGGCGACGAACGCCGCGGCCAGCCCCACGAGCTCGGCGACCGCCTCCGCCTTCTGCGCCACGATGTAGCCTCCGGCGGCGTCGAGGGCGTCCGCCAGCACCGTGCACCCAGCGACGATCTCGTCCACATGCTGGGCCGTCAGCTTGGCCCACCCCGAGGTCATCTTCTGTCGACACCGACTGGTGTGCCCTGGCGATCGCGGCGACCGACCCGCTCGCGTCCTGGTGGGTGGTCTGCACCGCCTGCCCGAACTCCCGGACGAGGCCCGCGAACTGCCACACCGTGTCCTCGTTGATGTAGGGCCACGGCACCCCGATCGCGTTCAGGAAGTTCACCACCGGCAGTGGTAAGTCGTCGATCGCCATTGCACCCCCTCCCGCTGTGGAAGCGTTATGGCACGACCCTAACGCGGCATGTGCCCCGGTACCCTCAGGCCATGGAGCTCCATGTCGGATGCGCGATGTGGACGTACTCACCCTGGCAAGGCCGGTACCTGCCTGCATCACTGTCCCCGCGTGACCGCCTCAGCGCCTACGCGACCTGGTGCAACGCCGTGGAGGGCAACACGACCTTCTATGCGACACCTGCCCTGCAGACAGTCCAGTCGTGGGCCGCGCAGACCTCCCCCGACTTCCGGTTCATCCTCAAACTGCCAAGACCGGTCACCCATGAGCGCCGTCTGACCAACGTCAGCGACCCGCTCCGCGCCTTCCTGACCGCGATCGAACCCCTCGGCTCGCGTGCCCACGCCCTCTGGGTCCAGCTGCCACCGTCCTTCGGCCCGGCCGAACTCGGCACTCTCCGCGGCTTCCTGGGCCGTCTCCCACACGAGTACCGGTGCGCCGTCGAGGTACGCCACCGCGCGTTCTTCGAGGACCCACGGTCGGAACAGCAGTTGGAACGGGTTCTCGGGAGCGTCGGCGCGGAATGGGTGACCTTCGACTCCACCGTCTTGTTCGGCAGCCCTCCGGACACTGACGCCGAACGGGAGGCGTGGACGAGGAAGCCACGCCTGCCGCGCCGGTCATCGGCCCTCACTGGCAATCCCGTCGTCCGCTACATCGGCCGCGACGACGCGGCACGGACCGTGGCGGGATGGCAGCACTGGCTCGAAACAGTCGCTGACTGGCTGCGCGAGGGGCGTTCGCCGACCGTGTTCATCCACACGCCCGACAACGTCGATGCGCTCGAGCTGGCACGCCGCTTCCACGGCGAGGTACGGGCCCGGGTGCCCGAGGTCGAACCGCTCCCAGCGCCGGTCCCCACCGGACCACCGACTCTTTTCTGAGCCCGCGCCAGCCCTGGGGCCGACACGGTCACGCCTGCCAGGCCGCCCGCTGCCGTGCCGCTTCGTAAAGCACGATGGACGCCGCGGTGGCGGCATTGAGTGAACTCGCGGTGCCAGAGATGGGTATCCGGACCATGTGGTCGCAGGCTTCACGCCAGGCCACACTGAGCCCAGTGGTCTCGTTTCCGACCACCACGAGCGTCGGCCGCGAGAAGTCGAACCGCGCGAGTTCGAGGTCGCCGTCTTCGTCGGTTCCCACGGTCACCAGAGGACCGTCGGAGCGGATGGCAGCGGCCCATTCCAGCACCGGGCGGTGGGAAGCCGCCCGGACCACCGGGACCGAGAACAGGGAACCGATGCTGGCCCGTACCGTCTTAGGGTCGTAGACGTCGGCCGCGTGCCCGGTGACGATGATGCCGGAGGCACCGAAGGCATCCGCCGACCTGATCAGGGTCCCGATGTTCCCGGGGCTCGTGGGCCGGTCGAACACGATGGTGAGCATGCGGAGGCCAGCGGGAATCCGGGTCAGGTCATCCGGTGGCATGCCCACGACGGCGAGCAGTTCGGGAACTGTCTCCGTCTTTCCGCCGAGTTCGGCCATCAGGCCGGTGGCGACGGCGACCCGCACGGCCGGGACCGTATCGAGTGTCTCCCGCGCCCACGCAGACAGTGGGACGCCGTCACCGTGCAGCAGGGCACGGACCTGCCAGCCGTTGCGCACCGCCATCGTGATGGGCCGCACGCCCTGGACCAGGAACTCGCCACTGCGCTGGCGCTTCGTGCGGTTGCCGAGCAGCGCTTCCCACTGCTGGAACCGCGCGTCCCGGGCCGTGACCCGCAGCCCCTGCGGACCGGTCATGTGTCACCTCCGCCGCGGGCCACGGTCACGGTCGGCTCATGGCGGACGGGGAAGTTCACCGAATTCGCGATGTAGCACTTCGCGGCGGCTTCGGCGTGGAGGCTGACGGCCTTCCCGGTCATGCCGGCCGACGCAACGACCACACGCGGGCGCAGTGTCACCTCGGTGAAGTGGCCACCTCCTTCTGCCGCCTCCGCCATCACGCCGTGGGCATCGTCGGAGTAGGCGGTGACGACCACTCCCGCGGCCGAGCACAGGTGCAGGTACCACAGCATGTGGCACGCTGACAGCGCGGCCGTGAGCTGCTGCTCCGGGTTCCAGCGGCCCCGCTCCCCTCGGAACACCGGGTCGGAGCTGGCGGGGATGGCGGGCGGGCCGTTCGCGGTGATCTCGTGCTCCCGGCCGTAGTCCAGGTAGGCGGTGGTCCCACTCCCCCGGTTGCCGGTCCAGGTCACGGTCACGTCATAGGTGTGCGTACGGCGCATGGGTAAGGCCTCCCGTCTTCCCGCCCGGAAACAAGGCGGCTCAGCGACTCTTCTCACGGCGCCTCCGCCAGCACAGTGAGGAATTCCTTGCGCTGGTGTTACGCGCGACCACCTGACAGGTAACACGCCGCTCCTAGCGTCACCCACCATGAGCCGAACGCACGCCATCACCGCCTGGGAACCCGAGGATGCCACGTTCTGGGAGGCCAACGGGCGCCGTACCGCCAGGCGCAACCTGTGGACCTCAGTGTTCGCCGAGCACATCGGCTTCTCCGTCTGGAGCCTGTGGTCGGTCCTGGTGCTGTTCATGACGAAGAACAGCGGCTTCCACATCTCGCCGGGTGACAAGTTCCTGCTGGTATCGGTCGTCACGCTGGTCGGGTCCGCGGTCCGGCCGGGCTATGGGTTAGCGGTGACCCGGCTCGGCGGGCGCACCTGGACCACGCTGTCCACACTCCTCCTGCTCGTCCCGGTGATGCTCGCCACCCTGCTGATGGGCGAGCCGCGCGCACCGCTGTGGGCGTTCCTGCTCTGCGCCGCGGTCAGCGGGCTGGGCGGGGGCTGCTTCGCCGCCTCGACGACCAATATCAACTTCTTCTTTCCTGAACGGGAGAAGGGGCGTGCACTTGGTATCAACGCCGGGGGCGGCAACCTGGGCGTCGCCTCGGTGCAGTTGCTCGGCCTGCTGGTCATTGCCACGGCGGGGGCCGGCCATCCGCGCGTCCTCACCGAGGCGTTCATTCCCCTGCTGCTCGTATCGGCTGGCCTTGCGTACGGGCTGATGGACAACCTGCCGGGGATGCGCACGGACGCGGGCACCTACCGCAACGTGCTGAAGGACCCACACTGCTGGACGGTCTCACTGCTGTACATCGGCACATTCGGATCGTTCATCGGCTACAGCTTCGCGTTCGGGCTGGTGCTGCAGAACGACTTCGGCCGCAGCCCGCTCCAGGCGGCCGCGCTGACGTTCACCGGTCCCCTGCTCGGCTCGCTCGCCCGGCCAGCAGGCGGCTGGCTGGCGGACCGCTTCGGCCCGGCGCGGATCACCCTCATCGTCTTCGCTGGGCTTGCCGCGGGCACCCTGCTCGCCATCGACGCCTCCATGGCGCACTCACTGCCACTGTTCAGTGTCGCTTTCACGGTGCTGTTCGTGCTCAGCGGCGTGGGCAACGGCTCCACCTACGCGATGATCCCAGCCCCGTACGCCGCCGCTGCGGCCGCGGCCATCGCAACCGGCACCGACCCGGCCCGCACCCGCCTCGACGCCCGCCGGCGCACTGGCGCGGTCATCGCCTTCGCCGGAACTGCCGGCGGTCTCGGCGGGGCCGGGATCAACCTGGCACTGCGCCAGTCGTACCTGCAGGCGCACAACGCCCGCCCGGCACTGGCCGGTTTCCTGGTCTTCTACGCGGTCTGCGTGGCCGTCACCGCGCTCGCCCGCCGCCGGGAGACTGCTCCCGCCCCAGTCCCCGTACAGGCTGCCGCATGACGGCAACCACGACGGCAACGCACTGCCCGTACTGCGCCCTGCAGTGCGCCATGACCCTCTCGGTCTCGCCAGAGACCGGCCGGCTCACCGTCATCCCGCGTGACTTCCCCACCAACCGGGGCGGCCTGTGCCAGAAGGGCTGGACCAGCGCCGGGCTGCTGGACACTCCAGACCGGCTCACTACGCCGCTGATGAAGGACCCCGGCAGCACCAGCCATCACGAAGCCACCTGGGACGAGGCCCTCGGCCACGTCACCGCCCGGCTGAGAGGACTCCAGGAACGGCACGGCAACGACTCGGTCGCGGTCTTCGGCAGCGGCGCGCTGACCAACGAAAAGGCCTACCTGCTCGGGAAGTTCGCCCGCGTGGCCCTCAAGACGTCGCAGATCGACTACAACGGCCGGTTCTGCATGTCGTCAGCTGCGGCGGCTGCCAACCGTGCGTTCGGGCTGGACCGCGGGCTCCCGTTCCCCGTTGCTGACCTGGCCGGATCGGACGTGATCCTGCTGGCTGGCGCGAACCCGGCGGAGACCATGCCACCGCTGATGAGCCACCTGACGGCCCGTGCGAGGCTCATCGTGGTCGACCCGCGCCGCACCCCGACCGCCGAGGCTGCGCTGAAGACCGGCGGCATGCACCTGCAGCCAGCCCCAGGCACCGACCTCGCGCTCGCGCTCGGCCTGCTGCACATCGCCTGGACCGCCGGCTACCTGGACACGACGCAGCGCGAGGACTACCGCAAGACCCGCACCACCGGCTGGGAAGAAACCCGGCAACAGACCGCCAGGTGGTGGCCGGAGCGCACGGAACGCCTCACCGGCGTCGCAGCCAGCGACCTGCGCCGGGCAGCCGGCCACCTGCACACCGCCTGCCGGGCACACATCCTTACTGGCCGTGGCGCCGAACAGCACAGCAAGGGCACTGACACGGTCACCGCCTGGATCAACCTGGCGCTGGCCTTCGGCCTCCCAGGCACGCCCGGCTCCGGGTTCGGCTGCCTCACCGGCCAGGGCAACGGCCAAGGCGCTCGTGAGCACGGCCAGAAGGCGGACCAGCTACCCGGCTACCGCCTGATCACCGATCCACGGGCACGCCAGCAC
>DASYYE010000452.1:0-21353 GCA_035946955.1 Streptosporangiaceae bacterium | reverse complement strand
CGCCGAGTTCGGGTGCGACTGGTGGGACGCCTGGGCGACCCCCGAGAAGACCGCGAAGCGTGGGCTGCCACCTGGCAGCCTGGGGCCGGGTTCCTACGGCGGGGCGTTCCGCCACTTCCCCACGGCCGAGGGCGGCGGCTTCGACCAGTTCAAGCACTTGGTCGAGCAATTGCGTGAGCTGCCAGGGGACCGGACCCACTTCGTGACGCCGTGGATACCGCAGTACCTGGTCCGTGGGCAGGGCAAGACGCCGGGCGCGACGATCGCGCCGTGCCACGGCTGGGTCCATGTCCGGGTGATCGGGGACGGGCTGCACCTGCACATGTTCCAGCGTTCCGGGGACGTGCCGGTCGGGGTGCCCAGCAACATGGTCCAGTACGCGGCCCTGCTGCTCATGCTGGAACACCTCACCGGGATCCCGGCGGCCGCCTACTACCACACGATCTCCGACGCCCACGTGTACGAGGACCAGGTGGCCAGCGTCACGCCGATGCTGACACGGGAACCGCGGCGGCTGCCGGCCGTCCGGCTGACCCCCGAAGGGGAGAAGGTGGCGGACATCCACGACTTCCGCGCCGACCACTTCGACCTGGCCGACTACGACCCGCACCCGTCGATCCGGGCCATCCCGGTGTCCCCGTGATCGTCTCGCTCGTCCTGGCCGCCTCGGACAACGAGGTCATCGGCATAGGCGGCACGCTGCCCTGGCACCTCCCGGAGGACCTGCGCAGGTTCCGTGCCCTGACCACGGGCCACGTGGTGGTGATGGGCCGCGTCACCTACGACTCCATCCTCGCCCGCCTGGGCAGGCCGCTGCCCGGCCGCACATCGGTCGTGGTCAGCTCCTCGGAGGAGACCGCGGTTGTTCCTACTGCAGATAGCAGTAAAGAGCACCGCGATGACGGAGATCAGCGTCCGGGCAACGGCGTGGTGCATGTACGGGGGACGCTGGACTCCGCGCTCCTGCTGGCGGAGAGCCTGGCCGAAGCAGCAGGTGATGATGAGTTCTTCGTCATCGGCGGGGTGTCCGTCTTCCAGCACTCCCTGCCGTCGGCCGACCGTGTCTACCTCACGAGGGTCCGCGCAGAAGTCGAGGGAGACCGCTCGATGCCCCCAGGCTGGCTGGAGGGTTTCGAGCTCCGGCGGTCCGAACCGGTCAGCGACCCCCGGGCCGCCCTCCCGTATGAGTACCTGGACTACGAACGGGCCCGGCCATGAGCCTGTACTACTTCGACAACGCCCGGACCCCAGAGCAGCGGGCGGAGATGGAACGCCTCGACGGCGCGGGGGTGTGCCTGTTCTGCCCCGAGCACCTGGTCAGCCATCCCCGGCAGGAGATCCTGTTCTCCACTGAACACTGGAACGCCACCACCAACGCGTTCCCCTACCCGGGCACCAGCCTGCACCTGCTGCTCCTCCCGCACCAGCACGTCAGTGACCTGCTAGCGCTCACCAGCGAGGCACAAAACGACTTCTGGACCGCCCTCGCCGAGGTGGACAAGCGGTACAGCCTGACGTCCTACGGTGTCGGCGTCCGCAACGGCGACCTCCGCCTCAGCGGCGCCACCATCGCCCACCTGCACGTCCACGTCCTCGTAGCGGCCAACACCGACGGCGCCCCCACCGTCCGCATGCGCTTCAGCCAGTAGCTGCCCGCCGGGAGGTATCGGCCTTGCTGCATCTGCGCGACCGGGCACAGGCTGTGGTCCTCGCCTATGAATCGGGGCTGGTGCGGCCCGGCGACGACACACCAGAGCGCGACCGGTTCGTTTCGGCCTGACCGCCAGGCGTTGCGCGCCCTTGGGCTGCTGGTGGGCGGACGGCGCCGGCTGAGAGGGCGACCAGCACGGCCAGGGCGACGGGGAGGGACAGGGCGACCGGGAGACCCGTGATGTCGGCGAGGGGGCCGATCGCGACCGGGCCGACCAGCAGGCCGAGGTAGCTGAGTGAAGACACCCGGGCTACCAGGTGGCCGGCCCGGGCCGGGTCCCAGTTGCCGGCGGTGGTGAAGAGCTGCGGGATGATGCAGGACAGTCCGAGGCCCAGCGCGCCGAAGCCGGCGATGCCAGCGACTGGCGTGCCGATGAGCAGGCCGGTGCCCAGCCCCACTGCGGCGAAGGCGGCGCCGTAGCGGACGAGGGCGACGCGGCCGATGACGGGCACCATGCGGTCACCCGCGAGCCGGCCCAGCGCCATGCAGATGGAGAAGGCGGCGAAGGCCAAGGGCGCGAGCCACGCGGCGGCGCGCAGGGAGTCACGCAGGTAGACCGAACTCCAGTCAGCCGCGGCGCCCTCGTCCAGCAGGCAGAACATGCCCATGATGCCGAGGAAGAGGATGCGCAGCGCCCAGCGCCTGCCGGTGCCGGCCCGGCTGGTGCCCGTTGCGCCATCGCCGCTGGCTGCGCCGGTGTCCCCGGCGGCAGCGGGGCGGGCGGGCAGGAGCCAGCGGCTGGCCACGGCGGCGATGACTGCCATCGGCAGGTCCAGGGCCAGGAACGTCGGGCCCGGTGCGACCCCCGCCGCGGCGAGCAGGCTCCCGTACAGCGCGCCCGCCAGCCCGCCGATGCTGTACATGGCGTGGAACGACACCATGATCGGCCGCCCGTAGGCGCGCTCGACCTCCACGGCGTGGGTGTTCATCGCGACGTCGAGCATGCCGATCCCGGCGCCGACCAGGAACTCCAACGGGACCAGTTCGCTGAGCGAGCGCGCGTAGCCGGGCGCGATCATGGCAAGGGTCGCCAGTACCCCGGCGGCGGTGGTGACGGCCGCGCTGCCGTAGCGGTGGATGAGCCACCCGACGGCCTGCATGGACACGAGCGCACCAACGCCTGCCGCGAGGATCGCGACGGACAGGCCAGCGTCGCTGACACCGGTCTGGGCTTTGACCGCGGGGATGCGCGCGGTCCACGCGGCCATGGTCACGCCCGGGATCGTGAAATAGCACCACACCGCGAGCCGCGCACGGCGCAGCCGCTGGCTTGCCTGGCGGGGGACACGGCGGCCGGCCTCGGCCCGGGGGACTCGCGGGAGGGTGCTGGCAGGCTCTGTCGCGTGTTCCATCTCTTGAGCATTCTAACAACAGATTTGTTAGAATGAACAACATGGATGGCCGGGAGCGACAGCTCGCCATCGCCGAGTCAGTCCGGCGAGACGGAAGGGTCCAGGTCAAGGCCCTTGCCGAGGTGTTCAGGTGCTCCGAGATGACGGTGCGCCGCGACCTCGAAGCCCTGGAGGCGACAGGGTTGCTGCGCCGGGTGCACGGCGGTGCTGTGCGGCTGTTCCTCGGTGCCGAAGACACGCCGTTCGAACTGCGGGCTCTGGAGCGGACCGAGGCCAAGCGGGCGGTTGCCGCTGCGGTGGCCGGGCTGCTCATCGATGGGGAGACCGTCGTCCTCGACGGCGGCACGACGGCCGTGGAGATCGCCCGGGCCGTCCGGGACCGCAGGCTGACCGTCATGCCGCTGGCCCTGCGGCCATTGACGGAACTGCTCGACCTGGAGCAGGTCCAGGTCCTCGTCCCAGGTGGCGAGGTCCGTCCCGGCGAGCACTCGTTCACCGGCAGCCTGGCCGAGGCCGCATTCGAGCACCTGCGCTTCGACACCTGCGTGCTCAGCAGCTGTGGGGTCGACGTGCGGCAGGGGGTCACCGACAACCTGCTGTCCGAAGTGGCGGTCAAACGTGCCGCGGCCGCGTCCGCCCAGCGGATCATCCTCGCCGTGGACTCATCCAAGCTCGGCAAGGTCGCCTTCGGTCACATCTGCCCCGTGACCGCCATCGACGTCCTGGTCACCGACAGCTCGGCCAGCCCGCAAGCCGTCCAGGAACTCCGCGACGCCGACATCGACGTCCGCATCGCCTGACCAGGCTCACTCAGCAACCGTGACTGTTTCGGGTGCGGTGTCGACCCAGATGAGGCGGACCCCGGCGGCGCGCAGCACCTGCTCGCCGTCGAGGACCGAGTACTGGCCGGTGAAGAAACAGCGGCGGAACCCTGCTTCGGCGATGAGCCGGGCACAGGCCGGACACGGGAACGTGGTCGTGTAGAGGTCCGCCCCGGCCAGGCTGACCCCGTCCCGGGCGGCCCGGGCGACCACGGCGGCCTCCGCGTGCAGCGCGGTGGACAGGTCGGCGCGGACTCCCCGCTCGAAACTGTCCCGCGGGTCACCGTTGAGATATGGCGCGTACTCGGTGGGGTAGTGGCTGTTCCAGGCGCACCCCAGCACCTGGCCTCCGCGTGCCGCGACCGCGCCCACCTGCCGCCACCAGTCCGAACTGCGCTCGGACAGGGTCACCGCCAGCCTGAGCATCTCGCGTGGCAGCTGCGCCACAGTGGTCTCGCCGTCGGGGGTGACGTGGCGCAGCACGGTGGCCCACGCACGGTCCCAGCGCAGGAACGTGCGCTCGAACAGCACTGTCCGGCCGGCCGCCAGGCCATAGGCGGATACCAGGTCACGGGTCACGGTCTCGTCGGGCAGCACGAGCACCTCGGCGTGGACCGCGTCCGGCAGATCGCCGGGCTCGGCCACGCGGACCCGGGCTGCCGGGCACGCCAGCCGCAGGTAGGCGGCGGCCCGCTCCGGCGGCAGCGCGCGGATGTCCTTGGCCAGGCCGGGGTAGTGTTCCGTGAAACCCGCGCCGAGCACCAGCACTTCACCGGCGTCGGCGTGGCCTTGGAGGAACCGTTCATACCCGGCGTGGATGACCGGGAGGTAGAGCAGGACTTGCTTCACCGGGATGCCTGGCCGGTCTCCGTGAGGTCGCCTGGTTCGGGGACGCCAAGCTGGATACGGCGCAGCCGGGCGGAGGTGCTCACGGTCGCCATGCGCTCCAGCACCTCGACCCGCCCGCAGTAGCGTTCGGCCAGCTCGGTGATTTCGCTGCGGTCATAGGTGTCCGCGGTCGCTACCAGCACGTCTGGGCGCACGGTCTTGATCAGCAGCCACCGTTCGTCGCGCAGGTGCTTGAGCGTGACCAGCCCGACCCCACGCTGGTGGGTGACCATGCGCAGCCGTTCCATCTCCGGGACCGCTGGCCTGGTGGACCCCTTGCGAGCACGGATCTTCTCATCGCTGTCCACGCCCACGATCAGGAAGTCGCCGAAGCGCCGCGCCGCCTCCAGGTACATCGAGTGGCCCTCGTGGATGATGTCGAAGGAGCCGCTCGTCAGCACCACCTTGAGGCCCAGCGTGCGCAGTGCCCCGACAATGGCCTCGATGCGCGCGTAGTCCGGTACGTAGCGCAGCTCGAAGTTGGAGGCGTCGGCGAAGAGCCCGCTGCTCACAAGCGCGAGTGGCTCGCTGGCAGCGGTGGGGGCGCTCGGTGAGAGCCTGGTCACGCAGGTGATGATATCGACCCAGTCACGGTCGGCGGGTCGAACCGGATGAGGGCGCCCGGGGCGCGTGCCGAGGCGCGGGCGGCGGTCTCGGCCACCATGCCTGCAGGCCCACTGATGATGACGTGGGGCGTGGCAGCCGGCAGCTGGCCGGCGACATCGGCCAGGGTGCCGCGCAGCCCGGGGTAGTCCGGCTCGTCGGAGACCACCGGGACCACGGTGAGGTTGGCTGAGGAACGCTCGAGGCAGCGCAGGTCCGCCAGGTCATAGAGGTCAGCCTCGCGCCGCGCGCCAACGAACAACTGCACCTGCGGGCGCCTGGCTGCCGCTGTTCCGGCCGAGCCGTGGTCCGGGCCGGTCAGCGCCTGGGCAATGGCCTTGACCTGTGACAGCCCGGTCCCGCCCGCGAGGCACACCACCTTGTCCGTGCCGACCGTGTCAGCGGTCACGTTCCCCCGGGCCCGGCCCAGCAGCACGGTGTCGCCCGGCTGGGACTGCTGCACGAGCACGTTGCTCACCAGGCCCCCGGCGATGGCACGGACATGCAGGCGGAGCAGGCCATCCGGGGACGGGGCGTTCGCCACCGAGTACTCCCGCCAGGTACGCGGCCATTGCGGTACCTGCACGCTCACGTGCTGGCCGGGGAGATAGTCCAGGGGCGGGCCGGGCCGCAGGGTGAGCACAGCCACGTCGGGGCCACGCCGCTCGTGCCCGGTCACTTCCGCGAGCCACCAGGCGGGTTCGTCCGCTGCCTCCCGGGTGGCCTCGGTCATGATGGCGGCGATGTGCACGAGCGCGTCCTCCCAGGCCGCCTCCGTCTCCGGCGACCAGGCGGGCACGCTGAACGCGCGGACGGCGGTGAGCAGCACGTCACAGAATGGCTCGTAATGGCTCTCGATGACGCCGAACTTGCGGTGGTCCCTGGCTAGTTCCGAGAGCCAGCCGGCCAGTGCCTCGGGGGTGTCAGCGGTCCACGCATAGCGGACCAGCGTGCTGAACACGCGCTGACCGTGCGCACCGAGCGCGGGTGGGAACATACGCCGCAGTTCCGGCCTGCGCACAAAGAGGCTGGCAAAGAAGTACGCCATCAGTTTCTGCGATTGTGGCACGCATTCGGAAAGGGACTCCCGCAGGGTCTGCGTGCCCCGCGCGGTGGCCATGGCCAGCGGCGGTGTGCCGTGCCGCGGGTCGGCTCCGTTGCGCCGGGATGGCCTCGCCGCGTCAGCCGCCGCAGTAGCCGGGCCGGGTGCCCTGCCGCCATAAGATACGCCCGGCCCACGTGTCATGACGCGAGTCTCGCATCCGGCATCGGGTCATGACAAGCCATTCCAGGTGATCTGCAAGTGAATACACTATCGTGCGCGGTGCGCCAGCTACGAATGCCCTTAGTGGAATGGCTAGCAGTGGTATGTGGTCCCTTAGTTAACATCCAGCCAGGTCACAGCGTTCCGTGACCATAAGTCAGGACAAATGCAACCGTTCTCAGAGGGGCGAGTTGGACCCAAGGACCCAATGGACCTGCAGCCAGGCCAAGGCGCTGGTCCAGGCGCCGCTGACCTCCAGCACGCCGACCGCGACGAGCATCGCCCCGCCCAGCCGGGTGATCAGGCGCGCGTGCCGCCGCGCGAAGCCGAGCGCGGCCACGCCGCGCTGGAAGGCGAGCGCCAGCAGCAGGAGCGGCACACCGAGGCCGAGACTGTAAAAGAACATCAGGACGGCACCGCGCGCGGCCGTACCGGTTGTCATGGCCAGCGTGAGCACCGCCGTCAGGGTGGGCCCGGAGCACGGCGTCCAGCCGATACCGAACAGCACACCGAGCAGGGGGGCGCCAGCCAGCCCGGCCCTGGGCCGGATGGAGGGCCGCAGTATCCGCCCGGCAAAGGTGAACCGGTCGAACGCGCCGGCGAACAGTAGCCCGAGCGCAATGGTGAGCCCACCGAGCACCTGGGTCACGCCGACACTGTGCCCCCTGAGCGCGAGCCCCAGGCTGCCGAAGGCAGCTCCCTCGCTGGTGAACACCACAGAGAAGCCAAGGATGAACAGCAGGGCGCCGACCAGGGTGGCCGACCTCCGCCGCCGCGCTGCTGGCACGGGGAAGTGGTCGGCCTGGACCGTGAGTGTCGCGCTGGCCGTCTCGGCGGCGCCAGCGGCAACCGACGTGTCGGCGGCCTCGCTGGGGGCGCCGCCGCTGCCTGGGCTGGGCCTGGCGGAGCGACGCGCTGGCCCGGAGTCCTGCGTGTCCTCCCCGGACATCCCGGTGACGTAGGACAGGTAGCCCGGGACCAGGGGCAGGACGCAGGGGGAGAGGAAGTTCACGGCACCAGCGGCGGCGGCGATCGGGACGGCCAGGATGAGCGGGCTGGATATGACCAGGTTCCCGACCCCGCCCGACATCGCCGCCTCCAGTGCCGCCCGCGACCCACTGCTAGTGCTCAGGATCCCCAACTTATCCGGTACGCCACAGGCTGGTCAGAGCGCCTCGGCCGGGGTGGCACGTGGCTGGATTGGGGTACTTCGCCTAGGGTAGATCCGACCACACCGGCCACGGCGTGCCGGATGGCAAGGCAGGACCCGGCAATCCGGCCGACATGGACGGGGCAGGCCATGAAGACTATGCGCGACACTGCGCCATGCCCACCCGGTGATTCCGAGCCACTTTCCGAAGAAGACGCCGAGGAGCACGTCCACGGGATCTGCTTCAAGACCGGCCCACCCGCCCGTCTTGGGGTCGAACTCGAATGGCTGGTCCATGATGGCCGCGACCCCGCCTTGCCGGTGGACCAGCAACGTGTGACCGCAGCCCTCGCCGGGTTGGATGTGCCAGGTGCGCTCCCCGGCCGCGGCAGGCTTACCACCGAACCGGGTGGCCAGGTAGAGATCAGCTCCGCACCGGTGGTGGGACTGGCAGCCTGCATCGCCAGGGCATCCGATGACCTCACCGCGCTCCGCCGGGCGTTCCAGCCCGGCGGCCTGGCGCTGGCGGGGATGGGCCTCGACCCGCTCCGTTCCCCACGCCGCGTGCTGGACCAGCCGCGGTATGCGGCGATGGAGGAGTTCTTCAACCGGGACGGACCCTGGGGCCGCTTCATGATGTGCAGCACCGCGTCCGTGCAGGTCTGCGTCGACGCGGGCCAGGAGGGCACCGGCCCGGACAGCCTGACGCGGCGGTGGCGGCTGCTGCACACGCTCGGGCCCGTGCTGGTCGCCGCGTTCGCGAACTCGCCGATCTGCGAGGGCCGGGCCACCGGGTGGAAGTCCACCCGCCAGGCGATCTGGGCACAGCTCGACCCCGGCCGGACCCGCCCACCCGCGCACGCCCAGCCCACCTCAGCGGCCAGCAACGGCAACGGCCGTACAGGGCTGGATGGTGAGGCCGACCACCGGGCCGCCTGGGTCGACTACGCACTCGGGGCCGAGGTCATGTGCATGCGCCGCGCAGCGCCCCGGCCCTGGTCAGCGCCGGCCGGCCTGACCTTCCGCGACTGGCTGCGCGGTGCCGGTGAGCGCCCGCCCACCCTCGGCGACCTGGACTACCACCTGTCCACCCTGTTCCCACCGGTCCGGCCGCGCGGGCACCTGGAAGTGCGGGTGATCGACGCGCAGCCCGGCGACGGCTGGGTCGTGCCCGCCGCGGTGCTGGACGCCCTCCTGCGGGACGAGACCGCCGGGGATGAGGCCCTGGCGGCGGCACAGCCGCTGTGGGGCCCGGCGCTGGCGGGCAACGGGTCCGTCCCCGGCCATGCTGGCTGGTGGGACGGGCGGAACCCATGGCTGCGGGCAGCCCGTTTCGGCCCCGCTGACCGGCTGATCTCGGCCGCGGCCACCAACTGCTTCGGAGCCGCCGAGTCCGCACTCGGCAGGCTCGACGCTCCACCCGATGTCCGGCAGGCCGTGACCACGTTTGCCGAACGCTATGTGGCACGCAGCCGCTGTCCCGCTGATGACCGGCTCGACGAGGCGCGCCGGGGGGAGGGCGGACCAGCACAGGCGACCGTCTACGCCACGCAGTCCCTGCAGCCGGAGGAATGACCATGGCCTTGTCCAGCACCGACGACCTGCGCACCCGTGCCGCGGCCAGCCTGGTCGCCGCACGCGACCGTACGCACCTGCTCACCACATGCGTGGACGACGACGACCTGACCCGCCAGCACTCCCCGCTCATGTCGCCCCTGGTCTGGGACCTGGCACACATCGCCAACCAGGAAGAACTCTGGCTGTTGCGCGTGGTGGGCGGCATCGAGCCGATGCACCCCGAGATCGACCCGCTCTATGACGCGTTCGAGCACCCCCGGGCGCAGCGCCCCGCCCTGCCGCTGCTGCCGCCCGGCGAGGCCCGCGCCTACGCCCACGAAGTCCGCGGCCAGGTGCTCGACCTGCTTGGCTCCGCCCCGATGAGCGGGTCGCGGCTGGTGGAAGAGGGTTTCGCGTTCGGCATGATCGCCCAGCATGAGCAGCAGCACGACGAGACCATGCTCATCACCCACCAGTTGCGCCAGGGCGCGCCCGTGCTGTCCGCGCCGCCGCCCCCGCCAGCGCCCGCCACCGCACTGTCCCTGCCCACCGAAGTGCTGGTCCCCGCAGGCCCGTTCACCATGGGCACTTCCACTGAACCCTGGGCCCTCGATAACGAGCGGCCCGCGCACACCGTGGAGCTCCCGGCCTTCTACCTGGACACCACGCCGGTGACCAATGCGGCCTACCAGGAGTTCATCGCCGATGGCGGCTACGGCCGGCGTCAGTGGTGGAGCGCGGCGGGCTGGGACCACCGTCAGCGGGCGGGCCTGACCGCCCCGCTGTTCTGGCAGCGGGAGGCCGGCGAGTGGGTCCGGACCAGGTTCGGCCGGACCGAGCCGGTACCCCCGGCCGAGCCGGTGGTCCACGTGTGCTGGTACGAGGCACAGGCCTACGCCGCCTGGCGTGGCCGCAGGCTGCCGACCGAAGCGGAGTGGGAGAAGGCGGCCAGGCACGACCCGGCCACCGGGCGGTCCCGCCGCTACCCCTGGGGGGACGAAGACCCCGGTACAGACCTGGCCAACCTCGGCCAGCGGTACCTGCAGCCGGCCCCGGCCGGCAGCTACCCCGCCGGGGCCGCCCCCTGCGGGGCGTACCAGCTCGTCGGGGACGTGTGGGAGTGGACCGCGAGCGACTTCCTGCCCTACCCCGGGTTCAGCGCCTGGCCGTACCGGGAGTACTCCGAGGTCTTCTTCGGCAGCGAGTACAAGGTGCTGCGGGGCGGGGCGTTCGGCGTCCACCCGGTCGCCTGCCGCGGCACGTTCCGCAACTGGGACTACCCGGTCCGCCGCCAGATCTTCGCCGGGTTCCGGACAGCCCGCGACGTGGCCCTGGGCCCGGACCACCAGCCGGGCGCAGCTCCGCACAGGCAGGGGAGGTCTGATAACAGCAAGAGGTGGCCGGTCTAGCCGTGTGCCGTCTTCTGGCCTACCTGGGCCCTCCTGTCACGCTGCGCCACATAGTGACCGACCCACCGTTCGGCCTGGCCCACCAGGCATGGTCACCCCGCAGGCAGCGTTATGGAAATGTCAATGTGGATGGGTTCGGGGTCGGCTGGTACGCGGACGGCGACCCGGAACCCGCCCGCTACCGGCAGCCCGGCCCGATCTGGGCGGACGCCTCGTTCGCGGACCTGGCCCGGGTGACGCGGACCCGGGCGCTGCTGGCAGTGGTGCGCTCGGCCACGCCCGGGACCGAGCCCGGCGTGGCCGCGGTCACCCCGTACGCCTGGGGCCGCTGGCTGTTCGGCCACAACGGCGTGCTGGAGGGGTGGCCCGCCTCGGCCGCCGAACTGGCCGCGAGCCTGCCACCGGCCGACCTCCTTGGGCTGGCGGCCCGCTGCGACTCCGCCCTGGCCTGGGCACTGGTCGTGGCCCGCCTGCGGGACGGCGCCAGCGCGGCCGCCGCATTGGCCGGCGCCGTGGCGGCGCTGGCGGCGCACGGTGTGACAGGGCGGTTCAACTTCGCGCTGACGGATGGGCGCGCCATCGCGGCGACCGCCGCCGGGGACACACTGTGCTACCGCGTCCGCGATGGCGGGGTCACCGTCGCCTCCGAACCCAGTGACGACGCCCCCGGGTGGACCGATGTGGCAGACGGCAGCCTGCTCACGGCCACACCAGCCGGGGCTGAGGTCAGCCCGTTGCCCCTCACCGAGCGGGAGCACGAAAGGACGGCCATTCAGTGACCGAACTCCACATCGAACGCTGCCTGCCCGAAGGCTTCCTGGCCTACGCACTGCAGGCTGACGCCCGGGCCGGGCTCACCGCCATGCCCAAGACGCTGCCCCCCCAAGTGGTTCTATGACGAGCGGGGGAGCGAACTGTTCGAGAAGATCACCCGGCTGGACGAGTACTACCCGACCCGCGCCGAACGGGCCATCCTCCGGGCGGTGGCCGGGGAGGTGGCGGCCCAGACCCGTGCAGCCACTCTGGTCGAGCTGGGTTCGGGTGCCGCGGACAAGACGAGGCTCCTGCTCGACGCGCTACGCAAGGAAGGCACGCTGCGCAGCTTCGTGGGCGTGGACGTCAGCGAAGCGGCCCTGGTGGTGGCCGCGCAGTGCGTGCTGGCTGACTACCCGGGCCTGCGTGTCACAGCGGTCGTCTCGGACTTCGAGGAGCACCTGGGCCTGCCCGACGGCGGCGAGCCCCGGCTGGTCGCCTTCCTCGGCGGCACCATCGGGAACCTGATCCCGGGCCAGCGCGCCGAGTTCTTCGCGTCGTTGCGGGCCCGGCTCGGGCCGGGTGATGCTTTCCTGCTCGGCACCGACCTGGTCAAGGACCCGGCGGTGCTGGTCGCGGCCTACGACGACGCAGCCGGGGTGACCGCCGCGTTCAACAAGAACATCCTGAGCGTGCTGAACTCCGGCCTCGGCGCAGACTTCGACCTGGACATGTTCGAGCATGTGGCACTGTGGGACGCCGACCAGGAATGGATAGAGATGCGGCTCGCCTGTCTGGCCGACCAGACGGTGCGACTGCCTGCGCTCGGGCTCACCGTGGACTTCGCCGAGGGTGAGGAGATGCGGACCGAGGTCTCGGCCAAGTTCCGGCGCTCCGGTGTGGCAGCAGAACTGGCCGCGGCCGGGTTCGAGATGCGCTCATGGTGGACCGACGAGCAGGGCCGGTTCGGCCTGTCCTTGTCGGTGCCGGTCTGAGCCGGTCAGCCGGGTGGCCCGAGCCAGCCGGCGTCCCCTGATAACAGCAACGAGCGCGCCGCGTGGCCTGAGTCAGCTGACCGGGTGGCCTCGTTCGACCTGATGGGTGCGGGCCTCGGCCAGGTGCAGGCTCCGTGCCAGCTCGGCGGTGATCCGGGCCGGGTCGATCGTGCCGCAGCTGAACAGGTCGATCGCGACCAGGTGCTCCTCCGGCCAGGTGTGGATGGCCAGGTGCGACTCGGCGAGTATCAGGACCAGGGTGACTGCCCCATTGGGGAAGGTCACCTGGCTGGTGTCGAGGACGTGGCCGCCGCCCGCCGCTACGGCGGCCGTCGCTGCCGCGGCCAGCTCTCCGGCGTCACAGGCCGGTGAAGCCGGGGTGAGCACGGCGTCCATGGTGTGGAGGAGCTTACGCACCGGTGCGGTCACGGCTGGGCTCTCAGGGTGCCCGTTACCTGGCATGATTGGCTGAGAATACCGTACGTCTGTGCCCCTGGCCGGTGCGTGGGCACCGCGTGGGCAGCGGGAGACTCCAAGAACACCATGCATGAACGTTGACGCGATCGCCGCCGAGGTCGCCGCCGCGGTGGGGCTGGCCGAGGGGCCGGCTGGGGTCATCGACGTCCTGCGGGTGATCGCCCGCGAGGAGCCGGTGGCCACCCGCGACCTGGCACGCGGCACCGAACTGCCGGTTCCCATCGTCACCGCGGTGTGCAACGAGCTGCGCAAACGCGGCGTCGTCGACCGCAGCAGGCCAGTGCGGCTGACCCCGGCTGGCCGGGAGGCGCTGGCCGGGACCGCCGGGACGGGACAACCGGGACTGCGGGGACAGTGCCCGCACTGCGAGGGGCTTGGGCTCACCGTGCCGGACTCACTCGCCGCGCTCGTCCCGGCGCTGGAGACGGTCGCGGCGGGTGTACCAGCCGCCAAGCTCGGCCTGGACCAGACGCACTGCACCGTGGTGACCAAGCTGCTGCGGGTGCTGCGCATGCACGAAGCTGGCGCGCTCGGCGGCCGCCGCATCATCCTGCTCGGCGACGACGACCTGGTCAGCGTGGCCATAGCCGCGTTCGCTGAGAGTGTGGGGCCGTCCGCCCGGCCGAGCCGCCTGGCGGTGGTCGACACCGACCCGGACCTGCTCGGCTACCTGGGCGCGGAACTGGCCAGGTTCGGTGTGGCGGCGGAGGTCATCGAGCACGACCTGCGCCAGCCGCTGCTGCCGGGGTTGCTCGGTGGTTTCGACGTGGCCTGCACAGACCCGCCGTACACAGTCGAGGGTGCCCGGCTGTTCCTGTCCAGGGCGGTCTCGGCGCTGGCGGACGGTGGCGGGGCGCACGTGTTCTTCTCGTTCGGGGCGCGGCGGCCTGAGGAGACCCTGGAGACCCAGATCCTGATCGCCGAGATGGGGCTGGTGGTGCGCTCGCTGGTGCCGGGTTTCAACCACTACGAGGGAGCGGGCATCCTCGGCGGCACCAGCCACCTCTACCACCTGCGCACGACACCAGACAGCGAGCCAGTGCTCACCGGCGAACACAGCGGTCCTCTGTATACGGCGGACAGCCGGGTCGCGGCGGTTCGGCCTTACCGGTGTGCTGGCTGTGGGGCTGTCCACCTCGTGGGCCCCGGCGTCCGCTGGCCGCATATCGCGGACCTCAAGTCAGCCGGCTGCCCTGAATGCGGCGGGACCGTGATGCGCCCCAAGGCGCGCAGTTCGGTCAAGCCAGCGGATCTCAGGAAGGCCATGGACAGTTCGGTCGAGCCAGCGGATCCCAGGAAGGCCATGGACAGTTCGGTCGGGCCAGCTGATCTCAGTGAGGCCGAGGGCAGCACGGTCGGGCCAGCCGATCCCGGAGAGGCCGAGGGCAGCGCGGTCGGGCCAGCCGATCTCAGTGAGGCCGAGGGCAGCTCCATCGGGCCAGCAGGTTCCCAGGGGTCTGATAACAGCAAGAGGCGTGTAGCTGCTCCGAGTGGCGCGGGCGGGCCGGCTGTATCCGCGCCACTTGAGTCCCTCCAGTCACATGACACACAGTTGGCTGCGGCGCGTTTCCGCGTGCGCCCTGCCGGCGAACGTGACCTTGATGCGATCGCCGCGTTCGAGGTGGAGATCGCGCGTGTGTCGTTCGGCGACGAGGCGGTGGATGACCCCGCCCTGCACCGCAAGCGGGTTGCTGCGGCCCTGGGCAAGGCGGGCGAGGTCACGCTGGTGGCCGAGGTGGCAGCGGGGGAGGGGCCGGGCAGGCCAGTGGGCTGGGCCTGGCTGTCGGGGCGTACCAACTCGCTGACCGGCGACCGCTACGGCAACTTCCGCTCGCTCGCCACCGCCGACGTCCCCGGCCGCAGCGAGGTCGCCGAACTGCTGATGGCTGCCGTGCTCAGCGCGGCAAGCGAGGCTGGCTACTCCCACCTGACCGGCAAGGTGCACGCGGGCAACCTGGGCATGCGCACGCTCTACGCGAAGTTCGGCTTCCATGCCGCGCACCTCACCATGGAGCGGCGGCCTGGCGAGGACCAGCCATGACCCAGGACGGCCTGCACGCGCCCGACCCACCTACCCCGGACCACCCGCCTGTGTCCGACAGGCCTGACCAGGACCGTGCGTCTGCGCCCAACCTGCCGGAGACCACGGACCACCCGCCCGCACACGACCGGTTCGCCGACCAGGACCGTGCGTCTGCGCCTGACCTGCCGCCCACCCCGGACCATCCGCCTGCCCAGGTCAAGTGCGTGGTCTGGGACATCGACAACACCTTGCTGGCAGGGGTCTACCTCGAGTCGGGCCAGACGCCGCCGCCCGTGCAGCCAGCCGTGGTGGCCGTGCTGGCCGAACTCGGCCGCCGCGGCATCCTGCACGCAATCGCGAGCCGCAACCCGCCTGCCGCCGCCGAACACGCCGCCAAGGCCACCGGCTGGGACTTCGCCGCGGTGGTGTGCGGCTGGGGTGCTAAGTCGGATGCGCTGCGCCGCGTCGCCGCTGACCTGGGGATCGGTACCGACACGCTGGCGTTCGTGGACGACGACCCCTTCGAAAGGGCGGAGGTCGCCGCGGCTCTGCCAGAGGTGACCGTGCTGTCTCCGGACGAGGTGGCGCAGGCCACCGCGTGGCCGCAGTTCAGCCCGGCGGTCCTCACCGACGAGGCGCACCGCCGGAGCGCCCTGTACGCGGCGCGCAGGCGCCGCCAGGAGGCGGAACAGTCGTTCGGCGGGAGCAGGGAGGCGTTCCTGCGCTGGGTCGGCACCCAGATCACCATTAGGGCGGCCACTCCGGCGGACGTGCCCCGGCTGGACGAGCTGGCGGCACGCACCCGGCAGTTCAACTCGGCCGCGCGGGCCGTGGCGCCAGGGGAGTTCGCCGAGTTGGTCGAGGCCGAGGGCACCGATGTGGTCACTGTGGCGTTGCGGGACGAGTTCAGCGACGATGGGACCGTCGGTGGGTGCGTGGTGACGCGGCACGCGGACACGGTCACCACTGAACTGGTCATGGTGTCCTGCCGGGCGATGGGCCGCGGCGTGATCGATGCGCTGCTGGCCTGGCTGGCGCGGACCGCCGCGCGGCAGGGAGCGGTCCAGTTGGACCTCCCCTGCGTGCTGACCGAGCGGAACGTCCCGCTGCGCATGGCGCTGGCCAAGGCAGGGTTCGAGGCGCTGGCGGAGGAGCAGGCCACAGCGGGCCGCCCAGTCATCTACCGCCTCGGCCTGACCGGTGCGTTGCCGGATCTGCCGGAGTGGATGAGCACGCCTGCGAACGATGCGACCGCACACCTGGGAGCCACCGGCGAGCACGGGATGGCTACGGTCCCACCAGAGGCCACGCCCACCCAGGGGCAACCGCGTTCAGCTGGGGACAACCATCAGCGGTTCAGTTTTTGGCCCCCAGGAGGGCCAAAAACTGAACCGCTAACCGAATGCGCGGACGTGGCGCGGGAGATTCGGGAGTTTCTTGCGGTTGTTACGGGGCGGGAGGAACTGCGGGAGATCGCGGACGACACGCCACTGTTCGGGGACGGCGTCGCGCTCGACTCGCTGACCGGCACGCTGCTGCTGCGGGAGGTTCAGCAGCGGTTCGGGGTAGACGTGGCGGGTGAGGACCTGGACCTCGGCTGCCTGGCATCGCTGGGCACCCTCGCGGCGTTCGTGGCCGAGCGGGCCACCTGGTAGCGCATCTGGAGCCAGCCCGGAGTCGGGCGCTCTTGGCCATAGGTTCACCCGCGCCTGACCGTAGCGCCAGGTAGGCGTCAGTTTTCCTCGGTAGGACGGTCAGGTTGGCCGGAACCTACCAGGAACCAGCAAGGAGCCCTCATGCCTCCTCACGCACGACCAGCCGTGATGGCCGTGGCCGCGACGGCCACGATCTCAGTGGTCCTCGCATTCGGGGTGACCGCCGCCGTTGCGTCCGGTTTCAAACACGGGCCAGCCAGCCACGCTCGCGCGGGCGCCTATGTCGCCAAGGAGACCAGTTCCGGGACCACGCCACGGCTCTCAGTACTGAATCTCGCGCAGTCGGTCAATGACACGGCCTGGGCCACCATCCCATCGGGTGCCCTGTACACGACGGACGACAGCGCCGATGCCGTGGACATGGTCATGGGCCCGTTCCCGATAGGCATGACCTTCGTGTCCGTCACCCCGTGCAGCGCCAACAACGCACCGTCGACGTGCCCCTCGCCGCCGAACTTCCCCCCGAACTACCTGGGAACCGAAGACCTCGCGACGGGCTTGGTCACCCCGCTCACGGTCACGGGTGTCGCGGTCCAGCCGAACGGGCTGTTCTTCGCGCCCATCCCGCCGCCCGGACACTGAGCAAGCGCTGAGCAAACGGTAACCACTGAGTAAAGGTAATCCCTAGCCCCTTACAAGCCTCCGCTCCTGGCCAGTTTGGCGCTGCCAGGGGCGGAAGCATGGGACCGCACGCCAGAGGCACAACGAGCACTCGCTGAGCTTGGGCGATTACGGGGTGTGGGTGTCACAAATAGGGCGAATGCCTTGACGCGCTCTGTTACGTCTCACACACTCATCTCACTGCTCCACCCCCCGTCCTCCTCCGGCAGGCTGTCGGCCAGTCCCTCATGGCCGGAAACGGCACCAGCACCTTTTGCGGCAGCCTGCCCACGGCTCGAAGAGGCACATCATGCGGTTCAGACGCAGGTTCCCGGCGCGCCGCCGGGCACTGGCGGTAATGACGTTCACCGCCATGCCGATCGTGGTCATGGCGATCGCAACCACGAGTTCCAGCGCCGCCACCGCGGGATACCCGGCGCGCTACTCCGCGCCTTACCTGCAGGTCGCCAAGGGCGACGTTGGCGACATGAGCGCCGACATGAAGGCATCCGGCACCAAGGACTACACCCTGGCGTTCCTGACCCCCAAGAGCGGCTGCACTCCCCAGTGGGAGGACAACGGCGACGCACTCGGGGCGTTCACCAGCCAGGTGCAGTCCCTGCAGAACGCGGGCGGCAACGTCATCATCTCCTTCGGTGGCGCGTCGGGCGGCGAGCTGGCGGTCACGTGCACGTCGGTCTCCAGCCTGAAGAACGCATACGCCAACGTGGTCAACACCTACGGCGTCACCCGTCTGGACTTCGACATCGAGGGCAACACGCTCAACCACACCATGGCCAACTCCCGCCGTAACCAGGCGCTGGCAGCGCTTCAGCAGGCCGACTCCGCTGTCACGGTGGACTACACGCTCGCGGTCAACCCCAATGGCCTTCCGCCCAGCGAGGTCAACCTGCTCAAGAACGCGGTGAGCGCCAAGGTGAACGTCAACCTGGTCAACATCATGGTCATGGATTTCGGCAGCGGCCAGAACGTGCTCTCCGACGCCGAGTCCGCGGCCAAGGCCACGGTGACTCAGATGGAGAGCATCTTCGGGATCTCCGCGACGCAGGCATGGAACAAGCTCGGCCTGACCCCGATCGCGGGCAAGAACGACGACGATGAGAACTTCACCCTGCCGAACGCGAACACACTGGAAAGCTTCGCCGCCTCGAACGGCGTGCAGGAACTGGCGTTCTGGGAGGTCGACTCCAAGGACAAGCCACTCGGCTACACCTACTCGGGGGTCTTCAACGCGATCACTAGCGGCGTCGGCTCAGGTGGCAGCTAGCGGAGGCCGACCGCAGCGCCGGTAGCGATGGGGTCGGGAACCATCTAGGTGTGGTTCCCGACCCTAGCAGTTTGCGAGGCCAGCCCAGCGGCGGTCGGCACGGGTGTGTCGCCCCACCCCGAGCGGGCCGCCACCTCAAGCAGAACTTCCGCCTCATGTAGTCAGTGAAAGACTTCTGCGCATCAACCGTGCACCTGCAACCCCCTGGCCTGGGCTGGCGTCCCGCAAGACCCTCCGAACAAGGGGGATAATTTCCGTAAGTGAGACGATATTGCGGGATGTGTCCGATAGCGTCGTCATGCCGAAGCAATGACCACGTCTGTCCCTCACAAACCCTCCGGCGGCTGTGCGTCTACCTGATGGTCGGCCCGCGGCACCGGCCTCTCGGCGGCAGCCGTCATGCCCAGAGAGGCTCAGTATGCGGTTCGCCCATCGACTCCCGGCCCCGCTGCGCGCGGTGGCACTGACCGCGGCCGTGGCCGCCATCCCGCTGATAGCACTGGTGGCTACTGCCCCAGGCTCGAGCGCGGCGACCAAGACAGTTGCCTGGCCGGCCCACTACGCGGCCCCCTACCTCCAGCTCACGACCGGCGACTGGAGTGACGTCAATGCCGACATGCAGGCGACGGGCCTGAAGTTCTACACGCTTGCTTTCCTCACCCCCAAGAGCGGCTGCACGCCGATGTGGGAAGACGGAAACATCGCCTGGAACAACTCCACATTGGTGAGCGACGTCCAAGGGCTGCAGGCCAAAGGCGGCAACGTGGAGATCTCGTTCGGTGGCGCCTCAGGTGGCGAGCTGGCGATCACGTGCACGTCGGTCTCCAGTCTGGAGGCTGCCTACGCGAGCGTCGTCAAGACCTACGGTGTTACACGCCTGGACTTCGACATCGAAGGCAGCACCCTGGGCAACACCTCAGCCAACCTGCGCCGTGACCAGGCCCTGGCCGCGCTGCAGAAGGCCGACCCCTCGGTGCAGGTGGACTTTACGATCGCGGTCAACCCGAACGGCCTGCCCAGCGACGAGGTCAACATGCTCAAGCAGGCCGTCAGCGCGAACGTGAACGTCAACCTCGTCAACATCATGACGATGGACTTCGGCAGCGGTCAGCCTGTGCTCGCCGACGCGAAGTCTGCGGCTGTGGCCACGGCAAAGCAGATGGAGAGCATCTTCGGCATCAGCTCGCCCGACTACGCCGGTATGGGCCTGACTCCGATCGCGGGCAAGAACGACGACCGCGAGTACTTCAGCATCTCCGATGCGAAGAACCTGGAGAGCTTTGCTGCCTCCCACGGTGTCCAGGAGTTGGCGTTCTGGGAAGTCGACCAGTACGACAAGCACACCAGTCCCCCTTGGCAGTATTCGGCGGTCTTCAACAAGATCACCGGCTAACTGCTGCTGGTCTCACAACTAGTCGAGGGGCGGCCCAGGCACATACTGCCAGGGCCGTCCCTCGTCCGTCAGGGACAGCGTGTGATCAGCGGTCGGGCATGGTTGTAACCAAGGGCACTCAGTCGGTCGTGCGTTCGTCCCGAGGCGCCCGAAGGTAAGCCGGCCCCCTACGAACCCGCGGGCTGTGGGTGATAACGGTTTATTAACGGACTTATATATGTAAGCCACGTAATACATCCTGATTCGCCCTATAACGTCATCCGTGCCGACGTACTGACCCCGTTGCCCTCAAACCCCCGGCGGGCTGTACGGCGAATTTGTCGGCCCCGGCACCGGCCTCCGCAGCAGTCAGCCATGCTCAGAGAGGCGCTCAGCATGCGGTTTGCCCTTCGATTCCCGACTCCGCTGCGCGCGGTGGCAATCACTGCGGCCGTAGCTGCCGTCCCGGCGACGGCAATACTGGCTAATCCCCCGGGATCCAGCGCTGCCACCAAGGCACCCAGTTGGCCGGCCCACTACGCAGCCCCCTACCTCCAGGTCACGCCCGGCGACTGGGCAGACGTTAATGCCGACATGGCGAAGACCGGCCTGAAGTTCTACACGCTGGCTTTCCTCACTCCCCAGAGCGGCTGCACGCCAATGTGGGAAGACGGAAACCAGCCGATGAACACGTTTGTCAGTGACATCCACAGTCTTCAGGCGGCAGGCGGCAATGTGGAGGTCTCCTTCGGTGGTGCGTCAGGCGGTGAGCTTGCGGTCACGTGCACGAACGTCTCCAACCTGGAGGCCGCGTACGCCAGTGTGGTGAACACCCTCGGCGTCACCCGCCTGGACTTCGACATCGAGGGCAACGTGATGAACAACACCACTGCCAACGTGCGCCGAGACCAGGCCCTGGCCATGCTCCAGAAGGCCGACCCATCGGTCAGCGTCGACTTCACGATCGGGATCAGTCCGAGTAGCGGGATGCCCGGCAACGAGGTCACCTTCCTTAAGCAGGCCATCAGCGCAGGCGTGAAGATCAACCTGATCGACGTCATGGTCATGGACTTCGGTAATGGGCAGCCCGTGCTCCGTGATGCGGAGTCGGGGGCTGAGCACACGGCCGCGCAACTGGAGGGCATTTTCGGCACAAGTTCCCCGGACTACGCTCAGATGGGCATGACCCCGATCGCGGGCAAGAACGACGACCAGGAGTTCTTCAGCGAGACCGATGGGAAGCTCCTGGAGGGCTTCGCCGCCTCCCATGGCGTCCAGGAACTCGCCTTCTGGGAGGTCGACCAGTACGACAAGCCCAAGGGCTACGCGTACTCGGCGATCTTCAACAAGATCACCGGCTAACACCGGCTGAGAG
>DASYYE010000451.1:0-6942 GCA_035946955.1 Streptosporangiaceae bacterium | reverse complement strand
TCGTGGTGGGGGTAGCGGTAGCCATGCATGCAGACCACGGCCACGCAGCGGAACCCGTCGTCATAGGCGGCCCGCAGTCCTTGCGCGACCGCTTCCTCGTCCAGGGGCAACAGCACCCCGCCGCTGGCCGACACCCGTTCGGGCGCCTCGACCACCCGCGAGTACAGCATCCGCGGGCGGACGATCTGCCGGGCGAAGATGGCGGGCCGGTCCTGGTAGGCGATGCGCAGTGCGTCAGCGAACCCCGCGGTGATGACCAGCACGGTCCGCTCGCCCTTTTGTTCGAGCAAGGCATTGGTCGCCACCGTGGTGCCTAGGCGGACGACGCCTATGCGGTCGGGTGGGATGGCCTCGCCCGGCGGGACACCGAGCAGGTGGCGGACTGCGGCGACCGCCGGGTCGGCGTACCGGCCGGGGTCCTCCGACAGCAGCTTGTGGACCACGAGGGTGCCGTCCGGGCGGCAGGCGACCACGTCGGTGAATGTGCCGCCCCGGTCGATCCAGAAGTCCCAACGACCGTCCACGACGAGACTCTAGGAGGTCAGTCGCCAGAAGATCCAGCCTTGCGGCCCACCCCGCCGAGACACCACACATCGACCAGGGCGCCTGGGCGGTCTGGACGCCACTGCGATACGGGGACCACACCCGGGTCGAGCAGTTCGGCACTGTCGAAGAACGCCTCGATCTGGGGGCCCGGCCGAAGCGTGCCCCGGTCCGAGACCGCGCGGTTGTAGCCGCGCTGGAGCGTGGCGGCAGTCTCTGGGGGCAGGCCGTCGGTGCTGCCGTGGCTGATGGCCAGGTAGCTGCCGGGGGCGAGCGCGTCCAGCAGCGTGGCCACGATCCCGCCGGGGTCCTCGTCGTCGGGGATGTAGTCGTACACGCGGGCGATGCTCACCCGCTGGGTGTCCACCTCCGCTGGCACCCACGCGATGCTCACCCGCTGGGTGTCCACCTCCGCTGGCACCCACCCGAGGTCCTCGTTCACCACAACCTCCTCGACGCCCGGGCCGCGCCGAGCCCTCATCGATGATGTAAGCGCTCAGTATTGAGGAGAATACACTCCGTGTGATATTCCATGATGGTTACCATTAGTTCCGACGCAGTCACTAACGGCCACACACCATCGTGGATCTGACCAGCAGAGAAAGCTGTCAAACCGGCAGCATCCGGGTCTATCCGTCCTCAAGATGGGGTGGCAGTGCTGGGAAGTCTGGAGAAGCCGCGTGGCCAACATCGGGGCACCCAACGGGTCCGGAACCCAGGTTGCCGACCGGGAGCTGTTCGTCCCGGAGCAGAGCTACCCTCCGGCGCCAGATGCCGGGGTGTGGTTCGCGGCCACGCTCGACCCTAAGGAGACGGCTCGGCAAGTGCTCTCACTCGCTGTGCCGCACCTCGCGGACGAGGGCGCGGTCTACCTCCTCGACCCCCCGGTCGCGCTCTGGCGGCAGCCCCGGAAAGACCCACCTGGCCGGCTGGTGGCCATGCGCCTGGCCACCCGGGTTCCGCGAGGCTCATCTCAGGACTGGGGGGACTTCCCCCCGGACAGCGAGATGGTGGCCTTCACAGCGGGTTCCCCGCACGCCCGCTGTGTGGTCACGGGACAGCCGGTCTGCTTCGACCTCGACACCGACTCACCCCGCAGGTCGCTGCTGGCGGTCCCGCTCACGGCGCACAACGAGGTCACCGGGCTGCTCCTGCTCGGCAGGCAGACCACCAAGGGCTGGCCCTTCAGCGTCGCCGACGTGTCCCGCGCCAGCTCACTGGCGGCCCAGGCCGGGGTGTGCATCGACAATGCGCGGCTGTTCGCCCAGGAACGCAAGGTCGCGCAGGCGCTTCAGCGTGGCTTGCTGCCAAGGGACCCGTCCACGCGTGCGGGCCTGGACATCGCCCACTGTTACCGCCCCGCGGGTGACAACCTCGTGGGTGGGGACTGGTACGACGTGGTCCCGCTGCCCCGCGGGCGTACGGCGATCATGGTGGGCGACACCATGGGCCATGGCCCGGAGGCCGCCACGGTCATGGTGCAGCTGCGCGCGGCCGCCCATGTGCTGGCAGACCTCGACCTCGCCCCGGACGCCCTGCTGTGGCGGCTTAACCGGATGGCTGTCACCGTCACGATGGGCACGTTCGCGACGTGCGTGTGCGCGGTCATCGACCCCGGCGCAGGCACGGGGGTCATTGCCCGGGCAGGTCACCTCCCGCCGGTCCGGTGGCTGGCCGACGGAACCTGCGACGCGGTGGCGGTGCCGCCGGGCCTGCCACTCGGCCTGGGCGGCGACGGATACGGCACGACCAGCATCAAACTCCCGCCCGGCAGCACCCTGGCCCTGTTCAGCGACGGTCTCGTGGAGAGCCGGGAACGGTCGTTCGACGAAGGCATCACCGAACTTCGCAGTGCGCTCACCCACTGCACCGGGCCACTGCAACCCGCGTGCGATGCAATCGTCAGCACGCTGTGCCAGCGCGGCGAAGACGACACCACCCTCGTTCTCGTCCGCGTCCCGTAACGAAACTGCGAAACAGGACGTTTCGCTCGCGGGTGGGCTTGATGCACCGACGGCGTCGGAGGGGTACCGGAGGCGCCTCAAGCCCATCCGGCAGCACGGCTGGGTCAGCGCCCAGGCAGGGACCCAGCGGCTGGAGCACCTGGGCGGGTTGGCAGTACCCGCCCTGCGGTCGGCAGGAGGGGAGGGGCGCCGCCACAACGGTGGCGGCGCCCCGTCCGGTTCCACCAGCACCCACACACCAGACATGGCAGCGGCTCACCCCGCCTGGCCTGGTCTCAGCCTGCCTGCGGATAGCCGCCAGACACTTGCGCCGAAGTCAGCTGCAACCAAGGGAACCGTTTGCCCACTCATTGACATCGAAGGAACGTGCGGGGTGCCCCACGGCGGGTGTGGCTGGCAGCAGGCGTGGCCGGCGTCGTCGGCTCTCGGGCGGCCTGTCTGCCATGGGAACTCCGCGACGGCGCGCCACGTGGCGTGGGAGTGAGAGAAGACCGGCATGAGATGGAAACCGACATGGGCGGCGGCGGCGCTGGCCGTGGGGACCGCGGTGGTGACGGCGGCGGCGCTGACCCCGGCACAGGCGGCAGCCTCGGGCTGGCGGGTTGAGGATACGTTCAGCGGGCGGCACCTCCAGGACATGCAGGCGATCGACGCGAGCAGCGCGAGCAACGCCTGGGTAATGGGTCTCGTCCCGGCCCCGGAGCTGCTCTTCGTGATCCAGCGGTGGGATGGCTCCCGCTGGGTGGACGTGCCGGTGAGGCTGCCGAGCTTCGCAATCGGCCTGTCCTCTGGCATCTACACCAGCTCACCCAAGGACACCTGGTTCTTTCCCCTCATCCAGAGCCCTCACTTCGGCGAGGTACAGGACGCGGTGCACTGGGACGGGTCGAAATGGACGACCACCACGGTGACTACGGATCCCGCGGCCGTCATCGGTGCAGCGGACTTCAGCGCCAGCGACGTCTGGGCGTTCGGCGAGAAGAGGGCTGTGGTGGCTGGCGGTTATGGGCCAGCACTGGTGCGGCACTGGAACGGCAAGACGTGGCAGACCGTCTCCGTGCCGGTCGGCTCGCCGGTCACCATCGACGGGGTCTCCCCGCACGACATCTGGGCACTCGGGATATCGGCGGCCACCCTCAGCACCTCGCACCAGACCATGATCGCGATGCGCTGGGACGGCACGAAGTGGTCCGGGCTCAACCTGCCTAGGTTCCGCCCGGTCCGGCGGGGGTACCCATGGGTCGCCAGCGCGGTCTCGGCGGCGGGACCCAACGACGCGTGGGTGGCTGAGACCCCCAGGGTCAACATCCAGAACGGGTACAGCCCGCCTGGCGTGATCCTGCTCCACTGGGACGGCTCAACCTGGCACACCGTGGCCAAGGACGCCACGCTCCAGAGCGTCGGCAACCTCGCCCCGGACGGCCACGGCGGTTTCTGGCTCTCCGCCAGCGACCCCACGCACCCTCGCAGCGCGAGCGACATCATCGACTACCGTGACGGCACCTTCACCAGCCAGCCAGCCCCGGCGGTCCGGGGTTACCGCGGATCGGTGACCGGCATCGCCGGGGTTCCCGGCAGCGCCACGTCGTGGGCCTGGGGCCAGCTGAACCCGGACAACGGCGGCAGCTACCAGGGAGACATCTCCCGCTACACGCCATAACCCGTGCAGACCCCCCACTCTGACCACGTCGCCCACATACCCGGGCACTAGGTCAGAGTGGCCGGGCTGCCCAGTTGCCGGGGCGGCGAGGGGTCAGTCCGGGGTGGGACGCTGGTCGGGCAGGGATGGCGCGCGCAGGACGATGTCGTGGCCGGGGGTGACCTGCCCGGGCATGTTGGTGTCTGCGGGGGCGGC
The DNA here is from genome assembly GCA_035946955.1 of Streptosporangiaceae bacterium. Taxonomy (GTDB): domain Bacteria; phylum Actinomycetota; class Actinomycetes; order Streptosporangiales; family Streptosporangiaceae; genus DASYYE01. The sequence continues at coordinate 2,580 of DASYYE010000451.1, read as the reverse complement.
GGTGGCTGGGCCGGGCGGCGGGGCGGCTGGCGGCTCCTCGGGGACGCCGGCTACCGAGCCCTCGTAGGCTGCCTGGATCTTTTCGACTTCTGACTCCGGGTCGCGGAACCAGTCGCCGGACCAGATCCGGTGGAAGGACCAGCCGAGGCGCTCCAGGTGCTCCTTGCGCAGCCGGTCGCGGTCACGGGCGCTGCGTGACGCGGCATAGGAGGGCCCGTCGGCTTCGATGGCGAGCACCATCCGGCCCGGCATGCCGGGGTGGACAGCGGCGAAGTCCACCCGGTAGCCACCCACGCCGAACCGGGGGACCACTGAGATCCCCGACTCGGCCAGGCGGCGCTGGACATCGGCCTCGAACGGGCCCAGCTTGCCGTTGGCCGAGGCGGGCCCGCCGGTCGTGGTGCCGCCGGTGGCCGCGTAGGCCAGGTAGTCGGACAGCAACCGGGCCCCCGCGCTGGTCAGGCGGTCCGGGTCAATGTCATGGCTGGCGAACGAGCTGACCAAGGTGAGGCGGTGCCTGGCGCGGGTGGTGGCGACGTTGAGCCGCCGCTCGCCACCGAGCCGCAGCAACGGGCCCCAGTGATAGCGCATCCGGCCGTCCGGGTGTTTGCCGTAGCCGATCGACAGGATGATCGCGTCACGCTCGTCGCCCTGGACGCGCTCCAGGTTCTTCACGAAGAACGGCTCGGCCCGGTCTTCGGCGAAGAACTCCTCCACGCCGGCGTTGCCGCCCAGAGCGGTGCGCAGCAACTCGTCGATGCGCTCGGCGTGCTTGATACCCAGTGCGATGACACCGAGCGACTCAGTGGGCCGGGTGCGGGCGTGCTCCAGCACGAGGTCAACGACCGCGCGTACCTCGTTGGTGACCGACGTTTCCTGACCCGTGGCGCCGTCATGGGGGACCACGACGTGACGCAGGCAGTCATCGCGGATGACGCCGGGGAACGTGGTCAGGGCCCCGTCGTAGATGCGGGTGTTGGAGAACGCCACCAGACGCTCGTCCCGGCTGCGGTAGTGCCAGGTGAGCGGCGCCGTGGGCAGCAACGGCCGCAGCGTGTCCAGGATGGATTCGAAGCCGGAGCCGAACGAGACCACACTGGCCTCATCGGCCCCGTCTTCGTCGGCGGCCTCCGGGTCGTCTCCCCCGACCTGACGGAAGAAGCTCGTGGGCGGCAACTGCCGGTCGTCGCCAGCCACGACGACCTGGTGCGCGCGCATGATCGAGGGGATGGCGTCGGCCGGGGTGATCTGGCTCGCCTCGTCGAAGATCACCACGTCGAACAGGGTCGCGGGCGGCAGCACCTGGCTCACCACCAGGGGAGACATGGCCCAGCAGGGCTTAGCGGCGAACAGCACGTCGCTCGCCTGGTCTATCAGCCGGCGAAGCGGCATGTGCCTGCGCCGCAGCGCCGCCTGCTTACGCAACACCCGGGCCTGGAGCGGGTGCTGGTCCTGGGCGTCGCGCAGCCGCCGGGCGGCCTCCCGGCGGACCCGTGCACAGTTCGCCCTCAGGTGCTCCACGTCATGGCGGCGGAAGTCCTCCGCGACCTCGTCGAGTGCCGCGCCCGAGACGGTCCCACCGCCCTCGCGCACCCTGATCTCGTCCAGTACCGAGGCGTACCAGGCATGGTCGAAGGCGGCCACGGCCAGTTGGGGCGTGACATCACCACCTGCCAGCGCGCCCAGCAAGGTCTCCAGCCCCAACTGGGCGAACCGGGCCCGCAGCTGGTACAGGCGCGGCAACTGCCAGGGCGTGTCAGAGTCAGCGACGAGCGCCTGGAGCGTGTCCTCCGGGTCGTCCGGGATCGCGACGAACCCACGCAGCGCGGCCAGGTCGCGCTCGCACTCCGCATGCAGGTTGACGGCCTCGGCCAGGCCGTCGGGCACCCGGGGCCAGCCGCCGTCGACCCGCAGCCGCTTCCAGGTGGCCAGTTGGGATGCTGCGTCGGTGAGCGCCCGGTGCAGCACCTCGGGAGTGGGCCGTCCCTGCACCCACAGCGAGCGTGCGCGCTGCAGCAGTTTGCGCCGCTCGAGCCAGGGCATGGCAGAACGCTCCGCACGCGGTGCGGTGGCCGCGGCCAGCCGTTCCGGCTCACTGCGGTAGACCTCCGGTGCCAGCCGCTGCCAGGTCGCCAGCACCCCCGAGAACAAGGCCAGCCGCTCACCCCACTCGGCGTAGCCAGTCAGCGGTCTCAGCCCTGCCTGGGTATTGGCCCGCCCCACGCGCTGTCTGGCCGGTGGGTAGCTCTCGGTAGCGAGCCGCGCCAGCACGGTCACGGCCTCCCGGGCCTGTTCTGCCGTGCCGATGGCCGCCCCGTACCACGGGGTCGTTTCGCGGGCGTGCGTGAACCCGCCCAGGTGCGCGTACTCGCGCAGTTCGTCCCGCAGTTGCTCAGCCACGGCACCACTGATCTGGCTGACCCCGGACAGGCGCACGGGGGTGCGTGCCTCCGCCGGGATGCCGAGCAGCGCGGCCTGGACCTGGAACCGCGAGACACCCCACGGCGCGTGCACCTCGTGCAGGGACGTCACGTGCTGGGTGAGCCGCCGCTGTTTGTCCACCAGGCGACGGTGCAGCGA
>DASYYE010000450.1:0-4445 GCA_035946955.1 Streptosporangiaceae bacterium | reverse complement strand
GATCTGTTCTGTGGGGCGGGCGGGGCGTCGCTGGGGCTGGTGACTGCGGGTTTTGACCTGCGGCTGGCTGTGGATATGGACCCTGTGTTCGGGCTGACGCACACGGCGAACCTGCCTGGTGAGTTCCTGGCAGCTGACCTGCGCGCGGTCGAGGCGGACAAGGTCCTCGCCGCAGCCGGTGTGGCTCCTGGCGAGCTGGACCTGCTGTTCGCGGGGCCGCCGTGCCAGGGGTTTTCGATCATCGGTGCCCGGGTGGTGTGGGACGAGCGGAACAACCTGTTCCGTGAGGTGCTGCGGCTGGCACAGGGGACCAGGCCGCGGTGTGTCGTGATCGAGAATGTCCCTGGCCTGGTCAACCTCGCGGGCGGCGCGTACCTGCGGGCCATCTTGGAGGGCCTGCAGACCCTGGAAGACCTGGGGTACACGGTGGCGTGCGCGGAGTTGCTGGCAGCCCAGTACGGGGCGCCGCAGATGCGCTGGCGGCTGATCATCATCGGCTGGCGGACGGACCTTGGCATCCCTGCGGGGTATGGCTTCCCGCGTCCGGCGGGGGGGCTGGGGGGGATTGGTGACCTGCTGCCGAACTGCACGATCACCAAGGAGCAGGTGCGGGGCTTTGTCACGACCCGGGAGGCGATCGGTGACCTGCCAGCGGTGGCCGCGGGCCAGGAGGTGACCACCTATGTGGGCCCCCCGGCTGGCGGGTACCAGGCGGCCATGCGTGACGGGCTGGGTAGTGAGCTGTCCAACCACTACGCTGCCCGGCTGTCCCAAGCCAACCTGGCGCGGCTGGCGATGCTGCGGCCTGGCCAGGACTGGCGGGACCTGCCGCGGGAGATGCTGCCCTCGGGGATGCAGCGGGCGCTGCGCAAGGACCACACCCGCCGCTACCGGCGGATGACCTGGGATGGGGTTCCTCGGTCGGTGATCACGCGGTTCCGTGACCCCAAGTCGGGTGAGTACACCCACCCTGACCAGGACCGCACTATCACCATCCGGGAAGCCGCGCGGCTGCAGGGCTTCCCCGATCGGTTTTTGTTTCACGGTGACCGCTCCAGCCAGTACGACCAGGTCGGGAACGCCGTCCCGGTGCAGCTCGCCCAGGCCATCGCCGCCGAGGTGCGCAACTGCCTCGACGGACGGCCGGGAGAGCGCCTCCACGACCCGTTCCGCCGGCGCCCCGTGCCCCTCCTGGGGCCATATGGGCAGCTCACCGGCCAGGGCCTGCTTCCCGTCTTACCCCCCACAGCGGTACCACAGAAAGGGGCGGGGCGACCGTGAGCCCACCTCAGCCGGCCACGGCTGCCACCAGCCGGGCCAGGAACCCAATGCTCCGGCCGCATGTCTCCGAATGGTTCGGGCACCGGGTCTTCCCGGAGGTGTCGGCCAGCCCGGCGGCGGTCAGCGACCAGCGGGCGGGCCGTTGCCCGTTCCTGTCTGGCACCCTCGGCCGCAGCACGAGTTGTGTGAAGGCAGAGAACTCCAAGGGCGTGTGCACCATCAGCGCTAGCAGCAACGGCCCACGCCAGGACTGGCTGGTCTGCCCGTACCGGGCACTGGATGACCGCCTCCTCGCCAGCATCGTCCGCCGCCTCTACGACATCGCCGATGGCACCGACGTCTTGATCCGGCCCGTTGTCTCCCTCCAGGACGACACCGGCCGGGCCGAGATCCTCACCGCCGCCAGCGGTGAGGGCACCGCGCGGGCCTTCGTGTACTTCCAGGACAAGCTCGGCGGCGAGATCGGCCTGTCACCCACCCCAGCCTCCCCCGAACTGTCCTTCGACATCACCGTGGTCGAACTGCTCCCCGCAGACCCCGCCACCACACCCGCGCTGCCGGGGGTGGCCACGCCGCCGGTGCGGATCGGCAAGTACGGCGTTATCGAACTGCAGACCATGGACACCCACGGCAGCTACAAGCACGCGGTCACCGCCCTGGCCAACGCCCTGGACCTGCACGGCGACAGCTTCCCGCAGATGCTCGCCGGCAACCCCGAATGGGCCGGGCGGCGCATCGAAGGCCCCAACATCTCCAATGTGTTCAAGCGCACCTTCTACCAGATCGCTTTCAAGTTCCAGGTCACCGCCCGTGACACCTCCGCCGGGTGCGCGCTCGCCCTCCCCAAGCCGGTGTGGGACTCCTGGCAGCCCTTCCTCGGCGCCCCCGAACTCCACGAGCACCCCGACGGCACCTGGCGGCTGCTCGACGACCAGCACGCCCACCCCAGCGACTGGATCTACGTTTTCGACATCGGCGAGGAGCCCAGCCCCGGCGGAGGGCCCGCCGCCCTGGACACCGGGCTGGTCATCGGCACCGACGCCGCCACCCTCAGCCGCGCAGCCTTCGACATCGCACCAGCCAAGGCCGTCAGCTACGGCGACGGCACCGACGCCGTCGTCACCGCCATCATGCGGCGGCTCACCCGCTACCTCCCCGTCGCCTAGCAGGCACCTGCACACACACAGATGGCCCGGCCCCCAGGCATAGCGCTACTAGGCCAGGCTGCAGCTGAACGTGGGGAGCCGGAGAATCCCCGCTTGCGGTGGACTGCTGGGAAGAGAACCGCGGGGTGACGGTCGGCCCAGCCGCGCAAAGCATCGCGACGAACTACTGTCTCTGGACCCGGCGGGACGGGGATCGTCGCCGGGCGGCCGAACCGGTCTCGCCAATGCGCTGCCGGCGGCCGGCCAGCCACACTAGCCAGCCGGCTGCGGGCAATCCAGCCCCTCCAGCCCCATACGCAACGTTACAGATGATCGACACTCAGTGTCCGAGGCAGGGTTTAACGTCCACACATGGACAACAGCAACGAGCGGCCGCAGAAATTACAGCCGAAACACCAACCTGACACCAAGGCCGATGTGGTCCCCCTCATCCCCCCGTGGGTAATGGACGGATGGGGAATCATCCTGGCAGTCGCGGGGGTAGTCGCTCTCCTGGAAATCGTGCATATCGGTCACGTCTACGGCGCTGGGTACGGGTGGGCGCTGGTGGCCATCGTGGCCTGCGCGATGGCGTCGCTGTGGTGGCAGGACTACGGCCAGCGCCGGAGAGCGGCCCAATCGCGCATTGAACGTGCGCTGTACGAACAGCACCAGCTCGCGGCAGTAGACGTCATGACGGGGCGGGACTTCGAGTGCTACTGCGTGTGGCTCCTGGAGGCCCTTGGCCACCGGGAGGTCGTCCACATTGGCAGCACCGAAGACGACGACGGCGCTGACATCATCGCCACCGCTCCCGACGGAACCCTGGTGGCCGTGCAGTGCAAGCGCTGGAAGGGCAGCGTCGGCCGGGCCGTGGTCGACAAGCTGATCGGGGCGCTCATTGCAGGGAGGCACCGCGGGCGGGCTGGCATGGTGTTGACCAATGCCGCGGTGACCTCCGGGGCACACACACGCGCCCGCGCGCAGGGGATCACGGTGGTGGACCGGCCCGTTCTTCAGCAGTGGATGAGCCAGGCGCGAGCCCTCACCGAGCAGCACGGGAACGCCCCAGGAGCATATCCTGTCGGGCCGTCGCGGGGATTGCGGCCGGCCGCTAAGGTCACGGTGGGCATCCTCAGCACGGGCGTCGTCCTGCTAACCGTCATTGCCCTGCAGCACCCGCACGCTGCCACGGCAGCCGCGCGGCCGAGGCCACCAGCTGCGGCACCTGCACCCAATACGCCACGCGCAGTGGTCGAGCGGCTCTTTACCGCCATCAACCACCACAACTGGCCCGCGGTGTGGCGTCTCTCGCACCACCCACCAGGTTCCCGCCCGCAGTACCACGCGATGATTGCTGGCTACCGGCTGACCGAACGAGACGTAGTCACAGCCCTGCACGCGCAAGGCGACATCGTGGCTGCCAGTGTGCTGGCCTACGACACCACCGGCGCTACACAGACATTCCAGTTCAGGTACACAGTTCATGCGGGGATGATCACCTCAGGCAGTTCCATCCTGCTATCGACCACACTTCCGCCGCGCAAGCTACCAGTCCCCCTCACCCATCACGCCCAGCCATAGCCCCGATCGACGGTCTGGGGCTGACCCAGAGGACCGACTCTTGCTGACGATGCCAGTCGGTGACGAGGGACGGCAGCCATCCACGGCTCCGTCAGGTAATGACTACGTTCGTTCTGGAGGTGCGGTCTGGCAGAGTGCCTACATGATCCGGGTCCACATTGACGCCAAGCCTGACCATGTGCTGCGGCTTGCCAAGAGGGCTGACCCGCTGGGGGCCGTGGCGGAAATGGTGTGGAACGCGCTCGATGCCGAGGCGAACCATGTTGATGTCGAGGTCCAGACCAACGACATCGGGGGTGTAGAGCGGGTGATCGTCCGAGACGACGGTCACGGCATGCCAGCGGCGTCGTGTGGTGCCTACTTCGGTGACCTGGGTGGTTCCTGGAAGGCAACGGCAAAGGTTTCGCCGAACCTCCGCCGGACACTCCACGGGAG
>DASYYE010000449.1:0-21965 GCA_035946955.1 Streptosporangiaceae bacterium | reverse complement strand
GACGCCAGCGTGTCACCGGCCGCGTCGTAGACATCGCCGAGGTGGCTCAGGCTCTCGGCCTGCTGGTACCTGACGCCGAGCTGACGGAACAGGTCTATGGCGCGCAGGTAACTCCTGGTGGCCTGCTGGTGGTCACCGAGGTGGTGATAGATGTACCCCAGGCTGTCCCAGGTGGTCGCCTCCAGGGTGGAGGGCCGGCCCACCTGGCGGTGCTCCTTGAGTGCCCGCCGGCAGTAGGTCAGTGCCTGGCGGAGGTCACCCAGCTTTGCGAAGTTGTACCCGACGTTGTTGCAGGCCATGGCCCACAGCACGGGGTTGCCCGCGGCCTCGGCCAGTTCCAGGGCGCGCTGGCTGGCGCGCAACGACTCATGCGGTTCGCACGTGCTGTGGAATGCCACGCTCAGGCTGAGGTGGGCCTGGGCCTCCCCGACCGGGTCGCCGAGACGCCGGGAAAGCCTGACCGCCTGTGCCAGGTGCGCCTGTGCCTCGTCAGCCTGGCCCAGCCGGAGATGGCCGCGGGCCAGGTTGCGGTGCGCATGGGCCTGCCCCGCCAGGTCACCGAGACGCCGTGAGCAGGCCAGCGCGATGCGCTGCAGAGTGGCCATGCCCTGCCAGTTGCCGACCCGGTCGAAGTAGGTCAGCAGGGTCCAGGCGAGCCGCTGCGCATGGGAGTCGAAGCTCGTCTCGGCCGCGTGCTGGGCGACGGCCAGCAGCACCTTGTCCTCGGTCGCGAACCAGGCCAGCCCCTGGTCGCGGTCACCGACGGGTTCCGGCGTGACGCCGGATTGGGGTGGGCCGGTGGTGTAGGTCTCCTGGACCGGGTCGAGCGGGACAGCCGCGGCATTGGCGCTGTAGAGGTAGTGGTCGAGCATCCGGTGGCGTGCGGCTTGGCGCTCCGGTACCGGGTCGGTGGCCTCGGCCAGTTCCGACGCGTACACGCGGAGCAGGTCGTGCATGACATACCGGCCGGGCATCTGCTCGGCGATCAGGCTGGCCCGGGTCAGTTCATGCAGTGCAGCCCGGGCACGTGGCGGGGGGAGCCCAGCCAGGCTGGCGGCTGCGGGTGCCGACACGTCTGGCCCCGGGTGCAGCCCGAGCAACCGGAACACCCTGGCTGCCTCCTGGCTCAGCTCCTGGTAGGACCAGGAGAAGACCGCCCGGACGCTGCTGGTGGCCTCACCGGTGTCCAAGGCGTCCAGCCGCCCGCCAGCATCGCGTAGCTCGCCAGCCAGCACGGCCAGCGGGAACCGGGGCCGGGCCGCCGCGCGGGCCCCGGCGATGCTCAAAGCCAGCGGCAGCCGCGCACACAGCCCGATCACCTCGTCGGCGGCCGTCTGCTCGGCAGCCATGCGGGCGGCACCGAGACGGCAGGCCAGCAAGGCGCGCGCATCCTGTTCGTCCAGCATGTCCAGGACCATCAGGTGAGCGCCGTCGGTAGCAGCCAGGCCGGTCAGCCCGGCCCGGCTCGTCACGAGCACCAGGCACCCGGGTGAGCCCGGCAGCAGCGGGCGCACCTGGTCCACGTCGCGGGCGTTGTCCAGCACGATGAGCAGGCGCTTGCCGGCCACGATGGTGCGGTACAGGGCGGCCTGGGCCTGCGGGCTGGCGGGGACCTGCTCACACGGTGTGCCGAGTGCGGCGAGGAAGTCGCGGACCACGTCAGGGGCTGTCACGGGCGCGCCAGAGGAGTCGAAGCCGCGGAGGTTCACATACAGCTGCCCGTCCGGGAAATCGCTGGCCACCAGGTGTGCCCAGTGCACGGCCAGTGTTGTCTTGCCGACCCCTGCGGTCCCGTCGATCGCCGAGATCACCACCGTGCCGCCTGGCCGGCCGACCTCCGCGAGCAGCCCGGCGAGCGCGTTGAGCTCACTGCGGCGGCCCGCGAAGTGCCGTAGGTCCGCGGGCAGCTGGCGGGGCACTGTGGGCGCCAGCCCCCCCGGGCTGGCCGCGGCCCCGGTCTGCGGGCCGGGCGGGCTGGTGCCGGTGGCTGCCGTGGCCTCCAGCAGCAGGTCCGGGTCGGCGTCCAGGATCCGCTGGTGGAGGTCTTGCAGGTCCGGGCCTGGCTCGATACCGAGTTCCTCGACCAGCGCGGTCCGGGCGCTACGGTAGGCGGCCAGTGCATCGCTCTGCCGGCCGCACCGGTACAGGGCCAGCATGTACTGTGCGCGGAACCGTTCGCGCAGCGGGTGTTCCCTGGTCAGCGCCCCCAGCTCGGAAACCAGCTCCCCGTGCTTGCCTAGGCGTAACCCGGCTTCATGCCACCACTCGACCGCCTGCAGCCGCAACGACTCCAGCACCGGCCCGTGCTCGTCCCGCAGCATCCGGGAGGGCACGTCCGCCAATGGCGTCCCGCGCCACAACGCGAGCGCGTCACCCAGCAAGACCGACGCCTCCGGCCATGCACCAGCGCGGGCGGCAGCCCCGCCCTCCCGGCACAGCCGGGTGAAAGCCAGCAGGTCTACGTCATCGTCATCGGCTTCGAGCAGGTAGCCGGGGGTGCGCGTGACGATGCGCCCGCCCGCACTGCCAAGCACCTGCCGGAGTCGCTTGACGTGGTTGCGGACGGCGACCCGCGCATTGGGTGGCGGGGTCTCGTCCCAGAGCGCCTCGGCCAGTTCCTCGAAGGACACAACGCGCCCGGCACGGATCGCCAGCGTTGCCAGCACCACCCGCTGCCTGCCCGCGGTCACCTGGACGGCTAGGTTCCCAGCTTGCACGCACAACGGGCCAAGCACTCTGAACTCCGCCCGCACGGCACAAACCTCCCAGCCGACTTTCCCACATCCTGGCGCCCAGTGGTGGCATGGGCACGCCCCGCCGAACACCCTGGCTCAGCCCAGGACAGGTCTATGCGAAGGCGTGACCCCAGGTGAGCTACTACGATTGTGGCGCGTGACCCCTTCGCAGCTTGCTGACGCTGTCCTGACCGCGGCCGCGGCCGTGCTGTCCGAGCGGGGCCTGGACCCGTCGGTACTGCCCTCGGCCACGAGTGTGGAGCGGCCCAGGAACCCAGAGCACGGGGACTACGCCTCGACGCTCGCCCTCCAGGTCGCGAAAAAGGCCGGCCTACCGCCGCAAGAGCTCGCAAAGGCAGTCGCGGACAAGCTCGCGGGTGACCCGGCGGTCAAGAGCGTGGAGGTCGCAGGCCCGGGGTTCCTCAACATCACGCTGCGGTCGGCGGCGACGGGCACGGTCGCGGGCACCGTCATCGAGCAGGGCAGCGCATACGGGCACGGCACGGCTCTGGCGGGCCAGCGGGTCAACCTGGAATTCGTGTCGGCCAACCCGACGGGCCCGATCCACATCGGTGGCGTGCGGTGGGCCGCGGTCGGGGACGCCCTGGCCAGGCTGCTGCATGCGGCAGGGGCCGAGGTCGGCACCGAGTACTACTTCAATGACGCGGGAGTGCAGATCGACCGGTTCGCCGAGTCCCTGCTTGCCGTCGCGCGGCATGAGCCCGTCCCGGACGACGGTTACGTCGGTGAGTACATGTCCGAGATCGCCGAGACGGTCCTGCGCGGGCGCCCGGGACTGCTGGACGAGCCACGCGATGTGGCCCTGGAGGTCTTCAGGTCCGAGGGCGTCGCCCTGATGTTCGACGAGATCAAGACGTCGCTCGTGAACTTCGGCGTGCACTTCGACACCTACTTCAATGAGAAGGCCCTCCACGACAGCGGTGAGCTCGACTCCGCCCTGGTGAGGCTGCGCGAGGGCGGCCACGTCTATGAGGCCGACGGGGCGGTCTGGGTCCGCACCACGGATTTTGGCGACGACAAGGACCGGGTCTACGTGCGGAGCAACGGTGAGGTCACCTACTTCGCCGCCGACTGCGCCTACTACCTCGACAAGCGTGCCCGGGGCTTCGGCAAAGTCGTGATCATGCTGGGCGCCGACCACCACGGCTACATCGGCCGGCTGCGCGCGGTCGCGGCCTGTTTCGGCGATGACCCGGACCAGACCCTCGAGGTGCTCATCGGGCAGCTGGTGAACCTGCTGCGTGACGGCCAGCCGGTCCGGATGTCGAAACGCGCCGGCACCGTGGTGACCATCGACGACATCGTCGGAGCGATCGGGGTTGACGCGGCCCGGTACGCGCTGGCCAGGTACTCGATCGACTCCACCATCGACCTCGACCTGGACCTGTGGACCCGCCGCAGCAACGACAACCCCGTCTACTACGTGCAGTACGCGCACGCCAGGGTCGCATCCCTGATGCGCAATGCTGCCGAGGCGGGGATCTCCCGCGGCAGCGGCTATGACCCCAGCTTGCTCACCCACGACCGGGAGAACGACCTCCTGCTGGCGCTTGCGGAGTTCCCGAGCGTGGTCTCGAGTGCCGCCGAACTGCGCCAGCCGCACCGTGTCGCGAGGTACCTGGAAGACCTCGCCGGCACCTACCACCGGTTCTACGACGCGTGCCGGGTGCTGCCCATGGGGGACGAGCCCTTCACCGACCTGGGCCGTGCACGGCTGTGGCTGGCCGAGGCGGCCAGGGTCGTGCTGGCCAACGGCCTCGGCCTGCTCGGCGTCAGCGCCCCCGAAAGACTCTGACCGCGGTCCTCCGTGTCGTCGGCACCGGCCGGTCATAGGCGGTTCAGCCAGGTGAGCAGGTCCGGGGGTGCGAGCTGTGCGGTCCGGGTGTGGTAGCGGGCGACTTCATCCTCGGTGAGGGTCTCCTGCCCTTCGCCGGACCTGCCTCGCCGGAAGAACGCGGCAGCGCTCTTCAGCACGCCATTGGGTTCGGTGGCCCGCTCAGCACCGGCCCGCATCTGCTCGAAGGTCGCGGCATTCACCAGGCCCGGCCAGGCCTGCTCAGGCACATCGACGCCCAGCCGCGCCGCCAAACGGCGCATCTCGCCCGCCAGGTCGGCGGACAGGTCAGCGTAGTGGGCAAGCAGCACGTTCGGCTCGCGGCGCCGGGCCCACGCGTCGTTCAGGTGCCACATCACCCCGGGCAGCGAGTCCAGGCTCTCCCGCGGGTCGGCGTCTTTGCCGATCCACCGCAGCAGCCATTCGTGCAGCGGTGGGCGCTCCGCCGGTAGGCTGGCCGGCTCGGGCTGGCCGATGAGCTGCGCCATCCGCGCGCGGTTGATGTTGTTTCCCTGGTGGTACAGGGAGACCGCCATGTCCAGGGGGTGCCGGGCGACCACGATGTAGGTGGCATGTGGGTCGATCGGTATCCCGTCCAGCGGAGTGTGGGTCTTGATGACGCGCCGGTGCTGCTGGGCCTCGAGCCGCTCGTACACCTCTTCGCGCGGCGTCACGAGCCAGTCCAGCCACGGCGACAGCCGTCCGAGCGGTTCAGGCAGGTCCGGGGTCTGGAACACCAGCAGCGCGCAGACCATCTGCATCCACGTGGTGCCGCTCTTGGACCGGGTGCTGATGACGATGTCACCGTCGCGGAACGGGAAACCGTCCCAGCGCCCACTGTCCTCGTCAGATGAGCGGTAGCGAACAGGACGTTGCGGCACCCGGCCGAGCATAGGCGGCGCTGTGATGCTCAGGTGTCCCTGCTCTCAGCGGCCGTCATCGTCTGCCAGGGGCCGTGCTGCTCGTTCCCGGCACGCCGCCGTCGGACGGGGTGGGCTCCTCTCCACCTAGCAGGGCCTCGAACAGTGAGCGGTAGTGGACGATTGCCTTTCTAAGGTCTTCCGTATCGGCTTGCCCGTTTTTGGCCTGCCGCTGGATCCCCGCGGCGGTCCGGTAGTCATCGATCGCGTCCGGGTAGTCCACCGACAGCAGGTCCACCCGGGACTGCTGGTCGTCGCTGACGTACCCGCGCTGCACCATGACCCGGGCCACGAGGATTCCCGCCGCGGTCACGGCCTGTTCGGGCTGGTCGACGAAGCACTCCTGCACCCCGTGCCACTCCGCTGCGAAACCCTGCCGGGCGGTGTCGCTGAGCGGCCTGACTTCGAGCCGGGCACGGCGCTCCTGTCGCGCGCACAGGTTGGCTTCTGCTGCCCGCCGGTTGTCGAAAACCGCGACCGCCCGGTCATACTCGGGGCCGAACTCGCGGCGCAACTCGTTCGTCTTGCGCCAACGCGCAGTCTGGGCTGCTGCTGTCGCCACAACTGCCAGCACGGCGATGATGATCACGATCCATACCCAGGATGTCATGGGATCCTCCGTCGCTGATCCCACCGGCCACTACCCGGCCGCCTGCCCCCAAACATGTGTGGCGGCTGGCGGAGCGCACCAGCAGTACAGCCGCTACGCAGCTGTGTCGCCGGTAAGCAGCGACCCGGCACCGTGGAACCGGCCGGCCACCACGGCGGCGACAGCCGGGTGGTCTCCCAGCGGTGCGCTCACCCAGGCTGCCCCGGTCTCGTGCAGCCGGTCCTGGAACAGCCCTGGCGCCAGCAGGTAGGAGGCTACGGCGACCGGGTGCCCTGTCCGGGCGGCCAGTGCGGCGACGGCCTCGGTCACGCTTGGTTTCGCGGCCGTGGCGAACGCCGGGACCACGGGTGCCCGCAGGTGGGCTGCTAGCAGCGCTGCCTGCTGTGCCGTGTCGGTAGCGGCCCGGGGGTCACTCGATCCCGCGGCAGCGAGGACGACCGGTGTCCCAGGCGGTGCGCCAGTCTCCGCGAGCCGGTCCGCCAGCGCCGGGACGAGACCGGGGGAGGGCCCGAGCGGGCCGGCTGCCGCGACTCCCGCTTGCAGGGCGGCATTACCGATGTCGACGCTGAGGTGGTAGCCCGTGGACAGCAGCAAGGGCACAAGGACAACGCCGTCCGTGCCTGCGTCAGCGACGGCCTGCACCAGTGCGTCCGCCAGCAACGGCCTTGCATGCGAAACGAACGCCGCTCGTACTCTGGTCCCTCGGGCGAGCCACCTCACGCGCTTGGTCAACGCGTGGACACACTGCTGGGCAGCGGGGTCGCGGCTGCCATGGGCCACTGCCAGCAGCACCGGGCCGTCCCGGTCCGGGACTGGCTGGCCTGCGACATTGCGTGGCTCTCGCTGGTCCAAAGCCCATTGGCCCTGGCCGCGCTGGGTTTGGGGTCGCATGGTCTGGTCCTTGCGCTGCGAGGGTGACCGTCCCGTGCCGCGCGCAGGGCGCTGCGGCGGGGCGAGTCCGAGCCGGGGATCAGCAGCAGGACTGACACTGTGCGCTGGAAACGCGCAACAGGTCCACGTGACGGCGGGACACCAACGGCACTGGGCGGGAAACGCCGACAGGGCGTGTCACCTGCGCCTCCTCCATGGCTGACCATCACGGGTGTCTACGAGTAAGCATAACAGTGGCACCCGAGGTAACCAGGTGGCCGGGCGCAAGCCCCGTCCTTCGGGGCGGGGTTAGCCCGCCTGTACTGCTGCTTGATGTAGCGGCGGACGGTGCTCAGCGGGGTGGTGGGACGTGTGTGGGTGTCGTAGGCAGCTGGCATGGTGTGGTTGTGCAGGTCCGCTACCGGTACCGCCTGTACCCGCAGTCTTCCCAGGCCGAAGCGCTGGCGCGGGTGTTCGGGTGTGCGCGAGTGGTGTTCAACGACTGCCTGCAGCTGCGGGAGTCATGCCACGCCGCCGGAGAAAAGATCAGTGACACCGAGGTGCAGCGCCGTGTCGTCACCCTGGCGAAGTGCACCCCGGAGAAGGCCTGGCTGGGTGAGGTGTCGTCGGTGGCGTTGGTGCAGGCGTGCAACGATGCGCGCCGTGCCTACCGGAACTGGTTCGATTCTGTGTCCGGGAAGCGCAAGGGCCGCAAGGTGGGTCATCCCACGCTGCGGCGTAAGCATGGGCGGCAGTCGGTCCGGTTCACCCGCAACGGGTTCGCTCTGCACGGCACGCGGCTGCATGTGGCCAAGGTGGGTGACATGCGGGTGCGGTGGTCGCGGCCGCTGCCATCGGTTCCGTCATCGGTTACGGTGACCCGTGAGGCCGACGGCCGCTACTACGCCTCGTTCGTGGTGGAACGTGAGCCACGACCGCTGCCCCCTTGTGACCGCGAGGTGGGCGTGGATGTGGGCCTGGACCGGCTCGTGGTTACCTCGGATGGTGTGATCATTGCGAATCCGAGGTTTCTGCGGGCGAGGGAGCGTCACCTGGCCAGGGCGCAGCGTTCCTTGTCCCGCAAGCACAATGGGTCCGCGAATCGGGCCAAGGTGCGGCGGCGGGTGGCGCTGTTGCACCGCAAGGTCCGCGATGCCCGGCTGGACCATGCCCACAAGACAGCGCTTCGGCTGGTACGCGAGAACCAAGCGGTCTACGCCGAAGACCTGCCCGTGTCCGGGCTGGCCCGGACGCGGCTGGCCAAGTCGGTCCATGATGCCGGGTGGGCTCAGTTGCTGCGGCTGGTGGAGGAGAAAGCGACGCACTATGGCCGCCAGTTCCACCGCATCGGCAGGTTCGAGCCCACCAGCCAGTTGTGCTCGACCTGCGGGGTCAGCGACGGCCCCAAGCCGCTGGGCGTCCGCACCTGGACGTGCCCTGCATGCGGCGCGCTCCACGACCGCGACATCAACGCCGCAAGAAACATCTTGGCCGCCGGGCGGGCGGACAAGTCAAACGCCTGTGGAGGCAACCTAAGACCACACCATGCTGTGGCAGTCGCCGCTGAAGCAGGAACCCACCGGAGCGCGGCATGAGCCACGCAGGAGGAATCCCCGTTGTCCATGGCGGGGAGGACGTCAAAATGGGCGAGATTCCACCGGTCGGCATGGCAGACCTCGGCTATGCCATGACCGGGTGCGGCGGTGGGACCTAGCCTGATGGGTGGAGCACCGCAGGAGGGACTAGGCCATGGGACTCATGGACCGGGTGAAGGAGCAGGCGGCGCAGCTTGGGCAGAAGGCGCAGGAAGCCGCCCAGGAGGGCAAGGCCAAACTAGACCAGGCGCAGGCCAGGCGACGCGCCGACACGTTGTTCCGCGAACTGGGGGCCGCTGTGTATGCCGAGCGCACCGGCCGTGGCGGCACGGACACACCTGACAAGATCGAGCGGCTCGTGAAAGCACTCTCCCAGCAGGAGGCCGAGCAGGGACTCGGTGAAGGCGCCCCACCCGAAGCCGCGTCGGGGGTCTGAGGGGCGGACACGTCAGGCCGGCCGGGACAGTCGGGCCGGCGCAGGGCATAACGCCCGCGGGGCGGCCACGGGAAGGACTTCCCGCAACCGCCCCGCCTGGGGTGTGCCTGTTAGCTGCCGGTGGCAGTGAGCAGCACCTTGAGAGTGAAGGTGCCGAAGCGGTCCGACCAGGTCATCGAGTAGGTGCCCGTGACGGTCCCGGACTTCGACGCGGTGAAGGTGACCGGGATCATCAGGTCGTCGCTGCCGCTCACCGGCGCGTCGGTCTGCGGCTTCTCGGTGTTGCGGAACGGCCCGCTGATTGCGGTGCCATTGATGACGGCCGCCTGGTTGCCGGCGTTGGTGATGTGGATCATCTTGGTCACGGTCTTGCCGACGGGCACGGTGCCGAAGTCCACGGACTTGGGTGCTGTGAACTTGCTCAGCGCCTTCGTGGCTAGGCCGTTGAGGGCGATCGTCGGGCCCACGCCATGGTTGACCGAGATAGTGAACGAGCTGGTCGAACTCTTTGCCGTGGTCGGCTTGTAGATGACCCACACCGGCAGGGACTGGCCCGGCTTGATGACGGTGCCCACCGTGATGCCGTGGATCGTGAACAGTGAACCCGGCGAGCTGATCTGGGTGACCTTCTCGGGCTTGGTCCCGTCATTGGTGATGGCCGTGTACTCGGGGTAGGTGACGCCCACCGGCACTGGGCTGAAGAACATGCCGTCGTTCTCCACCAACTGGAACGTGAGGTTGGTGTTGGTGGCGAAGAGGCCGTCCTCGACGGCCTCGCCGTCCAGCGGCACCTCCACCGCTGGGGCGGTGCCCGCGATGGTGAATGTCAGGTCGCCGTCCACGCCGCCCGGCACGTTCGCGGTGAAGGTGACCGGGGCGTGCAACTCATCGCCCACGGTCAGGTTCACCGGGAAGCTGACCGGGGTGGGCTGGCTGCTGCCCGGCGTGGTCTCGGTCACCTGGCCCACGGTGAAGGGGTCGGTCGCTGCGATGGAGGTCGGCGCCACACCGTCCACCGTCACCGCCTGGTGGGCCTTGACCGTGATCACCTTGGTGGCGGTGGAGCCGACGGCAGTCTTGTCGAACGTGGTGTTTGGGGCGCCGCCCAGCGCGGGCTTGGCCTTGATGCCGAAGCCGATCAGGTTGCCGTCCCTGGTGCCCACGTAGACCATGCCGTTGCTGACTGCCACGATGCTGAACTTGCTGGCCGTGCCGATGCTCTGGGCCCAGATCTGCTTCAGCTTGACCCCGCCGCCGCCCCTCGGCTGCGGCAGTGCGTCGAAGGCGGCGAGGAACGAGCCCGTCCCGCTCGGGCCGGAGCTCTGCACGACCCAGACCACGGCCGTGGCCGGGTCGGTGCCGTTGGAGGTCACCACCGGGGACCCGGAGCCGAAGCCGAGGGTGTAGGTGCTGTTGGCGATGTCGGTGAGGACCGGGTCGCCCTTGCTGTTGGTGTCGATCCGGAACTCGCGCACATAGTCGCTCTTGCCGACGTAGTAGATGAAGTTGTTGAGGTTGTTGGTGCTCGGCGGGATGGGGGTCGTGCTCTGCTCGAACACTCCTGGGTGCCCCCACTGGCCCGCGTAGGGGCCGTTCGTGGACAGTGCGTTGTCGGCGTTGTTCGGCCCTTGGTCGTGGCCGCCGAGGTTGTCGCGGTTCAGCATGAAGATGTGGCCGTCTTTGCCGGCCTGGACGAGGAGGTTGGGGAAGTTGGCCGTGCCGACCGGGAGGCCAACGGGCCCGCCTGCCCCAAAGTCGATGTCCTTGTTGTCAAGCGTGGCCGAGTCAGCCGGGCTGAAGAAGTCCTTGGCCTGCAGAGTGCCGTTGGGCTGGGGGTCCATCTCGACGGTGGACTCGGAGAGCTGGCCGGGCGGGCTGTTGCCGGGGCCCTTGGCCGGAGATATGCCGTTGCCGGAGGTGAAGAAGAAGCGGGTGGGCCCGTCTGACATCAGGCCGCCGCCACCCTGCCAGATGCCGCCCCGGTTGATGGTCACGTTGGCTTCATCGGTCCACAGGGTGGTCGCGCTGGTCGTGAGGTTCCAGCCTGCGATGTAGCCCACGTATGGCTTGGTGTCGCAGTGGGATCCGAACCCGGCGTAGACCCACCCGTTCAGCAGCAGCAGGCCGACCCGCTGTCCCTGCTGGGGGGCGTCGAAGGTGAGGTGCGAGTCGTTGCTGGGGTGGCCGACGATCCGCTGCTTGAACGTGATGGCGCCGGTCGTGACATTGATGCCCACCAGGTGGAACTGGGTGCTGACCTCCTTGAGCAGCGCCAGCACGTACACGGTGTTCGTGGACGGGTCGTACACCGGCGAGGAAGTGATGCCGATGTTGGGCTGGAGGTCCGTGCAGCTCGGGATCGGCATGGAGGTGCCGAGGCCGTCCGACCACAGGATCGTGCCGGTCGTGGCGTCGAGCCCGTAGACCCAGTCGTTCTCGGTGGTCACGACCACGGTCGAGCCGATGACCAGTGGCTGGCCGTAGACCTGGCCGTTGAGCTTGGTCGAGAACAGCTGCCCGAACGACCCGCCCGACACGGCGGCGGGCGAGAGCGCGGGCTCGTTGGGGTCCCAGCCGTCGCGCAGGTCGTTCACTGACCCCGTGGTGTCGTCTCTCGGCACGAGGCCGTGGGCTGCGGTGCCACGGTCTTTGGTGCCGGTGCTGTGAGCTGTGGCTGCCCCGGCCACCGTCGGCATGAACGCGACGGTCAGACCTATGGCAGCAATGGTGGCGAGGCTGCGGCCGTCCACCACCCGTTTGCGGGCATGCCAAAAGACCCCGGGCATGAGTGAGTGCATGAAGAAATCCCCTTCTGGACGCGCGTTCGGCGCCTGCGCCCAGCGGGGAGGGCGGCGCCCCCGGTTGGCAAAGGATATTAAGGCGAAAGGAGCTTAAAAAGACCTGTTACGAGCATGTGACCTAACCCGAAGGTAAATATTTGGGTAGTAGCTAACTGATTACTGAGTGTAGTCATAACCAAGGCGGCCGGGTGCGAAACTGGTTGGGAGCGGTTCGCTGTCAGGTGCCCGGGGCGGGGTCGCGCGGCAGGCCCAGGATCTGTTCACCAATGATGTTGAGCTGGATTTCGGTGGTGCCGCCGCCGATTGTCAGGGCGCGGGTGAACAGGACCGCCTGGGCCCAGTGTGTGCCGCCCTGGGCGCCTCCGGCGCCTGTCAGGCCCCAGCATTCGTTGGCGACCTCCTGGGCATGGTGCATGCTGAGCAGCTTGCGCACGCTGCCGGTCGCACCGGGCTCCGTCCCCGAAAGCCGTTTGAGGGTCACGCGCTCGCCCAGCACGTCCAGGGCGTGGCCTTCGCATGCCAGCCGGCCTACCTGTGCCAGCACCTCCCGGCCGGGCTCAGGGTCCAGCCCGCGCACCGTGCCCAGGAGTGCTGGCACGTCACACCCGAACGTCCACGACTGGGCGAGCGTGACCCGTTCGTTGGCGAGCGTGGTCCGCGCTACCCGCCAGCCATTGCCCGCGCCGCCCACGACCAGTTCGTCCGGCACGAACACCCCGTCCAGGAACACCTCGTTGAACAGCGACTCGCCAGTCATCTCCCGCAGCGGGCGGACAGTGACCCCGGGGGAGGCCATGTCCACCAGGAAGTAGGTGATGCCGTCATGGCGTGGTGCGGCCGGGTCGGTGCGGGCGACACAGAACGCCCAGGCGGCCTCGGCCGCCACCGAGGTCCACACCTTCTGCCCGGTCAGCCGCCAGCCGCCGTCGGCCCGTTCGGCCCGGGTTGACAGGCCCGCCAGGTCCGACCCGGCCCCGGGCTCGCTGAACAGCTGGCACCAGACCGTCTCGCCGCGCAGCGTGGCGGGCAGGAACCGCTCCTGCTGCGCGGGAGTGCCGTGCTGGACCAGGGACGGCACCATCCAGGCGCCGATCCCGAGCCCCGGTGGCCGCAGCCCAGCTGCCCGCAACTCCGCCGCGATGACCAGTTGCTCTGTCGCCTGTGCGGCACGTCCCCACGGGCGCGGCAGGTGCGGGGCCACGAAGCCGCCCTCGGCCAGGAGCCGTGAGTGCTGAGCGGGGTCGGCTGCCGCGATGTCGGCCAGCTCCTGCCTGACTTGCGCGCGCAGCGGCTCAGCGTCGGTGGGCAGCTCCACGCCGCCCGAGCGCGGCGCCCCGGCCAGTGCGAGCCGGGCCGCCTGCACGGCCCATTCGCCGGGCTCGCCCAGGAGGGCGCGCAGCGACAGGGCGCGACGGTAGTAGAGGTGCGCGTCATGCTCCCAGGTGAAGCCGATGCCCCCCAGGATCTGGATGCAGTCGTGGGTGTTGCGGACCGCGGCATCGGCCGCCACCACCGCCGCGACGGCGGCCGGGAACTCACTGGCCTCGCGGGCGGCGTCCCAGGCGGCAGCAGATGCCTGTTCGGCGCGGGTGAGCATCCAGGCGCAACGGTGCTTCACACCCTGGAACTGACCGATGGGCCGCCCGAACTGGTAGCGGGTCTTGGCATAGGCCGCGGCCGTGGCCACCGCCCAGCTGGCGAGCCCGCTGGCTTCCGCGCCGAACAGCGTGGCCGCCAGCGACCGCACCTGGCCGGTGGTGACCCCGGTCAGGATCCGCCCGGCCGCCACCCGCGCCGCGTCCGCGCGCACCTCCGCGAGGTCGCGGGTCAGGTCGATGCTCTCCAACGGCGTGACCACCACGTCGGCGGCATCCACCACGACCCAGACCTGCCCGGCTGAGCTGGCTGCTGGCAGGACCAGCATGGTGGCGGTGCTCGCACCGAGCACCGGCCCGCACGCTCCGTCGAGCACCAGCCCGTCATCCCCCGGGGCCTGGGTGGCGGTGAGGCCGGGGGCCAGCGAGACCGCGCCGGTCAGGGTGCCGTCCGCCAAGCTGGTCAGCAGCCCGGTCAGGGTGCCGTCCGGTGCCCCCTGGGCGGCGGCCAGTACGGCACCGGCGAACACGGTCGGCAGGAAGGCCCCGGGCACCAGGCAGCGGCCCAGTTCCTCCACGGTGATGGCGAGCTCCGGCAGGCCGTAGCCCTGGCCACCGGCACGTTCGGGCAGGTGCAGGCCCAGGAGGCCCTGGGCCGCAAGAGAGGGCGCGAGCTCCTCCAGGTAGAGACGGCGCTGTGCCCCGGGGTCTTCGAGGCACGCACGGACCACCTCAGGGGGGGTGTGGCGCCCAGCCCACCCCGCCACAGTCGCCGCGAGCTGCCGGTGCTCGTCGCTGATGCCTAGCGCCATGCTCCACCTAGCACATGTCCGGGCTGTCGGGGATGCGGTGACCAGCGGCGTTGGTGGCCACCTACGTGCCATGGTCGCCGATGGTGCGGTTCTACAGGTCTCGCACAAAGAGGTTACTTCCGGGTAGTATCTACTTGTTACTAGCGAGTAGCCAAGTCTTCCGAGCCGGTTTGGTACCGGACACGGGGATGCGGGAGGCGGACCATGGGGCACTACCGGAGCAACCTGCGCGACATCGAGTTCAACCTCTTTGAAGTGCTGCGGCGTCAGGACCTGCTGGGGGGGCCACCCTTTGCCGACCTGGACGAGGAGACGGCGCGCGGCATCCTCGCGGAGGTGAACCGGCTCGCGGTCGGCCCGCTCGCTGACTCGTTCGCCGACGCGGACCGTCACCCGCCGGTCTTCGACCCCGCCACCGGCAGTGTTGTCATGCCCGAGAGCTTCAGGAAGTCCTACCGCGCCTTCATGGACGGGCAGTGGTACTCAGTGGAGCTGCCAACCGACCTCGGCGGCGTCGGTGCCCCCCGCACCCTGGGGTGGGCGGTTGCCGAGCTCGTGCTGGGGGCCAACCCAGCCATCTGGATGTATGCCAGCGGCCCCATGATGGCGATGGTGCTCTGGCTCGAGGGCACTCCCGAACAGAAGCGGTTCGCGCAGATCGCCGTCGAGCGTGGCTGGACCTCCACGATGGTGCTGACCGAGCCCGACGCAGGCTCAGACGTGGGTGCCGGGCGGACCAAGGCAATCCAGCAGCCCGACGGCACCTGGCACATCGAGGGCGTCAAGCGGTTCATCACCTGTGCCGAGCACGACATGGCCGAGAACATCTTCCACCTGGTCCTGGCGAGGCCCGAGGGCCACGGACCCGGTACCAAGGGCCTGTCCATGTTCCTGGTGCCCAAGTACCTGACCGGCCCCGACGGCTCACTCGGGGAGCGCAACGGCGTAGCGGTCACCAATGTCGAGCACAAGATGGGCCTGCACGCCTCCACCACCTGCGAGCTGACCTTCGGTGCCCACACCCCCGCGGTCGGCACCCTGGTGGGTGACACCCACGACGGCATCCGCCAGATGTTCCTTGTCATCGAGAACGCCCGGATGATGGTCGGGACCAAGGCGATCGCCACGCTGTCCACCGGGTACCTCAACGCGCTCGACTACGCCAAGAGCCGTGTGCAGGGCGCTGACCTCACCCAGATGGCCGACAAGGCGGCCCCGCGGGTGACGATCATGCACCACCCCGACGTACGCCGGATGCTCATGATGCAGAAGGCCTATGCGGAGGGCATGCGCGCGCTGGTCATGCATGCGGCGGCCGCCCAGGACGCGCTCCAGGCCGCGGCGGCCCGGGGAGAGGCTGACGAGCGGGCGGACGGCCTCAACGACCTGCTCCTGCCGCTGGTCAAGGGCGTGGGTTCCGAGCGGGCCTACGAGATGCTGACCCTGTCCCTGCAGACGTTCGGTGGCTCCGGGTTCCTCCAGGACTACCCGATCGAGCAGTACATCAGGGACGCGAAGATCGACAGCCTCTACGAGGGCACCACCGGCATCCAGGGCATGGACCTGTTCTTCCGCAAGATCCTGCGCAACGAGGGCAGGGCCCTGCGTGACCTGCTGGCGGAGGTGACCGCCTTCGCCGAGGGCGAGTCGGGCAATGGACGGCTCAAGCCGGAGCGGACCGCCCTGGCCCGGGCCGTGGCTGACGTCGAGGCCATCGTCAACGTGATGTCCTTGTACGCCGTGTCCTCCCTGGAGCGCCCGGCGGAGATCTACCGGGCCGGCCTGAACACCACCAGGCTGCTCCTGGCCCTGGGCGACGTCGTGATCGGGTGGCTGCTCGCCCGTCAGGCCGAGGTCGCGCTGGCCGCGCTGGACCGTGAGGGCCAGGCTGTCCTGAGCCCCCAGGACAGCGCCTTCTACCAGGGCAAGCTCGCCACGGCCCGGTTCTTCGCCCAGACCGTGCTGCCGCGGCTGTCCGCCGAGCGGGAGACCGCCGAGGCAACCACGCTCGACCTCATGGACCTCCCCGAAGAGGCGTTCTGAGCCGGGCCGGCGCGCCCCGGCGACCTCGTGGTAGAAACTGCCCATACACATGACCATGGGTGCCCGGCCCGGCGCCCAGCAGCAAGAGCGGAGCGGTGAGTGGCCGCGCCAGACATGACATGGGTGAGAGCCAGCCGGTGGGTGGTCCTCGCCGCATACAGCCTGCTGACCATCTGCACACAGTTGCTGTGGCTCACCTACGCGCCGATCACCACCCAGGCCCACCACGTCATGGGCGTCTCCGTGGGTGCCGTCGGGGATCTCGCGGTGATCTTCCCGCTGGTGTACGTGGTGCTGGCACTGCCAGCCGGCCGGTGGCTCGACGCCCGGTTCACGCACGCGCTGTCCGCTGGCGCGGCCCTCACCGCCCTGGGGGCCTTCCTGCGCGGGCTAGCCCCGTTTTCGTACGGCTGGGCACTTGCCGGGCAGGTCATCATTGCGGCCGGCCAGCCGCTCGTCCTGAACTCGATCACCAAGGTCGCCGCGCGCTACTTCCCCCCGAAAGAGCGGACCGCGGCCATCTCGGTCGGGAGCATGGCCATGTTCCTTGGGATCCTTGCGGCGGCCCTGTCGGCCGGGCCGCTGTTCAGTGCCGGAGGCATGCGGCTCCTGGTCCAGGTGCAGGGCGGCCTGGCGGTCACCGCCGCGATCCTCGTCGTCATCGCGGTCACGATCCCGCCCGCGTTCCGCGAGGACGCGTCGGTGGCCGTGTCGCTGCGCTGGCTGCGCGGTGACAGGCTCATGTGGAAGCTGGCCGGCCTGTTGTTCGTGGGGATGGGTGTCTTCAACGCGGTCGCGACCTGGCTCCAGTCGATCCTGAGCCACTTCGGGCACGGGAGCGCCAGCGGCGACCTGATCGGGGTGATGACCGTGGCGGGGATCGCGGGCGCGGCGGTCCTGCCCGAGGCGGTCGCCCGGCGCGAGCGCCGCCGTACCATGCTCCAGGCCGCGGTCGGGGTGACCCTGGTGGTCTTCCTCGCGATCGCCGCCGTGCACAGCGTGGTGTTCATCGGTGTTGCCCTGTTCGTGGAAGGCTTCCTGCTCCTGGCCGGCCTGCCGGTGATCCTCGACTGGTCGGAACTGCACGCGGGCGCGGAACGGGCCGGGGCCGCGGCTGGGTTCCTGCTCCTCGCCGGGAACCTCGGCGGAGTGGTCCTCGCACTGGCCGTCCAGGCGGTGATCGGCAACCCGTACCTGGCCCTGGGCGTCCTGGCGGCCGTCGCCGTACCCGGGGTCGCCCTGGCCACGTGGCTGCCCGCTGGGGCGGCGCCAGCCACCCTGGCCACCGTGGCGGCCGCCGAAGACGCCGCGCCAGCCACCGAGGCCACAGACTAGGGGGTGTTCCGTGCCCGACGAAGCCGATCCCATCGCCGAGCTGGACCGGCAGCTCCATCCATACCGCGGCCAGGTCCCGTCGTTCACCGCCCTGCCAGCGGACGGCC
The DNA here is from genome assembly GCA_035946955.1 of Streptosporangiaceae bacterium. GTDB lineage: Bacteria > Actinomycetota > Actinomycetes > Streptosporangiales > Streptosporangiaceae > DASYYE01. Next base: position 4,251 of record DASYYE010000449.1, on the reverse strand, counting down.
TGGCCAGGTCCGAGGTCGCGGAACTCGTGGAGCAGTTGGCCACGGACGAAGAGTCCCGGTGGCGTGACGGGTTCGCCTCCGGGGCGGTCTACCACGGCGACCCGGAACACGTCGCGTTCCTGAACCGGGTGTACGCGGCTCACTCACAGGGCAACCCACTCCACCCCGACCTGTGGCCGAGCCTGGTGAAGTTCGAGGCCGAGGTCGTCTCGATGACCGCGCAGATGCTCGGGGCCGGTGAGGTCTCACCGGGCGGCCCGGTGGCCGGGACCGTGAGCTCGGGCGGGACCGAGAGCATCCTGCTGGCGATGAAGGCCTACCGGGACCACGCCCGGCAGCGCCGGGGGATCAGCGACCCGGAGATCGTCGCGCCGGTCACCGCCCACGCTGCATTCGACAAGGCCTCGAGGTACTTCGGCATGCGGCTGGTCCGGGTTGGCGTCGACGACAAGTTCCAGGCCGACCTCGGCGAACTCGCCAGCGCCGTGACCGACCGGACCGCGGTCGTGGTGGGGTCGGCGCCATCCTTCCCGCACGGCGTCATCGACCCCATTCCGCAGATCGCGGAGCTTGCGGCGCAGCGCGGCGCCGGCTGCCATGTGGACGCCTGTCTCGGCGGGTTCATCCTGCCGTGGGCGCACCGCCTCGGCTACCCGGTGCCGCCGTTCGACTTCCGGCTCCCCGGCGTCACGTCGATGTCGGCGGACACCCACAAGTACGGGTACGCGGCCAAGGGCTCATCGGTGGTGCTGTACCGCGACAAGGAACTCCGGCGGTTCCAGTACTACACGACGACCGACTGGCCCGGCGGCCTGTACCTGTCGCCCACGTTCGCCGGGAGCCGGCCGGGCGCGCTGTCGGCCACCTGCTGGGCGGCGATGGTGTCGATCGGCGAGGCCGGCTACCTGGACGCGGCCACGCGGATCCTGGAGACCGGCGCGAAGGTCCGTGCGGGAGTCGCGGACATCGCGGGGCTGCGCGTCCTCGGAGACCCGCTGTGGGTCATCGCGTTCGCCGCCGACGAAGGCCTCGATGTGTTCCAGGTTATGGAAAATATGGCGCGGCGCGGCTGGAGCCTCAACGGCCTCCAGCGTCCACCAGCCGTGCACATCGCGGTGACACTGCGCCACACACTGCCGGGGGTCGCCGACCGGTTCCTGGACGACCTCCAGGCGTCAGTGGCCGAGGTCCGGGCCAACCCCGGGGTCGCCACCGGCATGGCCCCGGTCTACGGCATGGCCGCCACCCTGCCTGCCGACGTCGTCCACGACCTGCTCGGCGGCTATCTCGACCTCATGTACGAGGTGTAGGCATGGGCCGTCACGTCCTCGCGATCGACCTGGGGACCTCCGCGCTGAAGGTTGCCCTGGTGTCGGTCACCGGGGAGATCGTCGCCGCCGAGCAAGAGGTGTGCGAGGTCGATCTCCTCCCCGGTGGCGGTGCCGAGCAGGACCCCGAGAAGTGGTGGGAGCTCATCACCCGCGCGTCGTCGCGGCTGAGCGCCCGTGGTGTCGTTCCGGCCTCCTCGGTCGTGGCGGTCTCGGCCACCGCGCAGTGGTCGGGCACGGTAGCCGTCGGTGAGGACGGCAAGCCGCTGCGCAACGCCATCAACTGGATGGACTCCCGTGGCGCCCCGTATGCGCGCGACATCGTCAGCGGGCCGGTGCGGGTCCAGGGCTACGGCGTGGACAAACTGGCGCGCTGGGTGCGCAAGACCGCTGGCATCCCGGCGAACAGCGGCAAAGACCCGATCGCCCACATCTTGTGGCTCAAGCACAACGAGCCGGAGACCTACCGCCAAGCGCAGCTGTTCCTGGAACCCAAGGACTGGCTCAACCTGCGCCTCACCGGCCGTGCGGCCGCGACCTACGATTCGATTGCGCTGCACTGGGTCACCGACAACCGCCGCCCTGACCGGATCGCCTACGACCCTGGGTTGCTGCGGCTGGCAGGGGTCAACCGCGCGCAGTTGCCAGACCTCGTGGCCGCTACGGACGTGCTCGGGCCCCTGTCGCCGGAGTCCGCGCGTGAGCTGGGCGTCCCGTCCGGCATCCCGGTCGTGGCAGGCACGCCGGACGTGTGCTCGGCCGCGATCGGGTCGGGAGCCACCCGGGACTTCCAGGCCCACCTGTATGTGGGCACCTCCTCGTGGCTCACCTGCCACGTGCCGTTCAAGAAGACGGACCTGATGCGGAACATGGCGTCACTGCCGTCGGCCATCCCGGGCCGCTACTTCGTGGCCAACGAGCAGGAGACGGCCGGGGCCGCCCTGACGTTCCTGCGCGACCGTGTCCTGTACCCGGACGGCGCCCCCGCGGGTGCCTATGCAGAGTTCGACCGGATGGCCGCCCGCTCCGCGCCCGGCAGTGGCGGCGTCATCTTCACGCCCTGGCTGTACGGCGAACGCACCCCGGTAGAGGACAGGTTCGTGCGCGGCGGGTTCCACAACATGTCGCTGTCCACCACCCGCGATGACCTGGTGCGCGCCACGTTCGAGGGGGTGGCCCTGAACGCGCGGTGGCTGCTGTCCGCGGTTGAGCGCTTCACCAGGCACCGCCTCGAGCCAATCCGGGTCATCGGCGGCGGGGCCCGCTCGGACGTGTGGTGCCAGGTGTTCGCCGATGTGCTCGGCCGTGCGGTCGAGCAGGTCGCGGACCCGGTCAACGCCAACGCCCGTGGCACCGCGATGCTCGCTGCCGTCGCCCTCGGTGAACTCACGTTTGACCAGGTCAGCGACTGCGTGCCGGTGGCCGGCACCTACCAGCCCGACCCTGGCTCGGTGAGCCTGTACGACGGGTTGTTCCGTGAGTTTGTGGGCCTGTACCGCCGCAACCGGAAGGCGCATGCCCGGCTGAACCACACGCCCGCCTGATCAAAGGTATGCTCCCCAAGCAGCGCCGCAATCGAGGAACAATCGGCGGCGCTGGGCAAGCACTCCCTCATGGCAGAGGCCGGCCGCAGGAGGGTGGGGGCGTGAGGGTGCTCAGGCGCGGGGCGGGCCGCCGCCCAACAACAGTGGCCAGCGACCCCGAGAATCTCGAAGACCCCGGCCACAGGCTGGCGCGGGCCGTCAGCGCGGGGCCAGACGTGTTCGCCCGGCTGCTGGCCGAGCCTGGGTTCCTGGCGTCGGCCAGCCCCGAGATGCTGGGCCCGTTGCTGTGGGCGGCAGGCCCCCAGGCCTACGACGCGGTGCGCGTGTACCGGCGGGTCCGTCCCCTGCTCGGTCCGGACGTCAGCGCCAACGCGGCCTACCTCAACGAGGCCGCACAGGCGCTGACGGGCGCACCGCTGGCGGCAGGCCCCGGGATCCGGCCGGTGTACCGGACGCGGCTGACATCAGTGCGCCGCGACGACGCCCTGCTCAGGTGGACCGGCCACGCCGCCCTAGCGGGCGCGGCGGCACTCGGCACCGTGACAGGGAATGGGGAGGCGGGTGGGGGGCGGCTGCTGCTCGCCTCCTGTTCCGACGACAACACGGTGCGGCTGTGGAACCCGCTCACCGGCACAGCTCTTGGCGATCCGCTCACCTGCCACACCGGACACGTCTACTGGGTGGCGTTCGGCACCTTCCCGGACGGCCGCCTGCTGCTCGCCTCCTGCGGCGCCGACCGCACCGTACGGCTGTGGGACCCACTGGCTGGCGCACCGTTCGGTGAGCCGCTCACCGGCCACACGGGTGCCGTCAACATGGTGGCATTCGGCACCGTGACGGGTGATGGGGAGGCGGGTGGGGGGCGGCTGCTGCTCGCCTCCTGTTCCGACGACAACACGGTGCGGCTGTGGGACCCGCTCACCTGTGAGCCGCTCGGTGGCCCCCTCAAAGGCCACACGGACAGAGCGTGGGAACTCACATTCTCTACTGCCGCGGACCATCGGCTGCTCCTCGTCTCGTCAGGCTTTGACCGCACGATCCGGTTCTGGGACCCGCTCACCCAGTCGGAGCTTGGCGACCCACTGGAACAGCCCCCGTCGATGCTGGCCTCCGGCACGACCCCAGACGGCCGGCCGCTGCTCGCGACCGGCAACCAGCAGGGGGCGGTCCGGGTGTGGGACCCGCTCTCCAGGACACTGGTGTGCGAGCCGCTCACCGGCCACCCGCGGAAGGTCGGGGGGGTGGCGTTCGGGACCACACCGGACGGTCAGTTCGTTCTCGCCGCATCCACGCAGGACGACTCGGTGCGGCTGTGGGAACCCCTGACCGGAACCCCGGTCGGCGAGCCACTTTACGGCCACACGGGGTACGGGTTCTCG
>DASYYE010000448.1:0-7613 GCA_035946955.1 Streptosporangiaceae bacterium | reverse complement strand
TCCGCAGGTGCCGGGTGGCGTACATGAGGTCGACGCGGACCCGCTCTTCGGCCGGCGGGTCATATCCCATCTGGCTCAGCCATGCCGGGGTCCGCGCGCCGCGGCCGGTGGCGTCGACCACCAGGTCGGCCAGGATGACCTCCTCGCCGCCCCCTCCGTGGGGCTGCACGCGCGCGCCGGTGACCCGCTCGCGGCCGGGTGTGGTGACCAGTCCGGTGACGTCGTAGCGTTCCATGAACCTGACGTTGGGCAGGGCCTGGACCCGTTCCCGGACATGCCATTCCATGAGGGGCCGCCGGGCGGCCACGTTCGTCAGGCCCGCCCGGGTCTGCTGCAGCCGCACCCCCGCCACGTACCAGCGCACGGTCCCTGCCAGATCGGTCAGCGGGCAGCCGTTCCGCACCATTTCCACGGTGATCTCAGGGAACAGGTCCTCCATCGCACGCGAGCCGCGCGCCAGCAGGCCGTTGATGTGCTTGGCCTGCGGTGCCCCCCGCCGCGCTTCGCGCACACCCACCAGGTCGTCGCGGTCGACCAGGACGACCTCGTCATAGCCTTCGGAGAGCGCCTTGGCGGCGAACAAGGCCGCGAGGCTCCCGCCGAGGACCACGGCACGGTCACCAACCTTCGTACCCATGACGTTTCTCCCCTGAGTCCGTGAGCGATCCGCTCAAAACCATTTTCTGTCCTTACCGTTTACCGTCGCAGGCGCGGGAAGGTGCGTCATCTCCGCAGTTGCCAGGTTTGAAATTTGCTTTTCTAAACCTTCAGCCTTCTCAGCCCACGCACCCCAGCTGGGCAGACAGTACCCTGGTGTAATGCGACGCCATCGCGGCAATGGTGCGTTCTGTGAACAGGTTGGTTGTATATCCGATGCTGCCGACCAGGCCCTGCGGGTGCAGTTCCAGACCGAACAGGACGCCATCGGGGATTTGGGACCCGGCGGGCTGGGAGAGCTCCCGTTTCCGGATCGCGGTATAACGCAGCCCGCCCGCCTCGGCGCCCCGCACGACGTGTGGCGACTGGGTCACCTGGAACACGCACAGCGCCGCGTCCGGTTCCATAGCCGGTCGCATCAGTTCCGGCGCCTCCTCGGCGAGCTGCATGAACGGAACCTCATGGGGATAGGTGGCCAGGCACGCGGCCCGGGTGCGGGCGACCACCGCAGCGAAGTCCCCGGACCCGCCGATGTCGGCCCGCAGCGGGAGCAGGTTGTAGAACGACCCGACCGTGTCGTGCACCCAGGCCGGTGTCCGGCCGGGAGTGAACGTCGGCACCACGAGGTCGCTGCGCCCGCTGCTCTCACGCAGGCTCACGAGGTAGGCGGCGAAGAGGACCATGAACGGTGAGCTGTGCGTGGCCTCGGCCAGCGTGAGGGCGGCGGAGCGCAGCGGGTCCCCGATCATAAAGCGGTGCCAGCCGGTCTCGAAGGGCTCGTGGTCCCGGCGAGGCATGTCCGTGGGGATCGTGACGACCTGCTGGCCGCGCAGCGTGTCACGCCAGAACGCGCGTGCCGCCGCCGGGGCACCATTGGCCCGCTGCCAGGTCACGTACTCCCGGTACTGCCGCACCGGGGGCAGGTGCGGAGCCCGGTGCTCGCGGCGGGCGGCGTAGCACTCCGCGAGGTCGCGTACGACCACATGGACCGACCAGCCATCGACCGCAGTGTGGTGCGCGGCCAGCACGAGCACGCTGTTGTCGCGGTCGAAGCGGCCGAGCAGGGCCCGGACCAGCGGCACCTCGTGCAGGCCAAAGGTGCCGGCTTCGACCTCGTTGACGAACTCCTCAGCACAGCGGTCCCGCTCGACCGGGCAGCCCGGCTCGAGGTCATGGACCTCCAGGGACGGCGAGACAGGCGGGACGACGGTCTGGTACGGCTCGCCGTCGTCGAGCACGATCCGGGTGCGCAGTGCTTCATGTCTGGCGACCACGTCGTCCAGAGCGGCCCGCAGAGTGGCCAGGTGGACCTCGCCGGAGACCCGCCAGCCACCCACGATCGTGTAGTGCGGCCCGAAGGGGCCCAGGCCGTCGCCGTGGTCCACCTCGGTGAGGAACTGCTGCTGGAACGACAACGGGACGCGGTCAGCACCCCCGTCCGGCTGTCCCCCGCCCCGGTCCGGCGCGGGCGCGCGCAGCGATGTTTCGGCCATGGTGATGGCTCCTTGTCAGTCGGGTACCGGCCCTTGCCTGGCCTGGTGCGCTGGCTGGCCCGCGCGGGCGACCCGGAGCCCGCCGACGGCCTGGCTGCTTGTGCCCGTCCCCTGGGCGGCGGGCCTGGACCAGTGCATCCCGTCACGTGAGGGCACCAGTCCACCCGGGCGCACGGGAATGTGCTCATCGACGTTCCCGCCCAGTTCGGCCTGCACCTGGATCCGGGTCCCTTCACGGGTGACCGACCGGGCCAGGGATGCGCCCATCAGGTCACGGTCCTCGCCTTCTGTCCCGGCCGACCGGCCCACGATGTCCGAGAGTTCACGGAACGCCGACGCCCGCTGCGTGGCGTAGGCACCGGCGTCGAGCAGGGCACGTTCGCGTGACGAGCCGCCGCCGACCAGTTCCACAAAGGACTCCAGTTCCGGGCCGGTATTGCTGGTGACCTTCTTCGCGGTCCAGAAGTACGACTGTTCGTCGACGTGCATGTCGTAGAACGCGACAAGGAAGTCGTGGAATCGCGCGAACTCCTGCCGGTAACGCGCCTCGCACTCCTCGAAGCAGGCCGTCTCGCCGATGGTCCCCCGCAGGGCGGTGTTCACCGAGCGGGCAGTGAGCAGGCCGCCGTAGGTGGCCAGGTGGACACCGGAGGAGAACACAGGGTCGATGAAGCAGGCCGCGTCACCGGCCAGCACGAGGCCGGCCCGCCAGAACTTCTCCTGGATGTAGGAGTAGTCCTTGCGTACCCGGACCTGGCCGTATGGGCCGCTGGTGACCCGCCTGGCACCCGCGAGGTACTCCGCGACCATCGGGCACTGTTCGATCAGGCCGAGCAGTGCCCGCTCACGGTCTCCCTGTGCCCGCTCGAACGCCTCCGGCAGCAGCACGGCGCCGACGCTGGTGAGTTCCTCGGTCAGCGGGATGTACCAGAACCAGCCCGCGCTGAACGCGACCGCGAGGATGTTGCCCTGGTTCGGCGGGGGCAGCCGCTTGCCGCCCTCGAAGTAGCCAAAGAGAGCGAGGTTGCGGAAGAACTCCGAGTACCGCCGCTGGCCACCCACGCGGGTGTGGATCCGGCTGGTGTGCCCCGACGCGTCGACCACGTAGTGGCCGCGGACCTCATGCACGACCCCGGCGGCGTCGGTGCAGACCACGCCGCACACCCGGCCGTCCTCCTCCAGCACGTCGGTGACCTGGTTCTCCTCCCGCACGCTCACGCCGTACTTGCGGGCGTTGTCGAGCAGGATCTGGTCGAAGCGCATCCGCTCCACCTGATAGGCGGTGGCCGACGGCCCGGCGAAGCTCGGCGAGACCGAGAACGCGAACGTCCACGGCGCCGGGTTGGTGCCCCAGCGGAACGTGCCGCCGCGCTTGACCATGAACGATGCCCGTTCCAGGTCGTCCGCCACGCCGAGCAGCCGGCAGATGCCGTGCACGGTGGAAGGCAGCAGCGACTCACCGATCTGGTAGCGGGGGAACCGCTCCTTCTCGCACAGCGCGACACGGTGGCCCTGCATGGCCACCAGCGTCGAGACGGTCGAGCCGCACGGCCCGCCGCCCACCACTACGACGTCGGCCTCGGTCTCGGTCTGCATGTCTGTCCTTTCATTCAGCGCAGGCTGACGCCCGTGTCGCGGACAGCGGTGAGGAACTCGGCGCGGGAGACAGCCGCGGCCACCTCTTGGATCTCGTCGGCCATGAACCTGTCCCGCTCCAGGAACGGGGCATGGGCTCGCACCTGCTCGTAGGCCGCGCGGCCAGCGGGACTCAGTCCGGCCCGGCGGCCGGTGAGGTCTACGGCCTGCGCGGCCGCGAGGAACTCCAGGGCAAGGATGGTCTCGTTGTTGCGCAGGACACGGCGCGCGTTGCGCGCGGCGATCAGGCCCATGCTGACGATGTCCTGGTTGTCACCATTGGAGGGGATGGACTGGGTGCTGGCGGGGCCGATGGTCCTGTTCTCCGCGACCAGCGCGGTGGCCGGGTACTGTGCCCCGGCGAAACCGCTGTTGAGCCCGGCCTCACCGGCCACGAGGAACTCGGGCAGGCCGTAGCTGAGATGGCGGTTCAGCATCCGGTTGGTGCGGCGCTCGGACAGCACGCCGAGTTGGGTGAGCGCGATCGTGACGAAGTCCATCACGAAGGCGACGGGCTGGCCGTGGAAGTTCGCGCCGTGGAAGACCTCCTGGCCTTCGAAGAACAGCGGGTTGTCGTTAGCGGAGTTGAGCTCGACCTGGACTCTCGCGGCGGCGTGGTAAAGGGTGTCGCGGACCGCGCCGAGCACCTGCGGGATGGCGCGCATCGAGTACGCCTTCTGCATGTAGAGCTCGGTTCGCTGCACGCTCGTGCCTCGCTGTTTGGTCTCTTGCACCAAGCGCCTGAGCTGGGCGTGCTCCAGCGTGAGCTGGCTGCCGCGCATCAGCGCGCGCATGTTGGCGGCCGTGTCGATCTGGCCGGGATGCGGACGCGCGACATCGTGTCCTTCGGCGAGGAACGGGCCGGTCGACCCCTTGAGCGCCTCGATGACCAGGCCGGTGCTGATCTCCGCCTGCCGTACCTGATCCAGTGCCCGGCCGATGACCAGTGCCCCGAGGCCTGTCATGCCCGAGGTGCCGTTGATCAGCGCGAGGCCCTCTTTGAAGCGCAGGTCCATGGGCTCGATGCCGGCGGCCCGCAGGACTGGTCCGGTGGGCGTCTGTCCTCCGTCACGCAGCACATACCCCTCGCCAATCACGGTGCTTGCGATATGGGACAGCGGCGCCAGGTCGCCACTGGCTCCGAGCGAGCCCAGTTCGGGTACGGCCGGGGTGATGCCCAGGTTCAGGTAGAGGGTGAGACGTTCGATGATCTCGGGGCGCACCGCGGAGTAACCCTTGGCCAGCGCGTTGACACGGGCGGCCATCATGGCCCTGGCCTCGTCTTCGGCGAACAGCGGGCCGACACCGGCGCTGTGGCTTCGCACCAGGTTGGTCTGCAGTTCGACCTCGTTGACCGGGTCCACGAGCATGTAGATCATCTCGCCGTACCCGGTGGTGACCCCGTAGACCGGGACGTCGGCCTTGACGAGATCCTCGAACAGTGCCCGGCTCTTGGCCGCGCGGGCCAGGGCCGAGGGCGCGACGCCGCACCGGGCGCCGTCCTCGGCCACCTGCCGGACGCCGGGAATATCGAGGCTCTCGCCGTCAAAGACGACGGACGGTTCGGTGTCCAATCGGCTCAACCCCTCACTTCGTCATGGTTGTGGCAGGATCCGGCAGACGCCGGCGGTCCACCTTCCCGGCGACGTTGCGGGGCAGGGGGTGACTGAGGTGGTGGAACGACACCAGCCGCAGCTGTGAGCCGAACCGCCCACGCAGGTACGCGCGCCACTGCGCCGGGCCGCCAGCGGCTCCGCCAGAGGGCGTGCGGCGCGTCACGACATAGGCGACCAGGTGGGTGACCAGTCCGTCCTCGCCTGAGCGCGGCACCACGGCACACTCGAGGACGGACTCGTGGCTGGCGAGCGCCGCCTCCACTTCACTGATCTCGACACGTGTCCCGCCGAGCTTGACCTGCAGGTCACGGCGCCCGCAGAACTCCAGGAGCCCGTCTGTGCGCCAGCGGCCGAGGTCCCCGGTGCGGTAGCAGCGCACCGCGGCCGCCAGGCCCGCGACCGGCCGGAAGGCATCATCGCCGTCGCTGCCCACGTAACCCGCAGCCACTGGCGGCCCGCACACCACGATCTGCCCGGTCACTCCGACCGGGCACGGCTGCTCGTAGTCATCGAGTACGAACACCTGCCGCCCGGGAATGGGCAGTCCGATGGGGACTACACCGGTGACCGGATGGCCCGTCAGGGTGTGCCACGTGGCCGCAATGGTCTCGGTCGGGCCATAGATGTTGGCCACCCGGACCCAGGGCAGAGTGGCGGAAAGCCGGTTGGCGAGCGTGGCCGGGAACGCCTCACCCATCACCACGAGCTGGCGCAGCCCAGACAGCCGCCGCGCCTGCTGGCCGCTGCTCGCGACGTCGAGCAGTTCCCTGACCATGCTCGGAACCGTTTGGAAGAACGTGATGCGCTCGCAGGCAAGCCAGTCCACCAGCCGCTGCGGGTGGAGCCGGACCCGGCCGGGGACCGGGCAGAGCGTGGCCCCGGTCACGAGGGCAGCGAAGACCTCACACAGGCTCGGGTCGTGTTCGGGCGCCACCCACTGCGCCACGCGTGACCCCACGCCCAGCCGGAACTCGTCCGCCAGCCACAGGACGAACTGGGCGAACGCGCCATGACTCTGGGCGACCCCTTTGGGCGCACCGGTCGAGCCGGAGGTGAACGCCACATAAGCGGTCGCCCCGGCGGTCTCGCCCGGCCCACGGGGTCCGCTTGCGGCGGCGGGCGGACCAGCGCCGTTGCCCGGCAGTCCGAGCTCCGCACCATCCATGACCTGGCCGCGCTGCTCGTCCCGGTACCAGCGGGCCAGGGGATCGGTGCCGCACCTGCCGTCGACCAGCAGGCACGCTGGACTGAGCCTGGCCAGGACATCACGGTCGCGCCCACCTGGGTCGCCCACACCGAACCAGGTCAGCCAGGCGCCCGCCTGCAGGACACCCAGTGACGCAGCGACCTGCCGGGCACCTGGGCTCATCCGGACGGCCACCGGCCGCCCGCTGACACCGAGCCCGAGCAGGTGCCGCGCGGCCCGCTCGGCCCCGGTCATCAACGTCCGGTAGGTCGTGACCCCCTCCGCTTCGGCCACGGCGACCGCGTCGGGCACCTGCTCGGCGCGCGACCGGACCAGTTCGTGCACACCCCCGAAATGGGGCACCATCCCATCCAGCGCGCGCCGTCCCGGCACGGGCACGGGGGAACCGGCCCGATCCGTACTCCGTGCAAAAGCGCGCGACGCAGTCACTGTCACCTCCACTGCCTTTGAGAAGGCTGACACGTCCCTGGGCCCAGTGCATCTCTGCGATTGCCAGGCGAATGTCAGAAGACGCAATTACCAAGAAGCCAGGAAGGGCTGGGCCGGGAAATGATGGGTGGGGCCGGGAAATGATGGGACGGTGCCCGCGTCGTTGGTGCGGGCGGTCTACCAGGCGAAGGATGACCGATGGACGCTGGCCACTTGGACGGCCTGGACGTCGCCACACTGGCGCGGGGAGCCACCCGCATATGGGCTGACGTACTTGGTATGCATGAAGGTCAGGAAGGCGCCACTTTCTTCGACCTGCGGGGACAGTCCATCTCGGCCGTCCGCATTCTGGGCCGCCTCGAAGATGAATTCAACGTGGTGCTCGACGTCGGTTTCCTGTTCGATGACCCTGACCTTGCAGCCTTTCTCAACGAGGTCGTCACCAAGGCCAGCGCCGCCCACGCCTAGCACCGCCACCGGCAACGTTCACCCTCGTAATGGGGACGGCGGGCGCCGGTCACCGTGGCGGGCATTCCCATGACCGCGGTGGGTCTTACTGCGCATAGCAGTAAGACC
>DASYYE010000447.1:0-3246 GCA_035946955.1 Streptosporangiaceae bacterium | reverse complement strand
CCGGTGACCAGCCCGCGCAGCGCGGCCACGGCTTGCCGGCCGTGCTCGACCTGCGCGAGGGCGGCGCGCGCGTGGGGCAGCAACGCCTCGCCAGCTGACGTCAGGGCGACCGTGCGCCGGTCGCGGTGCAGCAACCGCTCGGCAGCGGCAATGGTGTCGGTCGGTGCCTGTGCTGGTCGTGTTCGGGTGCTACGGCTGGCGGTTTCCGGTGAGCCCGGCGAGTAGCCGGTCGAGTGCGTGTACCGCCTCCACTTGTGCCTTCTTCGGGGTTGCTGAGCGGCCGATGAGCAGGGCTGCCTCGTTCAGGGCGCTGACCAGCATGGATGCGAGCGTGTGCACCGGGCCGGGTTCGATGGCGCCCTCGTCGGTCGCCTGCTGGATGGCGAGCGTGAGCAGTCCCAGTCCATGACGTGCGTCGAGTTCGCGCAGCCGGGCCCAGCCGAGCACCGAGGGGGCGTCGGAGAGCAGGATCTGACGCACGTCATCCTCTGCGGAGACCTCCAGGAACGTGTGACATCCGGCGACCAGACGTGACCAGGCATCCGGCTTTTGCTGTGCGGCGGCCGCGACCTGTGTGGTGACATCTGCCGCAACCTGCTCGCAGACGGCCAGGAACAGCCCGTCCTTGCCAGGGAAATGATGGTACAGCGCCCCTCGGGTAACCTCCGCCCGAGCGCACACGTCCTCCATCGCGACACCGGAGTATCCGTGTTCGGCGAACATCTCCCGGGCCGCGGCGACGAGCAGGGCCTTCGTCTGCTCCCCCTGAGCCGGCGTGGTGCGGTGCGCGGGCCGGCCGTCTGATGCGGTCGCCATGTTAACGGCGATCATATCGCGGGCGCCCATGCCAGCCGTTGCACTACGTACGTACCGTATGTAGGCTACTCTCATGGACCACCTGACGCTGACACACCAGTCCCTGGCCTTCCCGGCAATCGCGGCCGGCCCCACCGACGGCGACCTGGTCATGTTGCTGCACGGCTTTCCGCAGACGTCACGAGCATGGAGCGGCCAGATCCCCAGCCTGGCCGCTGCGGGCTGGCGAGCGGTCGCACCGGACCTGCGCGGCTTCGCCGCCGGTGCCCTTCCCGAAACGGTGGGCGAGTACACCCAAGAACACATCCGCAGTGATGTCTTCGCCATCGCCAACCAACTCGGTGCCCAACGGTTCCACCTGGTCGGGCACGACCTCGGCGGCATTGTCGCGTGGGACATCGCCTGCCGCCGCCCGGAGCGCATCCGCAGCCTGACGGTCGTATCCACCCCGCACCTGACCGCGTTCGCAGCCGCACTGGACGCCCAGCAGCCACCCCTACCGCCGTTCGACCTATTCCGGCAACCCGGGACCGCCGAACGACAGATGCTCAGCAACAACGCCGCCGCGCTGCGAACCTCCTACGCCGGCCTCGAGCCAGCCGCGATCGACCACTACGTTGCGCACTTCAGCTCACCTTCCATCCTGACCGGCGGCCTCAACCACTTCCGCGCCTTCGACTACGCACACTGGCGGACACTTCCAGCCGCAACCATGCCGACACAGTTCATCTGGGGCTCGGAAGACCCCTACCTCGCCGACTCCACCGCCCGCGCCACCCGCGACCACGTCACCGGCCCATACACCGAGGTAAGACTCGACGGCATCGGACACTGGGTACCCGAACTCGCACCTATACAGATGACCGAACTACTTCTGAAGCACCTACAACTCCCAACACCCTGATCCGACCACCTCCGGCACCGGCCGGGACAGCCACCCCGTCGGCATCACCCGATCGCCGGAATCCACACATCCGCAACTGCCGCGGTCAGCGCCCTATCCGGGGTTCCCCTGAAAGCGTGGACACTCTGACTTTGAGTTGATCTTTGTTGTCCCGCTTCCTCCTAGCCGCCATGTAACTGCTGGAGCGCCGGGCACCAGCTGACACTGGGGTGGCGGGGAAGTGGGGCATCTTCAGGCCACCTTCCTGGTTTTCATGGCCTGCTCGTAGTTCACCGGTGACTTCATGTCCAGCGCGGAGTGCCGCCGGTGGTGGTTGCAGTCCTCGATCCACGCGGCGGCCCTGGCCTTGGCGGCGGCCTTGGTGGTGAAGCTCTCCTGGGAGCGCAGCTCGAACTCCAGGGTGGAGTGCCACGACTCGATGACCGCGTTGTCGAGCGCGGAGCCGGGCCTGCCCATCGACTGGGTGATGCCCAGCCGTGCGCAGGCTGCCCGGGTGGTCCCAGCGGTGTATTCCTTGTGCATGTGCGCCGCGTTCAGCAACTGCACCTCGACCGTGTCCTCCAGCATGTAATACACCGGCTTCCAGTAGACGCCGGTCGCCTCCATGCCCACGACAGTCACCTGCTGCCCGACGAGCCAGTCCCGAAGCCGCAGCAACGACCCGGTTGTCGTCGCGAACGTCTTGACCTGCTGCCGCCGCCCACCACGCGGCCCAGGCACACGCACGCACGCCTTCAGGTCCGCCTTGCCAACATCCAGCCCAGCGCACCGCTCAACCAGAACCTCCATGCCCAACCACTCCCTACCAGCCACCGACCGGTCAGCGGCGGCGGGCCGGGTGACCGCACCGGCGGGAAGAAGACGTTGAGTCACGTGCTCACAGCAACAATCACGGGTACCTGTCATACGGCCACAGCGTCAGGCTACGAGCCGGGCTCGAGGCACCAATGTGGAACGACGTCGCCGACCCGCCACCACACCCGATTTTCACCCCTCACGGGCGGCCCGCCAGGGCCATGAACGGCTACGAGGGGAAGCCCACAGCGCTCTATCTCCAAGTCTTTACGTGGCAGGATGCTGACGTGGATGATCTCGCCCGGCAAGCGTATGCGGCGATCATCACCGGCCAGTGGGATGCGCTCCGGCCTTTGCTGCATCCCTATCTTCACTGGACCGACGCCAACGGCACCCTGCGCGGCCGCAGCAAGGTGATGGCCATGCTCGCACAGGCCACCCCGGTGCCCGCCGAGCCGCGGTCCGTTGAGGTGCGCGACGGGCAGATCTACCGCTGGCACAGCTGACCGCCCAGCGGCATCATGCCCTGCCGGACCAGGCTCGCTGGACCGCGTCAACAACGCACTCATATGCCGCGGATACCTTTCGAGGGTCCGCGGGGCCCGACAGCAGGCGCAGTGTCTGGACATGATGAGTTTCACCGAACTGCCGCCTGCCTCGCCCCGTCACCTGGTGCCGGCCACTGATCAGCTGTGGCTGGCGGTGGCTGCCTACCTGGCCCGTTTCAAGGA
>DASYYE010000446.1:0-3272 GCA_035946955.1 Streptosporangiaceae bacterium | reverse complement strand
ACTCGATGAAGATCAGGCTGTCGTTGGGCGCGCTGAGTGCTTTCTCCAGATCGGCCACGGTCTTGACCACGAACGACCGCGCTGTGGTGTCCGGACGGAACACCTTTGGCAGCTTGGCATAGGCCCAGCTGGCGATGTCGTTGTAGTCTTCGGTCTTGCCCATGTAGCCCCGCTCGATCGTGTATCCGCCGTTGTTGATCAGGAAGATCACCGGCTTGCAGTCGTGCCGCAGCATGGTCGAAAGTTCCTGGGCGGTCTCCTGGAACGAGCCGTCGCCGACGAACAGCAGGTGGCGGCGGTCTGGTGCCGCGGTCAGCGTGCCAAGCAGAGCCCCGACGCTGTAGCCGATCGAGCCCCAGATGACCGACGCGACCACAGTGCACTTGGGCGGCAGCCGGAAGCCGAAGATGGCGTACGACGTCCCGTTGTCGGTGAGAAGCACATCCCCCGGCCGCAGGTAGCCCTGGATGGTTTCCCAGTAGGCGGCCTGGGTCAGCTTGGCGGAGCCGTCAGCATGGGTGCCCGTCGGCATCGCCGCGGCGAAGGGACGGATGGCACGACTGGTGACCTGCGGGACCGCATCGATGACGCCGCGCAGCACTTCCTTGAGCGTCACCGCCTGGTAGTTATCCTCGCCGACGTCTACGGAGTGCCCGCGGGCACGGATCGTGTTGGCTGGCAGCGACGCGGTGAAGTCGCCTGAGGTTCCGTCGATCGGCCGGTAGCCGATGGACAGCAGGCAGTCGCTGCCCTCGACGGCCTCACGGGTCTGCGGCGCGCTGGCCTTGCCGTTGTAGATGCCCACGTAATAGGGAAACGTCTCGTCGATCATTGCCTTGGCCGGTGAGGTAACCGCGACCGGCAGCTGCAGTTTCTCCGCCAGCCCCATGACCTCCGTTGCGGCACCGTAGCGGCCGGTGTCCTGATCCACCAGGATCGCCGGTGACTTGGCCTGCGACAGGTGGTCGGCGATCGCGGCGGCGCACGACTTGAGCCGTTCGGGGTCGCTGGACGGCTCGGCGAGCATCAGCTGGGCCCCCGGGGCCTCGATGTCCAGGTAGGCGATGTCCGATGGCAGTTCCATGTACACCGGGAGTTTCTCCCGCCAGGCAGTGAGGATCAGCCTGTCGATCTCCGTGGCCGCGTTCGACGGAGTCAGCCTGGCTTGCGCGGCGGTCACCTGCGCGAAGGCGCCGAGGAAGCGGTCCCAAGTCCCGTCGCCTGTCGTGTGGTGCATCCCCAGGCCACGCTCGATCGACCTCAGTGGTATCGACCCGGCGATCAGGATCACCGGCACATGCTCGGCGTAAGAGCCGGCGACCCCGCTAATCGCGCCCAGGGCGCCTACCGCGTTCGTGACGGTCAGCGCGCCCATCCCGTTCAGCCGCGCGTAACCGTCTGCCGCGTACGACGCGTTCAGCTCACTGCACGTGCCGACCCATTTCAGGTGGCCAGCGTCCTGCATCTGCTGGAGCAGCTCGAGGTTGAAGTCACCTGGGACACCGAACACGTGGCCGATACCGGCCTCCTGAAGTCGGCGGAGCAGGAAATCCCCGACGCTCATCGTCCGGTTCTCGGTGCCTCGTACCATGTGCTGGGCCGTGCCGCTCGCGCGCTCAGCTAGCGATGTCATGCTGCCTCCCCCGAGACCAGGTAGCCCTGGGAACACCTGGCGCGTAAAATCACTGCCCCCATGCTGCTGCCTCAGCGCCGCGGGCTGGCGGCCAACGGCAGCCACTCCCTCGAATTCCCAGGGCCTCCCGGGTGCAAACAGGCCCCGGCGAGAGGGCAGTGCTCCGTGGGGAGCGGACCTGCAGCTCACCTAGATGACCACCTAGTGGGGTTTGGGCGGGGGGTGGTTGCACCGTGATGATGACCTTGCCCGCGGGGCTTCCTTCTTCGACGGGTGAAGCTGATGACCGATGTCGCGACGTCGCGGCCGCCCAGAGTCGCCGCGGTGCCCTGGGCTACGATCCGCCCGGCGGCGGCCAGGACCGCGATCCGGTCGGCCAGGTGCTCGGCTTCTTCCATGTAGTGGGTGGTGAGGAAGATCGTCTTACCCGCAGTCCGGCGATGACCTTCCAGGCTGCTTGGCGGGCGGCGGGGTCGAACCCGGTGGTGGGCTCGTCGAGGAAGATCAGTTCCGGGTCGCCGATCAGGTCCAGCGCCACATCCAGCCGCCGCAGGCCGCCCGGTATCCGCCCGCATCTCCTGGCCCGGTAATCGGTCAGGCCCACCAGTTCCAGTGTCTGGGTCACCGGCCGCGGCGCCGGGTAGTAACCGGCATACAGTGCCAGGCACTCTTCGGCCGTGAGCTCAGCCTCCGGCTGCGACTCCTGCAAGACCACGCCGATGCGGGCACGCCAGTCCCCGCCCGCCCTGGCCGGGTCGGCACCCAAAACAGAAACCTCTCCGGCGCTGCGGTGCCGGTACCCTTCCAAATCTCGACCGTGGTCGTCTTGCCCGCGCCATTAGGCCCTAGGAACGCGAACACCTCTCCGGCGCGGACCTGTAGGTCGTGCCTGCCACGGCCTCGAAGTTGCCGTAGGACTGCCTTGACTGGCCACACCGTCCAGAGCCGAACGTCCTGACCAAGACAAAGATCCGGCAGGTACATGGCTGCGTTCATGCCTGTTCTCACCAAGTACGGCGGGCGGGTGCTAGCCGCCGATGAGCAGCCCGGCATCGTCGAAGGCCAGTGGAATGGTGACAAGGTCGTCATCCTCGCATTCCCGGACGAGGACACGTTCACAGCATGGGCGGACTCGTCGGAATACCAGGAGATATCCAAGGACCGCCGTGCCGCGGCCGAGGGTTCTGTACTGCTAGTGCATGGCTTGGCCTAAAGATCATCACCGGCCGTAACTGGTCAGGTGTGAGTGAAGGGTTGCCTCGCGCAGCTTGGCGAGGGCTTCTAGGCGGTCTTTGGCTTCGATGTGGGTGGTGGTGCTGCGGGCCGGGACAGTGCTTCTTGTGGAGTTGTCGAGCAACCCGCTCACACAAATGGGCAGCGGTGCAGGGGTGACGCGCCTTGTCAGCCGGTCGGGCGGGTGGTCCAATGGGCCGGGTCTGGGCCCAGCAGCCGCAGGTGGTGGGCAAAGACCCCGACCGCGCTCGGTGTCGCCCGAGGGCCAGTGGAGAGGTAGACCGACAAGCCGTCGGCATTGGCCGTGCAGACCTGCGAGCCCACCGGGGAGGTCTCGACGTCCACGTGCCAGCCGTTGATGACCCGGCGCCGGGCGCGGCCGTCGGGCTGCAACGCGTTGCAGCCC
>DASYYE010000445.1:0-14416 GCA_035946955.1 Streptosporangiaceae bacterium | reverse complement strand
TGTGCGGGCAGTCGTCGCTGGTGACGCCCTGGGTCGAGCCGGAGAACAGCGCCAGGTAGTTGGGCTGGCTGGGATGGGTCACCGCGAATGAGTTGCTGAAGAGCGCTCCACCGGTCGCGAGGCTGTTTATATATGGCGCTTCGTCAGGGCGGCCGATGATGTCGCTGTAGTTCTTGTTCTCCATCACCACGACCACCAGGTGGTCGAACCGGGGCACCGCAGTGGCCGCAGAACCCGTCCCGAGGGGCAGCACCGCCACGACGGCAGCCAGCCCGGCGGATGCCATGAGCACTGCCCGAGTCCAGCCTGCTCTCCTGCTGATCATGTGTGCCTCCCGGTGTCGCCTGGACCATGACCGCAATTGCCAGTGTCTGCGGAAACCCGGTGGCCGCGCACTATGCGCGCGCGAACTGCCGCGAAACCTTAGTACCGAGGTAACCCGGCTAGAGCGCGCATGTACTGGTCAGTTCACTTGGCTGTCAGGGTTGGGGCTCGAGTCCGACTGGGTCGCCCACTGTGACCGTGCCCGGCGTCACGGTCGTGCCGTAGACGCCGAGGCAGGCGCCGCGTTCGGTCGCGATGGCGCGCAGGACCGCAGGGTTCCGCTGCAGTGTGACCGGGTCTACGGTGACGATCACGCACCGCTGGTCGCGTTTGTCCACCCGCATCCGTAGCCTGCCGACGCGCAGGACCTGTCCGACCCAGGCGTCTTCGGGGAAGTCACCGTCCCGGGCATCCACGAGGAGGTTGGGCCGGAACCGCCCAGTCGCCAGGCCGGTGCCGGCCAGCCGTTCGAGGCTGGCCAGGGTCTGGGTCGTCAGCACCGACAGTGGAAACGTGTCGAAGACTCCGCGGTGGTACTTGATGGCGCGTACACCCGGCCCGAGTTCGGCCGCGAGCGCGGGGTCTGCCACCTCGAGTTCGCCGCCGGAGGGTGTGCGCACCAGCACCGGGGAGGCGTTGGGCCGGTCTGGGTCGGTGAAGTGGGGCCGGTAGCGGGCCAGTTCGGGCCGTTCCCGGATCGTCAGCCAGGGAAAGCCGCTGCGTACCTGCCCGTCGCGGATGAACGCCCACCGGCGGTCGCCCGCAAAGCCGTGCCATGAGACCTCGGCACCGTCCAGTGCCTCGGCCTGCATGGATTTCACCGGGTACCGCCACAGCCCGACGACGTGACCCACTGCGGTCATGACCGCCCTCCACCGGCTCGAAGGCGCCCTTGCCGATGAAGTGGGTGTCGAGCGTGGCGGACCGAATCCGTCGCAGCGCCTCTCGACACCGTCAGTGTGCCATGCACGCGAGGGATTGACGCGCCGCCGAAGCTGGCTTAAGGTCGCACCAAAGATCGTTAAGAAACTTTCTTATTTATTTCTCTCGGCCAGGCAGGACGGCCTGTACCCACCCCCGCAGAGTCCCATCGTTAAGGCGAACGCTGATGAAACTACGTCCGTATTCCGCTGCGCGCCGTCGGCCGTGCTTGCCGGGCCGACCCCGCAGACTGTACGCAGCAGGTCACCTGCGGCTGGCCATGACTGCCCTGGCCGGTACCGCGGCCTGCGCCGCCGGCTTCGTGACCGGCCAGGCCGCTCAGGCCGCGACCCTGCGAGCCGCGACTCCGATGCCGGCCCATGTCTTCTCCCCGTACTTCGAGGCTTACAGCGGCGACAGCCCGCTGACGCTCTCCCAGGAATCCGGGGCGAAATACCTTGCGATGGCCTTCATCCAGACCGCGTCCAAAGGCTCCTGCACCGCCGTCTGGAACGGTGACACGAGCATGCCGATCGCGTCGTCGGTCTTCGGCAGCGACATCGCCGCGATCCAGGCCGCTGGCGGCAATGTCATACCGTCCTTTGGCGGCTACACCGCCGATCACACCGGCACCGACATCGCCGACAGTTGCACCAGCGTGGCCAAGATCGCCGCTGCCTACGAGAGCGTGGTCACCACGTACAACGTCTCGCGGATCGACCTCGACATCGAGGACAATTCGCTGTCGAACTCCGCCGGGATCACCCGCCGGAACCAGGCGGTCGCCATGGTGGAGTCCTGGGCGGCGAGCACGGGCCGCACCGTCCAGTTCTCCTACACGATGCCGACCAACCCGACCGGGCTGGCCGCCAGCGGGCTCCGCGTGCTGAAGAACGCGGTCACCAACCACGCCACCGTCAGCATCGTCAACATCATGACGTTCGACTACTACATCGGCACCACACAACAGATGGCTACCGACACGGAGTCGGCCGCGAACGGCCTGGTCAGCCAGTTGCACAGCCTGTACCCGGCCAAGAGCACGGCGCAGCTATGGGCGATGACCGGCGTCACCGAGATGGTCGGCATCGACGACTTCGGCGCTCCCGAGACGTTCACCACCACCGACGCCAGCACTGTCTACAACTGGGCCGTCTCCCAGGGCATCAGCGAACTCTCCTTCTGGGCGCTGGAACGGGACAACGGCGGCTGCCCGGGCACCGCCGGGTCGGACACCTGCTCCGGGATCGCTCAGAGCACGTGGTTCTTCAGCCACGTATTCGAGCCGTTCACCAGCGGCGGCGGGACCGGCGGCAATGACTTCTCCGTCTCCGCGTCTCCGGCGTCCGGCTCGGCGGCGCCTGGTGGCTCGGTGACCACCACCGTGAGCACCGCCGTGACATCGGGATCGCCGGAGACGGTGACGCTATCCGCGAGCGGCGCCCCCTCCGGAGCGACCGTCTCGTTCAGCCCCGCCTCGGTGACCTCGGGCGGCTCGTCGACGATGACAGTGGCCACTACATCGGCCGTCGCTGCCGGGAGTTACCCGATCACGATCACCGGCACCGCAGCCTCGGGCAGTCACACGACCAGCTACACGCTCACCGTGACCGGTTCCGGCGGTGGTGGTGGCCTGGTCAACGGCGGGTTCGAGACCGGGAGCCTCAGCCCGTGGGTGTGTCAGCCCGGCGACGCGGCAGTGACCAGCCCCGTGCACTCCGGTACGTTCGCGCTGCAGGTCACGCCGACATCCAGCCAGACCGGTGAATGCGATCAGACCATCACGCTCACTCCGGACACCACGTACACCCTGACCGGCTGGGTAGAGGGCAACTACGCGTATATCGGCGTTACCGGCGACGCCAGCGGCAGCAACTGGACCTCGTCCAGTGGCTGGTCGCAACTCACGGTGACGTTCACCACTGGCTCCTCCGGCACCGTCACGGTCTTCGTCCACGGCTGGTACGCCCAGGGCAACGTCTATGCCGACGACTTCAGCCTGAGCTGACGCTCACCAGCGGCATGGGGCCAGGGTCATCCCTGGCCCCATGCCGTCTCGGCGCCCGGTTGCCGCCGCCCTTGTTCGCTAGGAGTTCTCGAGGTCGCCTCGTCCTCTCTGTGCAGCCGTCCACTTCACTGAGTGCCTGGCGCACGTTCGGTGACCGGCCGCCACACGACGATGAGCAGCGTGGCCAGCGGGCCAAGGAACAGTGACACGAGCCACCAGTTCAAGCCGCTGCGCCCCTTGGTCTGAGCGAGGCCGGCGTTGACCAGGGTCAGCGAGGTCCACCAGGTTGCGATGTCTGTTGAGGTCTGCATGGGGTTCCTAATCGAGTTGGACTGTGATGAGGCAGGTCAGCTGTCCGTGCCGTGACGGGCTCTGCTGCGCTCGAACCGTTCCAGCAGCGCCGTGAGGAGCTTCATCTCCGTGGCTAGTGCGTGTCGCCCCTGAGTTGTGATGGACACCCAGGTGCGTGGTCTGCGCCCTTCGTACCCCTTGGTGATCTCGACGAGGTGCTGCGCCGCGAGCATGTCGAGGTGGCGTCCCAAGTTGCCGTCGGTGAGGCCCAGAGTGCGCTTGAGGTAAGGGAAATCCGCCCGGTTTGCCTCGTCGAGTACGGTCAGCAGCGCCAGCCGGGTCTTTTGGTGGACTGCATCGTCGAGGTCGAGAGCTGGGTGGCTTTCGGAGGCTGCGGAGGTCACGACGCAGCCCGCTCACGGTGCCGGACCGCGAGTCCTGCCGAGAGGAGTCCAAGACCCACGACCGCATAGACCACAGACTGCAGCCACAGCCAGTCCTGCGGCACACCCCGATGGACGACGACGTAGTAGGTCTCGAGGACACCGGCAACGCCTACGCCGACGGCGAGCACACCCAAGGCCCGGTTGCGCTGCCAGAGGGCGATCGCAGTCAGCACCGCAGCCGGCCACACCATCGGCACGAACACACCGGCGAACAGCACCGGCGTGAACACCACAGTCACCAGCAGGAGCCCGGCAAGGTATCCAGCCAACATCGTCCGGTACGAGGGTCGGCTCTCACCCACTCCTTCCCGCAGTGCGCGCCGCCGCGAGATCCGCCACAAGACCTGCAGGGCAACGATCGTGAAGACAGGCCAGAACAGCAGGAGCGTTACGTGACGACCTGAAGCAGGCAAGCGCCCAGCAG
This sequence comes from Streptosporangiaceae bacterium, assembly GCA_035946955.1. Lineage (GTDB taxonomy): Bacteria > Actinomycetota > Actinomycetes > Streptosporangiales > Streptosporangiaceae > DASYYE01. Next base: position 10,002 of record DASYYE010000445.1, on the reverse strand, counting down.
CCAGGCCGGCCGCCGCAAAGAAGGTCACCAGCCCACCGAAGACAAGCATCGGCATCGAGGTGTCGCGCCGGTCCGCCCGGACCCGGGCACGCAGGCGCTCCAACTCTTGTGCCACATCCGCGGCGTTGTTCGTCTCCATGACCACTCACACCCTCTCAATGCTGGAGAGTACTCTATACTACAGAGCACTCTCCATACCAAGGGAGTGTGGGTGTACCTACGCCGCAGTGCGCTAGCCGAGCTTCTTGAGGATTTCGTCGGCCTCCCTCTCACCCGCACTGATGGCGCCGTCGAAGTAGCCGTACCACTCGGTCGCGGTCTCGGTCCCCGCCCAGTGGATCCTCCCGTGGTTCGCGCGGAGCGCATGACCGTACTGGGTCCAGCCGCCCGGAGGCATGTAGGCGTTGTAAGCGCCACCAGTGAGTTGCTCCTCGGGCCAGTCCTTCGGGATGTACTCTTTCACCGCCCTGGCTTCGTCTCCGAAGTAGTGGGCGAGGTCGTCGAGGACCATCTGCCGCTGCTCAGTCCCATTGCGCAGGGCCCACTCGTTGTACTTCTCGCCCTGGACGAAGCTGGTGAGGATGCCGGGGCCGCCTTCGAGCGGACCGCTGTCGGCGACGGCCTGGACAGTACGGTGGCTGTCGCCAAGCGCCGTCCCGCTCAGTCCGCTTTCCCGCCACCATGCTGTGTCATATGTACATGCGATCTTGGCGATGACTCCCATAGGTGTCCGTTGGACGAGTTGGAGCCGCGGAGCGACGAGCAGCGGGTCATAGCTGATGGCGCCAGTGAGGAATGGCGGCATGGCGACGATTGCGAACTTGCCGTCGAATCTGCCGCCTGTGCCGTTGGGGCCGGTCGCTCTGGTCGTCACCTGCACGCCGTCCTCGAGGTCGCTTATAGCCACAACCCTCGAGTTCGTGAAGATCTCACAATTCCTCGTCTCGAGGAGTCCAGCCAGCAGGCCTGGGATCTGCCCGGCGCCGCCGACGCAGAGGGACTCGTCGGGATCCTCGTCCGCGGGGTTGACCTTTGTCTCGAAGAGGCTGTGCAGCAGTGACACCTCCCACGGTGAGCCGCCGGACTGGTTGAACCGCGAGTCCCACCCCACAAAGAACCCGGCGTACTCGGAACTGGCGTTTCCGTGGTATGCCCGGACCCACTGGTCAATCCACTGGCCGAGCGTGCCCTGGTCCAGTTCCTCCGCGCGCGGTGCGTGCCATGGCTTGGCAGGTATGCCCGCCGCCAGGTCAGACAGGGTGCTCTGCAGCAACTCGGTTGTCTTGAGGTCATTGCCATCGCGTCCGAGTGTGCCGTCTGCAGACTCCACGGCGTCGTAGAGCACACCTCCATAGGAGAGCCTCGTGGTGCCCAGAGTATATTGTTTGAATAGTTTGATATTGAGCCTATGGGCAATTCTCCTGATGTTGTGCTGCGTGCGCCCAACCCACTGACCACCGAGGTCGACCCAGCCCCCTCCGGCCACTTGCTGGTGGACCATACGCCCGCCTGCTTTTTCTCTGGCCTCCAGTACTATGACCGACTTTCCAGCGTCGGTCAGCCGCAACGCTGCGGCTAGCCCAGAAAGCCCGGCCCCGGCGATCACAACATCGGCCATCGCAGCCTCCAGTCCCTGTTGGTGAGTTACTCCGCACCATATTCCCCGCAACCCATATTGATACGGCCGAAGCGTCTGGGCAAGGGGAAGACTTCCTCGTTTGAGTCGCGAATCTCAAAACGGCGAAAAACTGCGTATATCTCGACACAAACCCTCATCCGCTGGGACTACTGAGGACCACGTCGAACTCTGCGGTATGAGTGCGTGTCCGTCATAAGGCGTGGCTGCCGAGGGGGGCGCCACGACAGGGGCCGGTGCCGCCTGTGGGGCATTGCGGCGAGGGCTGGAGAATGAGGTGTGCCTGGTCACGAGAGCAGCGGCGCCGTCCAGCCGGCGCCGGGGGGTCGGGTGGAACTCGTGGCGGATCTGGACCGCCCGGGGGCGTGGGTGCTCCTGGCGGACGGTGTCATGCAGTCACATGTCGATCTCGATGATCCATGGCACCTGGAGCTCGAGTACATGCGCTGGCTGGGGCACCTGGTCGACCTCACCGCCCCCGCCGGGACACCGTTGCGGGTGCTGCACCTAGGTGGGGGCGCGCTGACACTGGCCCGGTATGTGGCAGCGACCCGGCCTGGTTCCAGCCAGCTGGCCGTCGAGGCCAGTGCGGAGGTGGCCAGGCTGGTGCGCCGTCGGCTGCCACTGACTCAGCCGGGCCGCGGCGACCTTGCCGGGCGGGTCCGGGTGCGGATAGCCGATGCCCGTGCTGCGCTGCAGCAGTTGCCGGCCGGGTCGTTTGATGTGGTGGTCGCCGACGTCTTCGCTGGCGGCCAGACCCCCGCTCACCTGACATCGCTGGAGTTCACCGCCGCGGCAGCCAGGGTGCTCGCGCCGCAGGGCCTGTATGCGGTCAATCTCGGCGACGGGCCGCCGCTGGCGCATGCACGCGCCCGGGTGGCTACGACCTGCGCGGTGTTCGACCACGCCTGCCTGGTTGCCGAACCCGCGGTGCTGCGCGGTCGCAGGTTCGGCAACCTGGTCATCGCCGCCGCTGACCACCAGCTGCCAGTCGCCGCACTGGCCAGGCTGACCGCAGCTGACCCGTTCCCGGCGCGGGTGGTGGACGGTGCCGCCCTCAGCCAGTTCGCTGCCGGATCGGCGCCGATCACCGACGCCGGCGCAAAGCCCTCCCCGCCCATGCCACCGGAGGTGTTCGCCTGAGGGCATTGCCGCGCTGTCAGGGCGCGACGCGGGCGAAGTAGCTGAACGTGGTGCTGGCCGTGGCCGCAGCTGACAAGGTGACTGTGACGTTCGTGGCATCGGCGGATCCCGCGACTGTGCAACCAGACGGCAGGCCGCTGACCGCGGTAGGCGTGACCATCACCGACGGTGTGTTGCCGGACCGGACTGTGAGGCCGTGCGCGGCCCGTCCCGTTGTGGCACCAGACGCTACGGTGACGGTGCCGTAGCCGGCCAGCGGTCCCGCGGTGGTGACGCCCAGTCCCGTGCCAAGCTGTGAGTCCTGCGTCAGCAGCAGTGAGTCGGTTGGTTTTACCGAAACCGGCGACTGCGACACCGGGAGAGTCATCCCGGTGGCACCACCTACGTGGAGCGACCCCTGCACGGTGCCCTGCTGTAGCTGGGACTGCACGACCTGGTCGCCGGTAGCCAGGGTCTGGGTGCCGGACGGGAGGGTCACGCCGGTGAGAGCCTGGCGGGAGACGAACGAGCCGCCACCGAGGTCCACCGAACCGGTCGCGCCGTACAGGCTGACCGAGGTGCTGTACACGAGCTGGCCACCGCCGCTGTTCGAAGGCGAGACCTGGACCGCGACCACGCCGCCGACGATGTACCAGTCGCCCGCGGTGGGCTGTGTGGAGAGCGGCAGGTTCAGGGTGAGGGTGCCGCCGGATCCGATGGTGACGGTCTGCTGAGACCCGGACGTGAGGGTGCTGTTGACAGTGGTGCCTGAGTAGGTCGGCGTGTGGGCCGTCCCGGAGTGGGTGACCGAGAGCTTGCCACCCATCGGGTCGAACGCGGTCACGTCGAGGACGGGCACCGGGGCAGGCGTCGTGGACACGGTGACATTCGCGCCGTTCGCGGCCTGGGTCTGGGGGCCGTGTGCGAGCAGGAACGCACATGTCTGGTCGAAGGTGACACCACCGATGGCCAGGTGGTCAGCGTTGATCTCGACGGACCGGGTTTTGATCAGAATTGGTATTCCGTGGCCAGGTTTCCCGTCTGAAGCGAGGTACCGCAGGCCATCCAGGCGGGATTGTGACGGCCCGGTGCCACGGAACTGGAGGCCGGCGTCGAAGACGAACCCGGGGCCGTAGCAGGTGTCGAGGATGATGTCCCGGTAACTCCCGTTGGTGGGGCAGGCGACAACATGGGGTACCCACGGCCTCGTCGCATCGCCGATGATGTGGACGGTGCGGATGGTCGGGTCGCCGCCCATCACGATCACCCCGGCGACGCCCGGGAACGTGCCCGAGATGATGTCGGCAAAGTCGTCGGTCGTGGCTTCGCCAAGGTCCACGCAGGCCCAGCCCGGCGACTCCGCTCGAATCCATTCGATCTTGTGCCCGTAGGCGGTCGGGTCCGCCGTCCCCGACCCCTGGACGCGGACACCCGAGCCGAGCGTGTTCAGGGTCCGGACACGTGAGATCTTGCTGCGGACGGACTGGAACGCCACTGCGTGCCCCTGGCTGGCGTGCGGGTACACGTAGGCGTGGGTGATGATGTTCGCAGAGGCGACCGACGAGTCGGATATCTGGCAGACGGCGAACGGCGTGGCGCTGGTGTAGTAGTACAGCGTGTTGTTGTGCCAGAAATAAACAGGTGAGCTTGCGGACCCAGCGTGCCAGCGCGAGTCGAGGTTGCTGGAGACGGGGAAGGCGGTCCCGTTGGTGAATGTCTGGGAGAGCGTGCCAGCGCCGAGCTGGACGGTCGTGAACAGGTACTGGCCGTTCCCGGTCGAGTCGGTCTGCCCGAGCGTGGGCTGGGTGACCGGCAGCAGCCCGATGAGGACGAGTTCGGTGATGTCGCAGAACTGGTTCTGCGGCGTGCCCACCTTCCCCCACAGCGAGGACTGGATGATGTTGGCGTAGTGCCCTGCGTAGATCACGCTGCCGAGGCTGAACCCGAAACCGGTGATGGCGACGCCGTTGGGCAGGCTCAGGGTACTCAGGCACAGCACCGGTGAGGCGAGGGTGATCTCCCCGCCACCAAGGGCGCCCAGGGCGTTCGCGTCCGCGTTGATCTTCGGGGCGAAGTCGGTGCCGTAGGTGACCTGTGCGCCGCTGGTTGTCGCCCCTGGCCACGAGGTGGCGAGGGTGGCTCCCGTAGCGCTGGTCACCGCTGCGATCGTGGTCACCAGCCGGTCGGTGCCGTTGACAGCCACCACGCTCTTCCCCACGTCACCGGCTGCCAAATGGGCGCCAGGGAAGGTCGCCGCCGTGGAGCCGTTCGTGAGCGTGCAGCCGTTCAGCTGGATTGCGTTGCCGGTGCTGATGACGATGGTCCGCTGGGCTTGTGCCCGCACGGCGCCGGTGGTGGCCTCCTTAGTGGGCCCTGCCGGTGCCAGAGCAGCGGCGCCGCCGAGCACACCACCGAATGCTCTCCTGGTCAGGTCCGCACCAGCCATCGCACTCGCCCCTCCTACTACTACTGGGCAGGACACTAGGCGGTCGGTCATGACCTGGCGATACCAATTGGCATGACTTGGCAGAGGCAGTGACAGCACATGGTGGAGGACCGGCGCCGCCCTGCGCCGTCCCACCGCCCGCTGCCCATCAGACTGGGCTGGCGGTGAGACGGCTCAGGCACCGACGCACGATCTGCGGCTGAAGTGCTAACCCTTCTTGGCCAGCGTCTGCAGTTGGCTGTAAGCGCCGTTGAAGACGTCCTGGTCTCCTGGCAGCGACCCGGCGTCCGCGTACTGCCAGAACGTGTACCAGCCCCACCTGTTCGGCAGGGGGCCGCCTCCGCTGGCCGAGTAGTTGGCGATCCACAGCGGGTCGAGCGATGCGAAACCACCGTAGTTGCCGGTGCAGGTGGCCCACCAGTTGGTGGTCGAGTAGATCACCGGGTAGGCGTGTTCGCGGAAGGCATACTCAGTGATGAAGTTGTGGATCCACGACACCATTTGCGAAGCAGTGAAGTTGTAGCACTCGTTGCCGTATGCGGGATAGGGGTTGTACTCAATGTCGAGCGCTCCCGGCAGCGTGCGGCCGTCGGCGGACCAGCCGCCCCCGTGGCTGATGAAGTAGTTCGCCTGGGACTGGCCCGATGAGTTGGGCGGGATACCGAAATGGTACGACCCGCGGATCACGCCATAGTCATACGGCCCTACGTACTGGTTATAGAAATACGGGTTGGTGTAGTACCTGCCCTCGGTGGCCTTGGTGTAGGAGAAGTCGATGTAGGGGGCCACGGCCCCCCAGTTGATGTTCCCCTGGTAGGCGCTGATGTCGATGCCCGGGAGTTGCGGCACCGATTTCGCCGGCCTGATCACTGAATGACCCCATGGGGCATGGTCCCGGTTGACCGCTCCCATGAAGTCGGCTGCGGGGTGGGTGAGCTTGAACGGGCGGACGGGGGTTGGTGCGAACACTGGCTTGGCCAGCATGACCTTCCGGCCGGTCACCGTGGCCGCCCATGACACAGGCGTCCGGTGTGTGGCGGTAGCCGCAGTGGTGCCGTGCGCCGGAGCCGAACCACCTGGGCTGGTGGTGGTGATGGCACCGGCAGATGACGCTGATATGCCGAGCATTCCCCCGGCGAAAGCGAGAACGGCAGCGCTGGCGGCTAGCCGGATCGTGGTGGTCCTTCGGCTTGCTGATGTCACGCGGGGTCCCTCCTTTGGCGTCCAGTGCTCCGCCTAGTCGGCTGCGAGCATGCTGTACCGCCGATGTGTCAAGGCCGGGGTCCTCATCGATCTGCGCCTCTCGTTGGCGGGGTGGGTGCTGCGTCCTTCCCACCTGGCAGATCACGACCGTACAGGTGACCCCTCCCGCGTTGAGGGGGTTCCGCACAGATTGACCTGCCGTCGCCAGGGGGCTCACCTGGGCCCACCAGCAGGGGCTTGGCGGAGGTATGTGAACGTCTTGGCTTGGCGGGATGTCCCCGGAAGGGGCACAGAAACGCGAAGGCGGTGTCGCTCTCCGGCCCGCTGGCTTGAGAGCGACACCGCTGGTGACATGCGTTACGAGCTGGTCGCCGGGCCGCCAAAGTCGTTGAGGACAAACCGAGCCTTTACAGCTCATAGCGTACGTGCCATATCTCTGCCGATCGGCCGGATTCGTTAACCGAATATTTCTGGCCGGTGACCAATATTTACGGGCCATTCATGCCAACTCGCGTAGCGTCCGGACTGTGCTGCCGGCTCGTTCCGCACTACCGGGCCGGACGGTAGCCCCAGCCGGAAGCGACGCAGGACAGGGGGTGTGCCACAGCCCCTGTCCGCAGGTACAGATAGCCGCCCACTCGTTCCAGATCACGCCGACACAGAAAAGAAAGTCGTGCGGCCACGGGCCGGGGCAGTGAGCAAGTGGCGCAGGACATGGAGGAGCGCACCATGAGAGACAGAATCCGTAATGGTATTCGGCACCTTACATTGCCCAGGCCGTCCGTGTTAAGACGCCATGGGCCGGTGACCGCGGCGGTGGTGGCCACTTCCTTGGTGGTGTCACTGTCGGCCTTCGCCGTAACCAGGACCGCCGCCCCCGCGAGCGGACACCCCGCCTACCTCAACCCCCACCTGTCCGTCCAGGCGCGGGTCGCTGACCTGATGAGCAGGATGACCCTGCCAGAGAAGATCGGTCAGATGGTGCAGATCGAGGCCACACAGGTCACCGATACGAGCGGCAACTGCACCAGCACGGGCGGCTTCAACATGCCGAACCCGGTGTGCGAGCAGAAGATCTTCGTCAACGACAACGTCGGCTCGATCCTGGCCGGTGGCACCGACATCCCGCCCGACACGACCGGCCACGGCGGAGTCGGCAACACCGGGCTGGACTGGGCCAACGAGTACAACACCATGCAGTCCTACGCGATGGCACACACCCGGCTGCACATCCCGGTGATCTTCGGCGTTGACGCGGTACACGGCTTCGGGCATCCCTGGCAGGCGCCACTGTTCCCGCAGTCCATCGGGATGGGTGCCACCTGGGATCCGGCCGCCGCCATGGCTGGTGGCCAGGTCACCGCCAACGCACTGCGGTCCACCGGGTGGGTCTGGGACTTCGCACCAGTCCAGGACCCGACGCGGGACAACCGGTGGGGCCGCACCTACGAGACATGGTCCGAGGAGCCGGGGCTCGCAGCGGCGATGGGCAGCGCGTTCGTACGCGGGGTCCAAAGCATCCCCGGACATGGCCTGCGCGTCACCGCTACTGTGAAGCACTTCGCTGGCTACTCCGAATCGATCAACGGCCACGACCGGGTCCAGGCCGACCTGCCGATCCGCTACCTGCAGGACACGTTCCTCCCGTCGTACGCGGGCGCGATCGACGCTGGGGCGGGCACGGTCATGGTCGACTCCGGGTCGGTCAACGGCATCCCCGCCACTGCCTCGCACTTCCTGCTCACCACCGAGCTGCGCGACCGGCTCGGCTTCAAGGGCGTGGTGATCAGCGACTACGGCGACGTGCCAGCGCTGGCCACCACTTACCACATGGCCTCAGACCTTGCCGGTGCGGCCGCGCTGGCCATCAACGCCGGCGTGGATGTCGCGATGCTGCCGTTCAACGCCGACCAGTGGCAGACCGCCGTCCAGCAAGACGTGTCAGACCACGCCATCTCGATGGCGCGGATCAACCAGTCCGTCCAGCGGATCCTCACACTCAAGTTCGACCTCGGCCTGTTCAACCACCCGCTGGTCAACGCCGGCAACGCCGACGCCGCGGCGACGGCTGGCCGGACCCTCACCCTCCGCGCGGCGCGCGAATCGATCACGCTGCTCCGCAACCAGAACAGCACCCTGCCGCTGTCACCCACGAGCAAGCTGGTGGTGACCGGGCCGAACGCCAACAACATGGCCTACCAGCTCGGTGGCTGGAGCGTGAGCTGGCAGGGCGCCTACACCAGCGGGCACGTGTGCTGTGAGGGCCCGCCCAACCAGATCCCGCCCGGGACCACGGTGCTCCAGGGCCTGCAGAACGAGGACCCAAACATCACCTACGCTCCCGACCAGGCGACCGCGGTCGCCGACGCCGCATCGGCGGACGCCGTGGTGGTCGCGGTTGGCGAGAAGGCGTACGCCGAAGGGCTCGGTGACAACCCCTCTCCGCAGCTCACGCCCGACCAGACCAGCCTGGTCAGTGCCCTCGAGGCAACCGGCAAACCGGTGATCGTGGTGGTGGAGGCCGGCCGGCCACTCGGCCTCGGCTCTGCAGAGCAGGCCAACGCGATCCTCATGGCATACCAGGGCAGCACCGAGGCTGGTCAGGCGGTGGCTGACGCGGTCTTCGGCAAGATCGACCCAAGCGGGAAGTTGTCCGTGACCTGGCCATCCGACGCCGCCGCTCCAGGCGGGGACTTCAACTCCGGTGCCCCGTCACCACTGGGCGACGAGCCGAAATTGTTTGAGCAGCTCCCCGGCACCAACTTCGGCCAGGGCAGTGGCTACAACCCGCTGTACCCCTTCGCCTATGGCCTCTCCTACACCACGTTCAACGTCACCGGGCTGTCGGCGACGCCCAGTGTGTCCCGCTCAGGCTCGGTGACCGCCACCTTTACAGTGGCCAACACCGGCAGCATGGCGGGCACCGACGTGGTACCCGTGTACATCCACCAGCCGGTCAGTGTGGTCCTGGTCCCGGTCCAGCGGCTCGTCGGGTTCGCCCGGGTGACGCTGAGCCCGGGACAGGTCAAGACCGTCCATGTCACCTTCCCCGTCAAACAGTTGGCGGTGACGCCCGGCGACATCGAGTCCTTTGCTCCTCCTCAGGTGGAGCTCGGCCCCTACCAGGTACAGGTCGGCACACCCGCCAGCTTGAGCGCGGACGTCACCGTCCACGCCTGAGCGGGCACCCGTGAAATGACAGTGTCTGCCGCGTGCCACGCTGGAGCCAGCACGGCACGCGGCAGGCGTGTCCGGGTCAGCTCTGGGTGTCCGGGCCTCCGGATGGGTGGCAGTGGAGAGACCGTGCGTGCGGGCGGACGGCCCCGGGGCGGAGGGGGCCGGGCACTTGGGCGCTGGGTGCGCTGCCGCGGGACAACGGCAGCGCACCCAGCGGTGGGGACGGGTGGGCACCCAGCGAGCAGGGCCAGGCGCCCACCCGGGGAGGGGACTTAGACCGGAGTTGCTGTAGCTCTCTGTAGGCATTGCCGTCTTGAGGTGCTGAAGGCTGTTGGCTGCGACTGTCGTATGTAGCCACGAAGTTTGCGTGTTGATCCCGTGCCTGCCGGGGCCTGCTGACTATGGTCCTGGTTATGGT
>DASYYE010000444.1:0-24401 GCA_035946955.1 Streptosporangiaceae bacterium | reverse complement strand
AGCCACGTGAACGCCGAGCCCGCCACCAGCGCTTCCTACAGCACCGTGGGCACCCGGTGTGACGTGTGGACCTTCCCCGGAGTCTGCGCCGTGACCGCCCACCGGGGAGGCCTGGCCGGGCACCAGTGCGTCGAGCACCTCCCGGTTCAGCCAGGCGCTGACGGTCGGCGCGACCCCGCTGGCCACGGTCAGCACCAGCATGCCCAGGGCGGTCAGCGGTGCCGAGCGCCACACAAGGCCCGACACAAGCAGCGCCCGGCGGGCCAGCTCCGCGCTTGTCACACGCGGCCGGCGTGCGTGGGCCGGCCCCGCACGAGGGCGTCCCGGCCCGGCAGGCGCCACGCTCACACCGGCTGCGCAGCGGTCAGGCTTCGCACGGTCGGACCGCTGGCCTCCACCCTGCCGCGCTCGTCGAGCAAGAAGAAGCTCGGGTAGCCCTGCACCGAGAACGCCGCCTGCACGGTACCCCTGCGTGCCTGCTCGACCACGACTGTCGCCACACCGTGCAGCTCGGCGGTGAACTCGGCCGCTGCCTCCACGTCACGAGCGATAACTACGGCCAGGACTTGCGCGGCACCGCCTGCGACCGTTCGCGCGAACCCCGTGAACTCTGGGAGCTGGTCACGGCATGGCGGGCAGTTCACCGACAGGAAGGCGACCGCGCTGCACGCGCCGGTCAGCTCACCCAGGGACATCGCCGTGCCAGAGGGAGTGATCGCCGTGAAGTCAGGGATCTCGGTGCCCACTGGCAGCCGGGGTGGCCCGCCGAACCGTGGCTGGCGGGAGAGCTGCTCCGCGTAGCCGCGCAACCGCCGGACAACCAGGCACATCATCAGCAGGTTGAACAGGCCCAGCGCCCCAATGAACGCCACGGCGGCAGCAAGGGAGGTCATGGTCGTTACTCCTTCGGTCAACGATCGGACAATGAGGGACTCAGTCAGCGAGGGGTTCACGTGACCTGGACCGTCAGCGCTGGGCGCGGCCGTTGCTGGACACCTCGTCTGGCGCAGCCAGCAGCGTGACCAGGTCGTCCATGAACACGACACAGAGCGCGGCCACTGTGGCGGCGCCGAGGCTGAGCCCCAGCCCTGCTGGCTGGACCATGCCAGCCCCCGATGCCTGCGCCCCCGTACCCGCCGCAGCGGCAAGGCAGAGCGTCACATTGCGTGCCACATGCCGCTTCCCGATCGGGGTGGTGGACGTGCCAAAGCACTCGCAGGGCACGCGGACGTCCGCGCGTGCCACCAGCAGCGCACCCGTGGCGAGCACGGTCATCGTCACGACAGCCAAAGCCAGCCCTGCCAGCGCCGTCCACGGCAGCGCCACGAGCACCACGGTCGCCGCCTCCGCGCCAGCCAGGGCAACTGCTGTGGCGGCCTGCGCCCGAGCGGGAAGCACTGGGACGTGGCCAAGCCAGGAAGCGAAGTCACCGAACGCCGCACGGCTCCGCAGCTTCGCGGAGGCGGAGACCGCGAACACTATCGCGACCAATAGCCGACTGAAAACCGCAATGTAACCCAACGTTGTCGGCCATCCTTCCTTTTCTCGGTCAGCGTGGATTCCTCTGGTTATGCGATTCCATGGTCTGTGGCCGCGCTCCCTGTGCCCTTCCAGCTCACTACCGAACCAGTACCGGAACGGTTTCAGGTGGTACGCGGCACACCGGTTCGTATGTCAAGCTCACGCCATGCCGACGACATCCGATATCAGCGACAAGGCACCAGAAGCGTGCCGGTCGCCCGTTTTCATCCTCACCGCGAGCAGGTCCGGTTCGACGTTGCTGCGGTTCATCCTGGACAGTCACCCGGACCTTGCCTGCCCGCCGGAGACGAGCATCGCCAGCGTCTGTGCAGGGCTGGCCCGCACCTGGGACATCTTGGAGAGCGCGGGATCGGGCAGCGGACGGCCGGTCCACGAGGCCCTCCCGCTGCCGCCGCACGCGGCGGTGGCGGTACGCGAGGCGATCGACCGGGTCTATGGGCGTTACCTGCAGCGCCGCGGGAAGAAGCGATGGTGCGACAAGTCGCTGGACAGCTTCCAGTTCGCGGAGCTCATCACCCAGGTGTACCCGGAAGCCAAGTTCATCTGCCTGTACCGGCATTGCATGGATGTGATCGCATCGGGCGTGGAGGTCTGCCCGTGGGGCCTGCACCGGTTCGGGTTCGATCCCCACGTGGCGCAGTACCCGGGTAACAGCGTCGCCGCCATTGGCAGCTACTGGCTATCGGTCTGCCAGGCCGTCCTCGGGTTCGAGGAAAAGTTCCCGCAACTCTGTCACCGCGTCCGCTACGAGGATCTGGTGACCAGGCCGGAGGAGACCGCCACAGCGGTCTTCGACTTCCTCGGCCTTTCCCAGGTGCCTGGGATCGCGCAGTCGTGCTTCGAGACGCCGCACGAGGGTGAGGGACCTGGCGACGAGAAGATCTGGTTCACCAACCGGGTCACGTCCGGCTCGATGGGCCGGGGGGTCACCGTGCCCGTAGGCGCCCTGATGCCGCCCATCCGTCAGGCCATGAACGAAACCCTGGACAAGCTCGGCTACCGGCAGGTCGACGACCAGTGGAATGCCACCCTGGACCGGTTCGACCCCCGGGCTGACAGTGCGCCCATGCCGCAAACGGCTGGTGCCGGACACCAAGACGAACTGACCTCAGCGGTCACGGCCATCTCGGATCGGGTAGCCGCCCACGGTGACGCCGGGTTGCGCGAGGCCAGCAGGCGCTGGCCGACCGTCGCAGGCTCAACAGTTGCGCTTGTGGTCCAGTCACCACGCGGGTATCACGAGGAACTGCGGTTGACATTCCACAGTTCTGTCCTGCCACCGGCTCCGCACGTCCCTAATGGCGACAACAGCGACCTGGGTGCCGGTGGTACATTCACCGGCGGCGTGCCCGTCAATGGCACGAACGGCGAGGCCGAGACTCGCGCCGGCGACAGCGATGAGCCAGTCGCGCAGATCATCGCGGCGCCCGCCACGTGGCTTTCCCTCCTCGAGGGGGGCGCCAACTTCGTGACCGAGCTGACGTCCGGGCGGCTCCGCTGCGTGAACAAGAGGGACGGTCATCGCATCCGCTCCGACGAGGTGCACGCCGTCGCCACGCTGCTCGGCATGACACGGATCCCGATGGCGCGCAACCCGCTGGCCGAGGAGGAAGCCAGCGACGTGAGCGTTCGGACGGAACCGGCTATAGCAACTCCCTGAACGTTACGTCCCAGGCTGGAGGTGCCGGGCCGGTTGACCGGCCCGGCACCTCCAGCTTTCCTGGCGCTACGGCCTGCGGTGGACCATTCGCCCTCTTTGTACTGCGACTTTGGGCTAGGGATGGTCACCTACAGCATTGACTGTTCGACTCACAGTGCACGTAGCCATTGCAACTCGAGCAGCTTTGGAGCCACCCAGGACCATATTCCGCGCACGGAACACTGGTGTGATCACACCAGGTCCAGCGATGCGGGATGCACGCCGTAGCCTGTGTGCTGGGGACCAGGCTCGGGACACGGTCGGCGAGCCATTGAGCAGCACCGAGCACGTTCTCACCTCCTTGCAGCCGGATCAGGGCGTGAGCACCTACCGAATGGCATCCTCATTTACTGCCGGTCATGCGTAGCAGTGCACGACGTGGCAGTTCGGGCGTGATTCGCACCCTGAGCAACACCACAGGGCAATCTTGTGAGTTGAGCCACATATGCTGGAATTAGTAGAGGTCCAGCAGAAACTGTGCGGGATACACGCGCTTGCGGTTGTCTTGGGCAATAGGCTTGCCACTCGCTCCGCGAGCAGGGATGGGGTTACACCCATCGGGAACCTCCTTTGATGCGAGACACTTACGCAACATGCCTACCGGAACCGGCTACTGCCTCAATGCCGGCAATCTCCCGTCCTGACACCGTGCCGGTACCCTTCCACTCCACCCACCCGGGATGAAGGGCCAGACGACCAGCCGGAGCAAGGCGGCCCAGGATGGGACGCCGGGTCTGTGCGGGCTCAGGTGCCGTGGCGTACAGTCCCGCGGCGCGCACCGAAGCGGGAGGGGATCGTTTCGGAAGCAGGGCGCTGGATGATGGGTAACCACCCCACGAAGGAGGTTCCAGCATGAGCAGCATTGCCGGATGGCTCGCTCACCGTGTCGCGAGCCTGGTTCCGGACACATCCGCCTGCGCGTGTGTTCCGGTGCCGAGGAAGGAATGCTTGCCTGCGGCGTGCACAAAAGGCTCAAGCTCCTGGTGGTACGTCTATGACAATTGCCCAGGCGCCCGGTGGAGTTCATCCACCTGCCTGCCGTGTTCCTGATAGGCGAAGCTGTGCCAGGCGATTCGCGACGGGAGACAGGAAAGGCAGTGCACCATGACTGCTGGACGTAGCTCCAGCGCCCGCGATGAGCGTGGCCGCTGGGCACTCGACCACGCCATTGAGCGTCGCTGCTTCCAGACCTCGGACTTACCTGAACGGACAACCAGGCCCCACCACGGTTCGCTGGCCGGGGCCTGGTTCCGCTGGATGTTGGCTGCGCTGGGGCGTCTGTCACAATCTTCCAGGCCTGCACTACGGTGAAGCTCCCGCCGCCTCCACTACCTGGCGTATAACGTCGTTGCCAGCGCAACTCCACAGGGTCGACGAGCGCTTCTTCAGGAGCAGCAGGAACTGCTGGCGATCCGGCGGATCACGCCGCAGTTGCTGATAGAGACCATGAGGGTACTTGGGTGTGTACCACCTGCCGAACAGTGCCCCCAGGATTATCCATTGCCCAGGTCAGAAAAAGCAGCTCAGAACGTAGCAGTTAGGATGGGAGTAGCAGCCTTGACAGAGCACCCGCGCACGCTGGCCTACACACGCGGGGTTGTAGAACGAAGTGTAGGAATAGCTGCGCGCGATACAGGCGCTAGCAGTTGTCTTGGGCAGCAGGCTTGCCACTCGCTCCACGAGCAGGGACGGGGTTACGTACATCGGAACCTCCCTTGAGGCGAGACAGTCACGTAAATAGGCGTACCGGAACCGGCTACCGTTTCAGTACCGCTAATCTCCCGGTTTGACACCGGGCTGGCTGTGCGCTGGTCCACGTTGGCGGTACCCGCTGCCAACGTCCTACCTCGGCGATCCCCAGGCCGACGGGCTGGCGCTGGGATCGACGTCAGCCGGGCCACCACCCCCGCCTGACCACCGTCCGCCAGCCGCTTCAGGAGATGGGCCGCACCGCCGTCACGATGCTGATGCGCCAACTCGACGGGCACGCCCACGAGGCGCTGAGCATGGAGCTGGAGACACGCCTGGTCGTACGCGAGAGCACCGGCCCGGCAGCCAGGCCAGATTGGACGCCCCTGCCCAGGCCGTTGAAAGCGGTCCGGCGCACCGCTCCTTAGCCTCGCAGGCCTGCCCGACATCGAACTGCCCTCGATCTGGGCCTGGGACAACACGGCCGCCGTCCGCCAAGCGAAAGAGACCGCCGCAGACCCAGCATGACCCCTGCTTGCCCCGGAAAATCGGCTTGCCGCCAGGCCTTGCTTCTGATCGGGTTGGGCTGGTGAGCGGGCCGTTCTTTGTTGGTGGGACAGGCCGGTGCGGGACCAGTCAGCTGAAACGGGTGCTGGGCGAGCATCCGGAGGTGCACGCGCTGGACTGGGAGAGCCGGTTCCTGGTCGACCCTGGCGGGTTTGAGGATCTGACCCGTGCACTGACCGTGGCCTACACCCCCTACCACGCCGATGACGCGCTGGGCCGCCTGGCCTGGCTGCTGAACGTGCGGCTGACCGGGCACAGCGAGGAAGCGTTCCGCGGCTGGGGGCTGGCCGAGGAACTCGGCATCGAGCGGTACCGGGCGGCGGTCAGCAGGCTGTGGCAGCAACTGGCCTGGTATGAGTTCGATGAGGCGGTGCCGCCGCTGGGCTACCGGTCCGGACTGGGCCACGCCCCGGGCGAGCCGCGGGTGCGCCGACGAGTGGTGGCCCGGTACTTCCCCGACCGGGCCGAGCTGACCGGGATCTTGGGCGCGTTCACCGCGGGGCTGTTCGGTGCCGCGGCGGAGGCGGCAGGCAAACGGACCTGGTGTGAGAAGACACCGCTCAACCTGCTATCAGTGCCGTTCTTGCTGGAGCTGTTCCCCGAGGCGGTGGTCGTGGTGATCATGCGTCACCCAGTGCATGTGGCAGCCTCACACCTCGGCCAGCCGTGGGCGCCCTCCACTCTGGAGGGGGTACTGGGCTGGCTGGAGCCGGTCTACCGGCGGTGGCTGGCGCAGCGGCTCGCGCTGCTGCAAGATCGCCGCTACGTTGAGGTGAAAGCCGAAACCCTTGCCGCCAACTGGCCGGACAGCAGACGCGAGCTGTTCGGGCGGCTTGGGTTGCCCGATGCCGACACTGTGAGCACGTTCGCTGCCAGCCGCCTCGCCGCCCGGCACGGCCAGCTCAGCGACACCGAGCACGCCGAGGTCGTCAGCCGGCTGGGATGGGCAGTCGGCGAACTCGGTTACCCCGCTAAGCGGTCTTGACGCGGCGCGCCGGAGCACGACACTCGACGGCGGGTAGAACCGCCCACCTCTATGGTGGACCGATGGCGTCGGTCAAGCAGTTCCAAGTCACCTTCGACTGCGCAGAACCTGAGCGCGTCGCTCGTTTCTGGTGCGAGGTGCTGGGGTACATCGTGCCGCCGCCACCAGAGGGGTTTGCCACCTGGGACGATTTCGGTCGCTCGCTGCCGCCTGAGGATCAGGGTTCATGGTTCGCATGCATTGATCCCTCAGGTGTGGGCCCCCGGCTGTTCTTCCAGCGCGTTCCCGAAGGCAAGGTCGTCAAGAACCGGCTGCATCTTGACGTGCGGGTCGGCGCTGGGCTCGTAGGTGAAGAGCGCCTGGCCACGCTCGAGGCCGAATGTGCACGATTGGTCGCGCTCGGCGCGGTACGCATCCGACTACTGCCTGCCGATGACGACAACGAGTCGTGCATCGTGATGCAGGACATCGAAGGCAACGAGTTCGATCTCGACTGAGTGGATAGTGACGAACACTCCAGTTCCACGGGCATCGGGCAGTTTCATGCCCGAACCATCGACACCTACGGACCTAGTTCGGGGCGCGATCTTGGACACGATCCTCAACCTGATCACAGCGCTGCTGCTCGCCGCGATCACCCCCGCCCCACGGCCGCGCGGATGAACATGCTCATCACCATCGCCGCCGAACAGCGAGTCGATCCACTGCAATCACGTCACGCGGGACACCCTGCCCGCTGATACAACTGCAGTGACCGCAGCCCTCGCCACCGGTTCTGGCATCCGGAACCAACCACGGACGTCGAGAGTAAGCGGCTCTGTGAACCGCCCCTTCAGCCCTGAATCTGTCAGCCACATGTCTGGGATATGCCACGCCGTTGCGTATTCCGGACAACGAGGTCACATCCCGTCTACTTGTCTAAAAACAGGAAATAGTGCCAGCGCTCTTCGCTAGCATGAGCGCACTCCGCGGAGCTCACCCACTAAGCCGGTACTCCTGACCCAGCGGAAGGACTACGTGATGGGTGAGGTCATAAAACCACACAGGCCAGCCAGGAATAGACGGCTGATAGCAGGGATCCTCGTGGGTGCTGTGGCCATGGCCGCGGTCAGCTTCGCGGTGGTGGGCGCACCGCATGCGACCGCCTCGGCACGGGCGCAGCCCCGGGATGTCAAGCCCTTGCTTGTGGACGAGAACTCGACCAATTACGACTGGGCGGTCGTGGCCCCGAAATACGGGGCGATCATCCTGAATGCCTGGAACTACCCCTGGATCCCGGCGATCAAGCACGCGAACCCGGCGGCCGTGGTCCTGGAGTACAAAGACTTGCCATCCTCACGGCCCGGCGCATGTCGCCAGAGCCGTGACGGGCGGCTCGATTCCGCGTTGCCGACCGGGGTGGATTACTGCTGGGCGAGGGCACATCACCCCGGTTGGTTCCTGCGCAGCAAGAACGGCCAGCTGGTCCAGTACCGGGGGTGGCCCGGTACGTTCGAGATGGACTACGGCAACCAGGCATACGAACACCGGTGGGCGGCCAACGTGATCAGCGACCTTACCCACCACGGCTGGAATGGGGTGTTCGCCGACAACGCACTGACCGGTACCGGCTACGGGGTTGCTGCCCGTTACCCGACCAACCGGGCCGTGCAGGCCGCGATGGGCAGGATGATCAGATACGTCGGCCCGCGGGTGAAGTCGGTGAGGAAGTTGTTCATCCCCAACGTCGGCGGAGATGTGGGGTACCCCGGGATCTGGGCGCGCTGGCTGCCCTACACCTCAGGCGAGTTCGATGAGTTCACCTGGTCCTTGCCGGGCCTCGGGATCGTGAAGAGCACCGCAGACTGGCACATTTGGGAGGCGGAGATGCGGGCCTGTGCGGCCACGAGGTCACGGTGCCTGTTCCACACGGGGGAATACGTCGACCAGCCCACTCAGGTGGTGGACTTCGCGCTGGCCTCGTACCTGCTGTACACCAACGGCACCAGCGCCCTGGGCATGGGTGATGATCTATACGCGCACTACCCGCAGATGTACCAGCGCCTGGGGGCACCAGCAGGCCTGGCCCACCAGCCACGCCCGAGGGTGTGGCGGCGTGCGTTCACCCATGGATCAGTCACAGTGAACCTCAACACATGGACCGGCACTATCACCACTCACTAGGGCCAGCACGACCGAACGCGCGCCCCCGGGAGACGCGTGGGCACAGCCCGGTCACGGCGCCCGGCTTGCCCAAACGAGCCGGTGACGGGCTCCGGCTCAGGTCCCCGTCCCCACTGCTCTGGGGATGGTCAGGGATAGGCGGGTCAGTGTCATGGTGGCGGGCAGGTCGTCGGGCCGCCAGGTCGGTGAGTCGTCGGGGGTGAGCTCGAGTTTGAGCTGGTGCCCGCTGCTGAGTTGCCAGGCGGTGGGCCAGAGCTGGAAGGCAAGCCGTTGGGTACTGCCGGAGGCGGGGCCGGTGAGCCGGTAGATGCCGCGGGTGATCAGGGCCTGCTTGCCGGTCGCAGGGTCGACGTCCCACAGTCGGGCGGCGAGTCCCGCGTCGGTGCCGTGCAGGGTGACGGTGACCCGGACGACCGGAGCGCCGGCCAGGGTGAGCGGGGTGGCGGGGGTCCAGGTCCAGGCCGCGACACCGGGGTCGGTGGTGATGTTCATGACTCGGCAGCCACCAGTGCTGCCGGGCAGCCCCCCGTTGGCCACGGGGTCAGTCTCGATCGCCTCGGGGCCGGGCACCGGAGAGGGTGTGCTGGCCACGGTGGCTGGACCAGGCGCGGTCAGCCGCAGTGAGCCGGTGGCCAGGGCGGTGAACGACGCCGCGTGGTAGGTAGTGACCTGCTGACCGGGCAGGCAGCCGACCGTGGTGACGGTGAACCGGGGCAACCGCGGCCGCTGGCCCGCCAGCACCGCCGACAGGAACGCGTTGGCCTCGTCGTTGACCGATACCCACAAGGCGTGCGGATTCGCCGCGTAGGCATGGCCCAGGTCTCCCAGCGCCGCCCAGACCGGGTAGCCGGGGTCGGCGAGGGTGAGCTTGTTGATCATCTGCAGTAGCTGGATGGCGGGGAACAGCGGGTCGGTCAGCCCCTGCTCGGCGAACACGGGAACCTGCGTCGCGGATGGCGGCACGGGCAGGTAGTACGGCGACCGGTAAGTCTGGAGCTGGCTGAGGGCCTGCGCTACCAGCGGGTCGTTCTGGGCCGTCGGTTCCCCGGCGCTGATCGCGGCGAACCAGCCCGGCAGGTCAGCGGTAGGGTCATTCGGCCCGGCGTACTGTGAGCTGGCCGCGCCGTCGGCGAACAGCGCGCCAGTGTAGCTCTGCTTCTCCACCCCATATGGGCTTTCGTGCGGCCCGGGCAGGGGCGCACCAGGGGAACCATCGGAGGCCCGGCCGTTGTCGACCAGAGCCTGTGCCAGGTCAGTCCAGGAGAACTGAGGCACTGCGGCGGCCAGCCGGATGGGCACGCCATCCGGTGACTGCCAGGGCACCAACTGGTCGTCCGGTTGCATCACCTGGCCCTGGCTGAGCGCCAGCAGCCAGGACTGACCGCCCCCGTACGAGTCACCGGTCACCACCACGGCCGAGGGATCGGCGATGCCTGCGTCCACGAGCAGTCCGACCAGGTACTGGGTGTCATGGGTCTCCCAGCGCCGATCGGCCAGGTGTGTCCAGGTGGCCCTCCCCGCGCAGGCGGGATCGCTGCTGTAGCTGTAACCGGTGGACGGGTCCTGGCCGCAGGAGCGGTGGAACCCCCGCGCGGTGTAGTTCAGTACCGCGAAGCCATGCGCGGCGAACCACACGTTGTTCCAGTGCCAGGTGTTGGTGCCGTTACCGGCCAGGCCGCTGGCCTCGAAGTCGGTCTTCGACAGCCCCCACCCGTGCAGCATGACGATCAGTGGCAGCAGCCCCTGGGCACTGCCGGGCAAGGTCAGGTCGGTATCGAGCGGCGTGCCATCGAAGCTCGCCACCCGACCAGTGCACATGGTGTAGGTCACCCCACCGGCTGGGGCGGCATGGGTGGTGCCGGTCATGCCGAGTGGGCACGTCAGGCCGGGGCTCGGCGCACCTGCCCGCCCGGACGCTCCTATGGTCGCGGCCGCAGCTGCCATCACCACCACGGCCAGCACCGCGCGTCGGCCTGATTCTCTGCCCATCCAGCCCATCGTGACCTCCTTCGGTAAGACCGTCGGCTATGGCGGGTTGCTGGCCATGAGGGGTCAGTAGATGCCACTCCCGTTGGTCTGGGTGGCGTAGTCGGTGTGGTCGCAGGCGGAGGTGTTGTTTTGCGCGAGGGTGCATTCGCCGGAGTTGGCCGTGCCGGTGTTGTCGGCGTACTGGTCGTCGCTGTAGGTGATCGAGGCCATCCCGGTGGTGGGACTGGCGGCGACGCCGAAGTCGTCGAACAGGTCGCGGTTGTCGTTGCCGTTGGAGGTGCAGCTGACGCCGCCTTGGCAGACCCCGCCGAAATGCACCACTGGGGTGACCTTGGCCTGGGTCCAGGATCCGCCGCCGAGCACGTTGAGGTTCTGGGTGAAGAACACCGACCATGGTTCGTTGTGGCAGTTGAAGGTGCCGGTCTGCCCGCAGGTTTGGTAGTTGGCGGCAGCCGGTGTCCCGTAGAAGACCAGGTCCACCTGCCCGGCGTGGCCAGCGGCCAGCCAGGGGTAGATGGCGGTGATGGCCGCGGTGCCGTGGTTGACCTTGCCCGGGGCGCTCCACTGCCGACCGTGGTCGGTGGAGTGGGCCACATATACGTTCTGGTCGTCGGACCAGGTGGCATACACGTTGCCCGCGGTGTCGACCGCGACCGCCGGGAAGTTGTTGCCGAAGCCGGCCGAGGCGTTGGGCGAGTGGTGGATCACATAGTCGGTGAACGTCAGCGTGGTGACCCCGTTGGTGGTGGTCGGCACGCCGACCGCCATGTAGGCGGTGTCGAGCGCGGAGCAGCTTGCCACTGCTGTTGGGCTGGGTGGGCAGCCCACGAAGACCTGGTACACGTCGCCGGTCTTGGGGTCCACGGCGATGTTGCCGATCTCGTTGTCTTCCACCGTGCCCAGGTAGATGTCGGCCTGGGCCGGGTTGATGGCGTCATAGGTCTGGGCCGTGGTGGGCTGGCCAGCGGCAACCTGGCCCTGGTTGACGATGATCTCGTCCCCGGCGCCGACCGCGTGGTAGGAGAGGTAGAAGCCATTGGCCCCGGCAGCGGCGACCCATTCCCGGTCGTCCCCAGGGACCTTGGCCGAGGTGACGTCGTTCGCCCAGGCGTGCCCCCCGTCCTGGGACAGGCTGACCGTGACGCTGCCGAGCGTCAGGCTGGCCACGTAGACGTTGTAGCGTCCTGAGCTGTTTTTGGCTGGTGCCGTGGCCAGGTCGGTGTCACCACCGCCGGGGGCGAACCCGGTGGTCCCTCCCGAGGTTGAGGATTCCTCGTTGGGCTGCGGCAATGCGGCGTAGGTGTGTCCACCGTCAGTGGATGACCAGGCGTCGGTGCCGGCGCCGAGGCCGTTCTCGGAGGAGATGTAGAAGTGACCCGCCTGGTCCGCCCTGATCTGCGGCTCCGCTGCCTGGTTGTTCTTCGACGTTGACCCGGGCGGTGGGGGCGGCAGCACGCCATGGATGAATGCGGGGCCGCTGGCTGCCGCCACTGGCGCGGTAAACGGCGCCGAGAACGCGGCAGCGGTGATCGCTACCGCGGCGGTTTTCAGAAGTGGTTTCATGGCCATGCTCCTTTGGATGGCGATGGCTACCGGTGGGCCGGGAACTGGGCTACTTGCTGGAAGGTGGGGCGGTTCTGCCAGTCGATGGCGGGCTGGCCGATGACGCCGACGCTGGTGAACTGGATGTCGTCGTAGGCGGGCATGGTCTGGCCGGCGGCCTGGGTGGTGGTGTCCTGGGTCCAGGTGGCCACGTCGGTGCTGCCGCCGTTGGCGGTGACCAGTGCCTGGTACGTAGCGTCAAGCGCGCGGTCGATGGCGGCCGGGCAGGCGGCCAGCCCGCCCTCACATACCTGGCTGGTGACGGCGGGCGGGAAGGGCTGGGCTACCGGCTGCCCGAGCACCTGGCCGAGGATCTTGACCAGGTAGCCGTCCCAGCCGTACTGGTAGGCGCTGCCGTGGTGGGCGCCGCCGCCGTTGGGTGTGTCCTCGAACGGCATCGGGAACACGTTGTAGCCGGTGGCCACGCCACGGGCGCTCTGCACCCCACCGGCCGCGAATACCGGGTCGAACACCGCCTGGATGAGGCGGGGCCATAGTTCGTCCATGATCGCGATTGCCGCGGCCTGAGCGTACTGGACGTCAGCGGGGCTCGCCTTGCGCCGTAGCGCCCCGTCACTGACCCAGGTGCGGAGTTGGCTGAGCATGGCCTGCACTCCGGGCGGCTCGGCCCGGCCCGCGGTCTCGGCCAGCAGGCCCGGGACGACCTGTCGGCCGGTGAGGTCGGCTGAGGCGGCGGTCTCCATGGCGGTCACCAGGTCAGCCTCGGTCAACTTGCCGTTATGCAGGGCGGA
The DNA here is from genome assembly GCA_035946955.1 of Streptosporangiaceae bacterium. GTDB lineage: Bacteria > Actinomycetota > Actinomycetes > Streptosporangiales > Streptosporangiaceae > DASYYE01. The sequence goes on along the minus strand of DASYYE010000444.1, from coordinate 11,413 downwards.
CTGGTGGGCGATCTCCTGGTTCAGTGACTGCACCCGCTGCACCGGGCCGAAGCTGTAGTTGTCATCGGCTGCGGAGAACCCGGGCGCGGGTTTGTTGTTCCAGCTCGTGAGGGAGCCTTGCGAAGGGTCGATGGCCTGCGGGTGGGCGGAGGCGGGCAGGAAGCCGCGCCATTCGGCGACGCCGGTGCCCCAGGTGGGCAGGTTGGGGTCGACGTCGCTGGGGCGGACCGGGTCCAGGCCGCTCTGGTAGTAGGCGATGTGCTGGTCGTCCACGTAGAACCAGTTGAACGTGTACTGGACCTGCTGGGCACCGGCCTGCCAGGTCTGCGGGCTGGTGGTCAGCGACGGGGTGTTCCACCGCAGGAAGCCGACACCGGAGTCGACCTCGTGGCCGAAGGTGGAGCGCTGGTTGACCACGGCTGCCGGCTTGCCGCCCGCCGCGGTGGTCCAGCCCTGCACGATGCCGTGCACAGTGTTGTAGAGCTGGTGGTGGATCACCACCGGGCCGCCGGTTCCGCCGGGCTTGGGCACGCAGTACTCGGTGAAGGTGTGGTGGGTCATGGGCACGCATTTGCCACTGAACTCGTAGTACGTGCCGTGGGCGGCGGGCGGTCCGCCCGCGGGGTTGCAGACCAGTTCGAGCCGCTGGTCGACCACGTCGCTGCCAGCGGAAGTGGCCGACCAGGCGAAGTCCGGGCCGCGGCCCAGTTCCACCACGAAGCTGGTGCCGGGGAACGCGGCGCCCTCAGCGGCGATGTCGGGGGCGTGCAGGTCCTCCTCCATGAGGATCTGTGGGGCGAAGTACCCGACCTGCGGGCCGAACACCGCGATCGGGTGGCCGGTGGTGGAGTGGGCGGCGTCCACGAGGAGCGCATTGGACATCGCCATGGTGCGGGGCAGCCGCAGCAGTGACGCGATGACCGCCAGGGCGCCCCGGTTCGGCGGGGTGGCGTTGCAGCCGGGGGTGGTATCGGTGGGCCCTCCGGACAGCGGGGCCGCGGCGTTGTCCGGCATCGCGGTGGTAGCCGGGTTGACCGTGCCTGGAACCTCGTACGGAAACCTGGCGGTGACGGTCGTGGGAGCGGACGGGTCGTTCTGTTCCTTGAAGGCGGTGAAGGCCGCCTGGGCCGCGCTGGCGCTGCCGAGCTGACGGTCAAGGTACTGGAGCAACGCGGCGTTGCTGACCTCGCCGCCGCCGCCCTTGCCGAAGATCCCGCCGATCAGCGATGCGATGGAGATGATGTCGGCGGGAGTCCATGGCTGCGGCGGGGCACCCACCGCGGCGTAGTCGGCCGGGAGCAGCGACGGGTCGGTCCGGGTGGCGGCGATGTAGTTGTTGATCCCGGCCACGTACGCCTTCCCCATGGCGACCAGCCGCGCACCCTGTGCCCCGTACTCGGTGGGCAGCGCGTTGATCTGTGCGTTCGCTTCCGCCGGGGTGTAGTCGGCCACCAGGAGCTGGTCGTGGTCCATCTGCTCGTCGGCGCACGACGGCCCGAGGAACTCCGACAGCGTGCCCGAGCCGTAGTGGCGCAGCACGTCCATGAGGAACAGTCGGTCGTGGGCTACCGCCCAGCCCGCACCGTAGGCCATGGCCTGGTCGGTAGCCCCGTAGATGTGGGGCACGTAGTGCTGGTCGTAGTAGATGACCACCGGGATCTTGGGGTTGGGGTGGACGGTGGCGGTTATGTTGGCTGGCTGTACCCCGAACGACTCGTCGTTGTAGTAGCTGGGCAGTTGCGCGTCGGTCAGTCCGGGCCCGGCGTACAGCAGGCTGGCGTACGGTCCGAGCTGGTCCTGGCTGCCCGCCGGCCGTGCCCCGGTGGCCTCGAACTGGGCCAGTTCGGCCGCGTTCACCAGTCCGTTCTCACCGGCGGGCAGGATGGAGCGGACCAGCCCGTGGGCGTAGTCGCCGGCCCGGTAGGTAGGCGTGACCCAGCCGCTCACGGCCCCCGCCGCGGCGGGGGCCGGCACCTGGCTGGTCATGACGGCGAGCACGGCGGCTGCTGCCAGGGCCGGGGGCACAGCGCGCCCGGTGAGTGTCCGCCGCATGGAAGCCTCCGTGTTCGTGATCAGGGCCAGGCAGCAGCGCGGGCCAGGCGGGGTCAGCCTCCTGCCGGGCATCAGGGATTAGCGGGCACGCCCGCGCACGGGTCGGCCCGGGTGGGCCGGGCGGCGGGCATCGGCAGTGCGCGGACGGCGCAACTGCCCCGGAAACCCGGCCACACCGAGGCACAACACAGGCACGGCAACGGCCAAGACCTTCCCCGGGACGGCGAGCAGCCCTGCCCATTTCGGCCTCTCTGCTTACAGGCGTGCAGCATGCAACGCATTTTCGGCTACCCGTGGGTAACCGAATAATCCATCAACCGGGGAAATTCCTGGCAGCGGGTGACACATGGATGCGCCCGCGGACTGTTACGCACGGCGCCCGGATGCCCAGGACTCCACGCGCCGGCCAGCACGCGTCTGCTCTTCAACTCGCGCAATGCGGCTATCTCGGCTGGCATCAGGCGCCGGAACTCCGCTTGGTCTGCGTCCTTGGCCGGGCGGCATATCACCAGGATCAGCATGATGTCCGGTCTCGTCAGGGCTGGAAGCCGGATTCGGCCCAGCGCTGGAACAGACCCGTCTTCTCCTGCGGCCAGGCGCCGTCGCAAGGCATCGTGCCGTTGCGTAGCCGGGCCAGGATGTCGGCGGCGTGTGCTTGGACGTCGGCGGGTGACCACAGGTCGAACACGAAAAGCATGGACTGCCGGTCACGGGACCGGAACAGCGGCTTGACGTGCGCCTCGAAGCTCACCGTCTCACCCGGTCCGGGCAACGCAACGGCCGGCTGCTCTGGCTCCGGCGGCTCGGCGCCGACCGGAGCGGGCGGCCCGGCTGGTCCCCAGTCCCAGGTCGGCACGGGTTCGCCGGCAGGAACGCGCCTGGCGGCTCCCGCCGACGCCTCCCCTGCCCCGGCGGCGGTACTCACCGTCGACTCGGTGCGGGCCATTCGCGAACTCCAGTCCAGGTACCCGGCTAGGGCGCTGCGGAACTCGGGGTCGTCGGGCATCCGAGCCTCGTCGGCGGCGCGCATGGCGAGCGTCACCCAGCGCGCCCGCTGCTGGTCGGTGAAGTCGTGGCCGGCGTGCGCCCACCGCGGCCCTGCTGCGCCGCCGAACCGCTGGCTGTACCACGCGGGACCGCCGAACACCTCGGCGAGCCATATCGCCTCGCGCTGCGGGTGTCCCGGCGGCACGTTTGCAAATGCGGGCGCGAGCAGGTCGTCAGCAGGCACGTGCTTCTCGTACAGCAGCCGGGTCATCCGGATCAGCGCGGGCAGGCCGCCCGCCCACTGGAACAAGGTCGGCTCGCCGGCGAGCATCGGGTCGCGGAACCCGGCGTACCAGTGCATTCCGCTGAAGAACGGCTTGTTCCGCGAGTGGCCGCACCGGCACAGGGCATAGTGCTCGCGGGATGACCCGACGGCCCGGATGACGTCGGCGCCTGAGGCGTCAAACAGCGGGACTGCCCCGGTCACCCGGTACGGTCCGTCTAGCGACACTTCGATCGCCGCCTCACGTTCGGCATCCCAGTCGACGAACAGCCGGGCTTCCTCCTTGCCCAGTGCCAGGCTCAGCGCGCCGGACGGGCAGTCCCGCACGGCGCGGATGATCTCATCCAGCCTGCCGCCGCTCGGCGCCACGAACGGCTCGGCGTCGGTGCGGAACACTGTCGGCAGCCGGTCTGTGCATAGGCCGGAGTGCTGGCAGATGCCGCGGTTGTCGAAGATCGTCACCTGCTGGCCGGGATAGCAGTCCCGCTGGTCGGGCACCCGGTTGGGATCCTTCTCGCCGCTGAACCCGGATCGCGCGTGCGTCCCATCGCAAAACGGCTTCATTGCCGACTGGCCGCACCGGCACAGCGCGAGTTGCGGAGGCACCGCGAGTTGTTCGCCGAGATAGGTGCGCACGGCGGGGACGTTGGTGGCCAGGTACGGCCCGTTCTCCGCCACTATGATCCCGGCGGGCAGGCTCGCCTGGATTCCGGCCAGCTCGGCGACCCGGCTCGCCCGCTGGCCCCTGGGCGTGAGCTGGCAGGCCAGGTGCTGAAGCGCCGCGGTCGCCTCTAGCAACCCCGGCGGTGCCGCGTCGGCCAGCCGGGCTCGTAGCCTGGTCGCGAACTGCGCCGCGTCCCACGCGACGTCGGCGGGACTGGCAGGCGCCGTTTCCGCATCGGCGACGGGTACCCCGCCCTCACACGGGCCGAGCGCCACGGCAAGCGGCCGCAGGACGCTGTCTACAACACGCGCCACCGTAGCTGCCGAGACGGGAGGGGATACCGAGCTGTCCCGTGTTCCAACTATCCGGTAAGCCTTGGCGAACGCTTCGGCTAGGCCAGCCGAGACAGAGTCATCTGACGAAGGAGAAACCCGCGCCATTTCGTGCAAACGGGCAGCTTCAGCCAGCAGCGAGCTGCGGTCGGCGGACGGCGCCGCAGGAGCTACGGTCTCTCGCCCTGGAATGTGCGCGGTCAGCGACCGCGCGATGTCATGCAACGCTTCACACACCGGCGCCAGCTCCGTCAGCTCTGGGGATGCCGACTCACAGAACACGGCTGCCTCGTCGATGCGCTCGGCGAGCAGGACCCAGGCGGCGTTGCGGTGCGGGAGCAGGTAGTCGCTTTCGTAGAACAGCTCGAAGCTGGGCCCAGCGGTCTGGCCCGGGTATTCGGGCCCGGCGGGCAGCGTGGTGATCAGGTCGCCCAGCGGCTTGATCACCTGGACCATCAACGCCACGGTGGCGTCGGCGAGGGCAGCAAGCTGAGCGTCGGACTCCTCGGTGTGAGCGAAGAACCGCTGGAAGGCCAGCAGGAGGATCTCGTAGCAGACATTGAAAAGGTCCATGACGCGCTTGGCCGTCGGGTCGGTGACCAGCAGGCAGCCGGGATCGCGCTCGCTCGGCCGTACGTTAGCGGCGACAACCGGCCGGGCGGGGTCGAAGGCCCGGTTGGCCTCCCGGAGCTGCTCGAACTCATCCAGGATGGCGACGAACTGACCGAAGTGCGCATCCTGCCATGCCCCCCGAGGCCCTTCGCCCTGCTCCAGAATTTCGTTGATCGCGCGCTGCGCGGACGCCACATCGGCCACCGCGACCAGTTCGGGCCAGCTGAAATGCTTCGCGGTTGCCTGCGCCCGAGGTGGGCCGACAAACAGCCAGTCTTCGCCGTACTTATCGGCCAGGTGGGCGACGCCGGCCTCGATCGACCGGTACAGATGCCCGACCGTGGCGAAGTCTTGGCCACGCGGGACGATGTCGCCGGCCTGCACGAAGGGCGCCGCCCGGCTGAAGGCGGCCAGTCCCTCAGCGTCGTGCAGCGCCATGCCTTCCGGACGCTCCAGGAACATGAAGTGACGCAGCGCCTGCTCGCTGAACGGCAGCAGCGCCAGGTGAACGCCGGCCGGGTAGTGGCTGGCGGGCTGCGGGAAGTTCGGCCGGGTCAGGTGCGGTGCGGCGCCGATCGCAGACAGCAGGTTCTGCACCAGGGCCAGGTGCAGCATCTCCTGGGCGGCGATGTGCGCGATCTGCCTGCGCCAGCGCTGCACGGCAACGGCCTCGGCGTCGGTCAGCCCCTCAGCCGTGGACTGCTTCAGCGAGAACGCCGCGAACAGGTACTGGGCCATGATGCCGTGCTCAAGTTCGGCCGCCTGGCACAAGATGTAGATCAGCGCCTCGCGGTGCTCGATCACGAATGGCGCCTCGGGCGGTGCCTGCCCGCCCCGGGTGGCGATCACCTGAGCCAGCCGCCCCCGCGGTCGTACGGGGTTGCCTGGCTCTTCACTCATGTCGTCTGGCTCCATTCATAAGATGATCGAGCAATGAACATCGAGTTGCGGCACCTGAGATATTTCGTCGCGGTCGCCGAAGAGGAGAGTTTCACCGCCGCAGCGCACCGGGCACACGTCGCCCAGCAGGTACTGAGTACCCAGATCAGGAAGCTTGAAGAGGCGATAGGCACCCGGCTGCTCCAGCGCAGCAGCCGCGGCGTGGCCCTCACCCCGGCGGGGGCGGCCTTCCTCACCGCGGCCCGGGAAACCCTTGCCGCACTGGACCGGGGCGTCACGGCGGCGTGCAATGCGGCAGGGGTCATCTCTGGCACCCTCTCGGTCGGGATCAGCCTCGCCGCCGGCGGGGACACCCGGACCATGCTTCTGACCGCGTTCGAGCGCGCCTACCCGCAGATCGAGATACGGCTGGTGACCTTCGACCTTGCCCAGCCGGCCTGCGGCTTGCTCGATCACAGCAGCGACGTCGCGCTGCTCCGCCCGCCGGTGGCAGCCGCCGGGATCGAACTGCGGCAGGTGGGTGAGGAACCCAGGGTATTCGTATTGCAGGCCGGGCATCCGCTGGCCTCGCTGCAGGTTCTCACGCTCGCTGACGTGGCGGGACAGCCCTGGGTGGCCGCCGAGATGGCTACCGACGGATGCGACCCGGCCCGGTGGCGAGATGACTGGCTGATCAACCCGCGGCCTGGCGGTGACGTGCCGGTCATCGGGGCGGTGGCGCGCACGGTAGAGGAGTGGCGCGAGCACGTCGTGGCTGGCCATGGCCTCAGCTTGTGCCCAGCGTCGGCAGAGACCTACAACGCGCGGCCGGACATCGCATTCGTCCCGGGCAAGGACGTGCCACCCACTGCGCTGTGTGTCGCCTGGCGCGCTGCCGACGACAGGCCCATCGTGCGGAGCTTCGTCGAGTTCGTGACGAGCGTCGCGGGGACACGCTAGCAAGGTCACGGCGCGGTGAAGCTGGCCCAGTCCGCCGTCACCGCGGGTTCGCGGCCGTCCATCCGGCACATCTCCTTGAGCACACCCGACTCATCGAGCCTCCAGGGCCACCCGGACCACTGAGTCCGGGAATCCGCGACCATCCTCCCCTGCGCCACCAGCATCCGGCCAACACCTGTTACGGATGGCGCTACAGCCCGCGGCTGTAGATCCGGCCCGTTTCAGGTGGCTGCCGCTGCGTCTGTCCAGGCGGGAAGCTGCCGTGGCGTCAGCCTGTGATCCCGTCGGCGACGCGTACTCCGCGGAGGGCGACTCATTATGCATATCGCTGCCCACGCCGATGCCGTCCGCAGACATGACGTCCGCCCGATGGCTGCCGAGCCCTGAATTCGGCCTGCTGGGCCGATGGTCGGCCAGAAAATCGGTGGAGGATGACAACACCTGCGACAATCGGCGGCACCCCAATTGCCGCATAGCTTTCCGACAAGCCCAGGTAGTGGGCCAGGAATCCTCCGGTAATTGCACCTGCCGGCTGGCAGCCCCAGGCGAGGAAACGGAACACGGAACTAGTGCGCCCCAGCAGCTCACGAGGGATCACTGTCTGACGGTAAGACACCGCGATCACGTTGAAAACCGTCTGGCAGAATCCGGAGAAAGCAAAACTCGCGACAGCCGCATACCGGTTATGCGTAATGGAAAGTGTACAGATACTGATCCCTATCCCTGTGAGGCTAAGACGCATAGTGCGCGCCGTACCCGACCAGCCCTCCAGGCGGGGGGCTGCGAAAGACGCGACCAGGCTTGCCACAGCGACCAGGGAGAGCAGGAGTCCGTAGGCGGTTCCCGGCAGACGGAGCGCTTCGAGCACATAGACGACACTGATCGCGGCAGAGGCCGCAGCGGCGAAAGCGAAGACTGTCGAAGCCACGCATAGCCGCCACAGGTCTCGCTGCCCGATCAGCCACCGGATTCCCTCGGACAAAGCCTGTGCTGTGGATGTCGGTGTTCGTTGCCGGACTTGATAAGAGCCTTTGATCGACCAGATGAGAAGAGCCGATGCGAGAAAGGATGCGGCATCTACGGCGAACGGACTTGGATGGTAGGCGGCATAGAGCAAGGTACCAGTTGACGGGCCGACGAACCTCCCCACGACGATCACCCCTGACTGGAGCCGGGCGTTGGCCCGCCGCAGCCCGCTACCGGGTATGAGTTCGGGCAAGATCGCCTGCGCTGCAGGGTCGAACAGTGTCTGCCCCCAGCCCAAGAGGAAGGCCGCAGCCAGCAGCACGTAAAAGTCGGCAGCGTTGGTCATGACGAGGGCTGCCAGTCCGACCATGACCAGCCCACGCATGGTGTTGACGAGCCACATGAGCCGCCGCCGGTCCCATCGGTCGACAAGTGTGCCGCTGGGCAGTGCAAACAACAGCCAGGGAATATAGAGCGTGGCGGTGACCAGCGAGACAGCAGTGGGGTCATGGGTGAAGGCAACAGCGAGCAGTGGGAGACAGGCCATGCGCATGCCATCGCCAAGGCTGGAGACCGTCGATGAGCACCACAGGAGACCGAAGCCACGCCTTGCCTGACGCCGCCCCCTCCCTCTCCGGCCAAGCTCCGTCAAGGTGATCACCTATCGGAACATAGGAAAGCGAGCTAGTCGCAAACTAATCGCGGGCCAACTTGCGACAGCTGCCATGTGGCGCTGCCGGTTAGCTTCCGCCTAGCGACTGGTTAGCGCATGCCGGGAGTATGCGTCGTGAACACACGGAGTCGCCAAGGAGCGCAGGGTCACGCGCCTGAGGCGCTCCGTCCACGACGGGAAGGAGCCGACATGGTTGTCCGGCACCCGGTGCCACGGCAGGGCCAGACTGTGGATTTCGTCCAGCATATCCGGACCACCGTCAATGAGATCTGGTGTGCGCTTACCACCAAGGAGGGACTCGCCACTTGGATTCACAGTGTCGACGCAAATATTCCGCGAGAGCCGGGGCAGCCGTTCTTCATCACCTGGGAGATGAGGGGGGCGGGCGGAGAGTGCAAGTCCTCGACCGACAGTGGCGTGGTGCTGGCGTATGAGGAGCCGAATTACCTGGCGCTTGAGTGGCATATGGACAACTGCGAGGACCCAACCTATGTATCGTTCCACATCCAGCCCTCCTATTATCCATACGGCACCGAGTACACCCAGGACACGGACCTCCACCTGATCCATTCCGGCTTCCCCGCAGTGGGGCGCGGGGCGTTCGAGTTCGACGGTGCCTTCCGGCACTGGCGCCAAGCACTGGGCGAGCTTGCCGCTCGTTTGGAGGGGCGGCCAGGAAAGCCCACCCCCTACTCCCTGGCCGGCCTTATGTTCGTCGGCGGGATAGCGGGCACTGGCTTGCTGATCAGGGATGTCGTCGCAGGCTCGCCTGCTGACCTTGCCGGAATCCAGCCGGGGGAGATCCTGCGTGCCGTTGACCACCGGGAACTGGGATCCCTGGACGATTTCCATGCCTGGATCGATGGCCAGCCTTCCGGCGTCACCGGGCTCTTCTCGTTGCAGGACCGCGAAGTCGAAGTGACCATCGACGACGTGCACGCGGTGCGTGCCCTGAGGGACCGCGCCCATACCGGATGACGCGGCGTGCATGCTGCGCCCGAGGGTCCCTGACTCACCGTTATTACTGAGAGCCAGGGACCCTCATCTGGTACCGGACCACCTGGAGCGTTGTTCCGCGGTACTCCTCACCCCTACGCGCGCCATCAAGCGACCATCCTTGCCGGGCGAAGAATGCGTGCGCACGGGCGTTAGCTTCCAGCACCCACAGGACCGCAACCGGGAAATGCGCTGCTGACAGCCCCGACAGGGCAGCGCGATGCAAGACCGCACCCCATCCGTTGCCCCAGGCATCCGGCCGCACGTAAATCGCCATCAGTTCTCCCGCGTCGGCCGGGCAGCCTTCGTCGCGGCATGGCCCTACGTACGCGAATCCGACAGCGGTACTTCCCCTGATCGCTATCAGACCGCAGTGCGGCGGCCGTGCGGCAAGCAGATGACGCCAGCCCTCAGCGCGTCGCTCCACTGAGAGTGATGCCAGTACATCGTCGGGCATGAGCCCGGCATACGCCGCGCGCCAGGAGTCCACATGAACGCGGGCGATCTGAACTGCGTCGGTGATCTCGGCCCGCCTGATCGTGATCTCCGAGGGGACGGCCGCGCTCATGAGGCTTCTGCAAGGTAGCTGGCCGGCTCGATAGCGGTGCCGTCCAATTCCAGGCACCTGCCCATGGCAGTGCAGGCAGCAGCCTTGTCGCCGAGGCGGTCATAGCATTGCCCGGCCCTGAACCAGCCGGTGGCCCCAGCGCCGGTGCCCAGTTCACCGGCCCGGGAGTACCAGACCGCGGCACCGTCCAGCTTGCCGATCGCCGCGTATGCGTCGCCGATCGTGAGCTTGGTGTCTACGCAGTACGGGTCGATTTGGGCCAGCTCGGCGCAGCGGTCCTCGATCTCGGCGGCCCGGTCTTCGGGCTGGACCACAGCGGCCTTGATCTGGGACTCAACCACGATCTTGCGGTCCTCACGGGCCAAGAGCGCCACCACCGAGTCGCTGTCGCACTTTGAGTCCGCACACAATGAGTCACTGGCCTCGACAGTGGCCCTCAAGGCAGCCTGTGTAGCAGCGGCGTCGCTGTCGCGGAAGTGCAGTAGCGCGATCGCCCGGTGCATTCTGCTCCGTAGCAGGTTTACCTGCCAGTCCTGCCTTGCGCTGACCGTGCCCAGCAACTCCAGGCCGCGGATCATGAATGGCCGGGCAGCCGCCATGTCGCGGGCACCCCTGATGTGGTACGTGAGCCCCTGCGCACACGCTGCGATGGCCCGCATCGGGTCCACAGCGCTGGTGGCCAGCCAGCGGTACACGTTGAGCGCCCCCGCGCTCGTCGGCAGGTTGCGGCCAAGCGCCCGGGCAACCTCGTAGGCGTACGTCTGGCTGGCAGGATCATGGCTGACCTGGATCCGCCCGGCTAGTCGCACCGCGCATGGGCCGAGCGTGAGCTGGTTTAGGGCTAGGACGACGAGCGAGCGGCGGGCGACGTCCAAATCCTCGAATCCGGCGACATGGTCCACAAGCGTCTGCCAGCGGGGTGTGCGCAGCCCGGTTGGCACTTCGGATGGTTCAGCGCATATGTAGTCATCGAGGCCGGCGTGCCGCAGCACTTGGTTGCGAAGGCCAGGTACCGACAGGATCGCGAACCAGGGCTCCTCGGCGGCACCGGGATCTGCCAGCCAGGATACGACCAACGGCAGGGCCTGGAAACGGAGCTGGGTGAACGGTGCTTCGTTCAGGTCTATGAGCTGGCGCCAGAACAGGGCGAGCCGGTTGAGCTCGATTGACGGGTAGCCGAGCAGGCTGGGACAGCGGCCTGCCGGGTCAGTGCGCTGATAACGGCGTTGGAGGCGGAACGTCTCCATGAGAGTCCTTTCATGGTGTGCCGCGGTCAGGGAGGTGCCGGGCGAGAAACCGCTCGGCGGCCAAGATGACCTTCTTGAGGTTCGCAGAGGACTTGATGCCATGACCCTCGTCGGCGAGCCGGATGTATTCGATATCTCCGTCTTGAGATCGCAGCTCCGCTACGAAACGATCGACGTCGGCCACGGGAATCCTG
>DASYYE010000443.1:0-4607 GCA_035946955.1 Streptosporangiaceae bacterium | reverse complement strand
GAGCAGGGCACGTTGCCGTATCCATCGGGAACGGGCAGGAGATCGGCACCCTTGGTTACGTAGGTGACCATTACCCGGTCAGCCAGTACGCGGTCGCCGGGTCGCCCCAGCTGAGCAGCAACCCATATCTGGGCTGGGCCCTACCGTTCGGTAGTTAACCCGGTCCGCAGCAGGGCGCCGGTGGCCATGAGGGGGACCGGCGCCCTCTGTTATGCCCTGCTGAACCGCCTAACGGCATCATCGGCATCAGGCTTCTAACCGTACTTAGGCGGGTCGGCGCGCGGTTATCAACGGGACCTTCGCAATGTCGGCCACCCGCCGGGCCGCCAGTCAGCTCAACATGCGGTCTCCCGGCCTGCATATTTATGCATCGCAGTCCTAGACTGAGAATGCCCGCACATGCCGCGATGAGCATCTTGTCTCACTCAGGTTCGGACGGACATGACGACCGACCTATAACTCACTGTGATCTCTCCTTGGCCACTTGATCGATGCCTTGATCCTGCCAGCCGCCGAAGCTGAGTCCTGAGCCTTGGATTTTCCACTCAACACGCCCATTTGCCTGGCGTCCCGTGACGACAGCCGCAGCGGCGCTCGGGCTCGCGAACACCTGGTCCCGAGAAAAACGCATTGTCGTACCACCGGGTTCCGGAACGAGGGCGCCTTCTTGGACCAGCTTCTGGTGCAGCGCCCTGTAGGTGTGCTGGGCTCCGGTCCAGGCGGCTCGGGCGCACGAGCCTTCGAGCACGGTGAACTCACCGTCGATCTCCCTGGCCTGGGCGGCAATCCCGTCCTTCTTCAAGTGCAGGACGAAAACTGGTGAGGATGCACGTGTCAGACCGGACGCCGCCCCAGCCATGTCATAGTCGGCAGTGGCTGCCGAGCGGAGGATGTTCACGCCCAGGACCGGCAGGACGATCTTGGCCTGGGTGATGAAGTACTCCATATCGGATACATCGGCCTCGGGCAGCGGTAGCAGCACCGGGGCCGTGCCGTTGACGAGCCGCGACCGCCTGGCCTGTCTCGCCAGCGTGATGAAACGGCTCTCTAGGTAGCGGGCGTGTGCCTTGGTCAGGTTGGCGTCCTTGCTGGTGAGCAAGATCGCGCGATCCCAGAAGTCCTTCCCGCCCTGGTCTTCTGCCCGGGCGTGCTGGTAAAGGCGCTTACCGACATCGTCGCCTTCCCCGATGTAAACGAGCAAGCCGCCCAGGCTCTCCGGATCATCACCGAGCAGAAGATAAACGCCGGTCCGCGAGGCCTCCGGCCGCTTCAGGAGGGCCGCCAGGTCCGATCGCGGCGCGGCCACTACGTGACCGGTCCAGTTCATGATCTCCGCCGTCAGCAGGCCGCCAGGCGTGCCATCTGCCAGGTACACGCGAATCGATTTACCCAAGCTCACGGGAAGGCAGGTTAATGCAGTGGCAGCGGTCAACACGGGCTTTACCCGAAACTCAAAAGTCCGCTTCTGCCGCGTTCCGCGCGACTGCAGGCTCGTGCTGGTCAGTGCCGTAGGTTGCTGGTGCGGCTCTGCCGGGTAGGGTGCGCCGTTAGCCTGGGGCATGATCACTTGCGTGGTGGAGTACGTAATCGTTCCCGAGAAGGTCGACGCCTTCGAACGCTTCGGCCGCCGGTGGATGGAGTTGGTCGATTCGCATGGCGGCACGCACCACGGCTACTTTCTGCCCGCCGAGGGAGCCAGTGATAAGGCCCTGGCGTTGTTCAGCTTTCCCAGCCTGGCTGCATATGAGCAATACCGTGCCCTGTTCGGCATCGACCCGGACTTCATCGAAGCGGACCGCATCAGGGACGACAGCGGCTGCGTGCTTCGGTACGAACGCACCTTCATGCGGCCGTTGCTGCCCGGGCATCCGGCCAGGTAAGCATCCCGGGTAGCGGTTCAGCGGGCGCCGGGGGTTCCTCCGCCGGCTACGACTCGGTACGGACGAGCCAATCCCACTCATCGCGGCCCGGCAGGCCGTCAGACTCGATGAGGAGGAGATCCGCTTTCCCGCACCCAACAGAATTAGGAGGGACTGCGCGATTATCAAGAACTTTTCACATCGTTTGGCTGCATGATCGTCCTCGCCATGGCCCGGGTGCGCAGTCGGCCAGAGTGTATATCTATACGCCGCCCTCCTGCGCCGAAAAACCCGCGCTTCTGCCGCGTAGAGGAGTGGGCTGGCGGCCACGGACACCATGCCTGGTCTGCTTCCTGATGCTTCTCGAACCCTCACGGGACGAGCGGACTCTGGCCCTTACCGCCAGGCCGACCAGCCATCCGCGCCTGCAGGCGCAGGAAGCGGCTTGTGCATGGTTTCACAAAGCGGTTCCGCGGAACCGTCTCGCCGATTGACGGTATTCGCAGAGACGTCCGGCCATACCGCTGTCCGGAACGACGAGTCAGGCCTCAGCCCAATGCCACGGGGTTAAGGCCGAAGCGGCTTGAGGGTGGTTCTTGTTTTCGTGACGCTGGGTGATTGCTGCTGGCTGGCGATGTGCTGTCCGGGTTTCCCCGTGGGATGGGTGAGGCTCCTGCTAGAAGAGGGATTGACTAGATCTCACTTCGCAACAGGAGCCTCTTGTGTCTTTGTACCCTGTCGTGCCCGGTGCCGGTGACGGCTTCGCCGGGGACGGGCTGATGGTCGCGTTCCGGCTGGAGGATGTGGCGTCGCCGCTGCGGGACGGCCGGGCGCTGGCGCCTGGCAGCGCGTCGGCGCTGGTCGTCGGTGGCACGGAGCGGATCAGGTCCGGCGAGGTGACGGTGTTCTGCAAGGTCGTGGCGGTAGCGCCGGCGGTCGTCCGCCGCGACGGCAGGGTCCAGGCGGCCGGCAGCCCGGCCGCGCACGCGACGCTCGGCCCGCTGGAGGAGTGGCTGGAGGCCCAGGCTGGGCCGGGGGTGATCGGGGAGGTCGCGGAGCGGGCGGTGCTGGACTCCCGGTTCGTGAAGGGTGAGCGGGAGCGGCTGCTGACCAGGGCGTTCATGATCCGGGCCATCGTGCTGATGACGCTGGTGCCGGACGCGGGGCTGCGGGAGGCGGTCATCGCGCTGGCCGGGGACCTCGCGGTGGTGCCGTGGGCCAGGCCGTGGCAGGCGGCGTCGGAGCGGGCGCTCGGCGACTGGCGGAACGCGCTCGGCCCGGGGCCGCTGGAGGAGCTGCGGGACATCGTACTGGAGGCATCGCGCCGTGAGCACGGCGGACGGGACTGGCGGGCGGCCTCCGCCCGCCGCCTGAGGGTGTCCTCGCTCGACGGGACGCTGATCCGCCTCCCGGACACGCCCGCGAACCGGGCCACGTTCGGCTCGATCGGCACCGGCGACGGATCGTCACCGTTCCCGCAGGTCAGGGCGCTGACCTTGAATGACGTCTCCACCCGGGCCCTGCTCGGGATGACGCACGGCCCCTCGGGCGGAGGCGCGGGGAAGGCCGCCGGCGAGCAGCGGCTGCTGGACAAGGCGATGGAGCAGTACCCCTGCCTGTTCACCATGGACCGCCTCTGGCTGATGGACAGGAACTTCCCGGGCGCGGCCCGGATCGCCCGCCTCATCGCCCGCACCCACGTGCTGATCAGGCTGAAGAGCGACATCCCGCTGAAGAGAACCTCGCCGGTCCTCGCGGACGGCTCCTACCTCGCGGAGCTGTCCGGCGACGGCCTCACGATCCCGGTGCGGGTGATCGAGTACTACGCCGAGGTCGAGGGACAGGACGTACCGGAGATGTTCTGCCTGGTCACCGACCTGACTGACATCGAGGAGCACCCGGCACCGCAGCTCGCCGCACTCTATAAATG
Source organism: Streptosporangiaceae bacterium (assembly GCA_035946955.1). Lineage (GTDB taxonomy): Bacteria > Actinomycetota > Actinomycetes > Streptosporangiales > Streptosporangiaceae > DASYYE01. The sequence goes on along the minus strand of DASYYE010000443.1, from coordinate 818 downwards.
GCGGTGGGACGGATCGGAGACCGCACTGCGGGAGGCTAAGGCCTCCCTCGACGGCGCCGGCCCGGGCACCGGGCCGATGCTCCGCTCCCAGTCCCCGGCCCTCGTCCGGCAGGAACTGGCGGCATGGGCCGCCGCGGTCGAGATGACCCGCGGCGTCGCCCGCGACGCCGCGGCAGTCGCGGCCCCCGCCAGGAAAGGACGCCGCGCCGGGCAGCCCGTCCGGCCCCGCGAGATCTCCTGCGCCCGCGCCCGCCGCGCCGTCATCACGGCGATCCGCGCCGGGAGAACCTGCTACCAGGCCCTGACCAGGGAAATCGCGAAATGCCGTGTCATTGTCGACCGGAACCGCCACAGGCCGCGCAAGTCCAAGTCACCCAGCACCTTCGGCCACGCGACCGCGAAGGACACCCGGACCCGCATAGCCCCGGCCATCATCACCATGGCAAACAGCCCGGCCTGACCAGCCGAACAAGAAACTACCGACCGTCACCAGAAGCAGGGAAACCGGCATAAGAACCCAAACACCTAAACCCCGTGGCATTGGCCCGATGCGTGACGTACCTTCGCGAGTTTCGGCAGCACCTTGGACACATCGGTAGTGCCACCGCTGTTACCGACTTCCACGAGCAAGCCCGCGGTTTTCGCCTGTGGCAGATCGCCTCAAGGCCGGACAAGCCGGTTGACTAATAAGGCTCCCAGTCTTTACGGCTTGCCCCGGTCCGAAGCGCTGCGATGCGCTTTCGCGCCTCGTCCGCGGCACGCGGGCTCTCGCCTGCCTTCTGGATAACCCAGGTCACCATCAGGAACTCACGAACCGC
>DASYYE010000442.1:0-7959 GCA_035946955.1 Streptosporangiaceae bacterium | reverse complement strand
CAGTTGACGAGGAACACGCCCTACAACACCTACCGGCACACGGGCCTGCCGCCAACGCCGATCGACAGCCCCGGTGACGCCGCCATCCAGGCCGCGCTGCACGCGGACCCCACCGCCGCCGCCCGCACCTGGCTGTACTTCGTCACGGTGGACCCCAAGAGCGGCGTCACCAAGTTCACCTCCAACTACAGCCAGTTCCTCCAGTGGGAGAACGAACTGAGCGCGAATATCGCCGCTCACCGCTAGCCGGGTGTGGGCAGCGAACTGAACGGGTCGTGGGTGCTCCGGTGAGGGCCGCTGTGCTGGGGATGCCTATTGGGCATTCGCTGTCGCCAGTGCTGCACCGGGCGGCCTACCGTGCGCTGGGCCTGGACGGCTGGTCCTACGACGCCATCGAGTGCGACGAGGGCCGTCTGCCCGCGCTGCTCGCGCAGTGCGGACCAGGCTGGGCGGGGCTCTCGCTCACCATGCCGCTCAAGCGCACCGTGCTGCCGCTGCTGGACCGCACGGAGCCGCTCGCGGCCGAGGTGGGGGCCGTCAACACGGTCGTCTTCCACGCGGGCCAGCGCCACGGTCACAACACCGACGTGCCCGGCATGGTCACCGCCCTGAGCGAGGCGGGCCTGACAGAAGCAATATCGCCCGGGGCCGGCCTGGCCGGTCAGACTCCGGAGGTGCTGGTCCTGGGCGCGGGCGCGACCGCGTGCTCGGCCCTGGCCGCCCTGCGCCAGCTCGGTGTGGGCACGGTGACCGTGGCGGCCCGCGACCCTGCCCGGGCCACCACGCTGCTGGAAGTGGCCCAGCGGCTCGGGGTGCGGGTGGAGCTCAGCTCGTTCGGCCTCACCGGCCCAGCCGAGGCCAGCCCAGCCGAGGCCAGCCCAGCCGAGGTCGGTGGGGCCACTGCCCGCCGTGCGCCCGGGCTGCTGGTCTCCACGGTCCCCGCTGGTGCCGCCGACACCTATGCGGCACTGGTCTCACAGGGGGCGCTGGTCCCCCGTGGCGTGCTGGACGTGGTCTACCACCCGTGGCCCACCCCACTGGTGACCGCGGCGCGGGGCGCCGGGGTGGCGGTGGCCGGTGGGTTTGAGCTGCTCCTGCACCAGGCTGTCTACCAGGTGGAGCTCATGACCGGCCAGCATGCGCCCGTGGCGCCGATGCGGGAGGCCGGCCTGGCCGCGCTGGCTGGCCGGGCCGTGACAGGCGCAGGAAATAGCGAGCCAACCTGAATTGCTGTTAGTCTTACAAGACGACCAGTCCCGGTGCACCACGGCCGGGATGCAAGCGGAGGACCACCTCCCACCTGGCCGGCCTCTGGTCGGCAGGTTGGCCTGCTGGGGTTTCCTGGCGGGCGGGCCGGACACGGCCGTCGGGTCTGCGCGATGCGCGGCAACCCGGCGCCGCCCGGTGCCTTTGGCACCCAAGCCAGGGCATACAGGCCTTGACTTGGGCAGAGGGATGGTGGGCCCCGTATGCACGGCGTGCGGGGCCTTTTCGCGTACCTGGCAGGGAGCCGGGCCTGCTGGGCCCCTCACGAGACTGGCCGCGACGCCGGTCCAGACAGCTGGATCGGGGGGAGAGACCCAAGGAGGTCACATCAGCGTCGAGCTACGAATTAACGAGCGCATCCGGGTCCCGGAAGTCCGCCTCGTCGGGCCTAACGGCGAGCAGGTTGGGATCGTGGCCCTCAACGATGCGCTCAGGCTGGCCCAGGAGGCTGACCTCGACCTGGTCGAGGTCGCGCCAATGGCCCGGCCGCCCGTCTGCAAGCTCATGGACTACGGCAAGTTCAAGTACGAGTCCGCGCTCAAGGCCAGGGAGTCCCGCAAGAACCAGGCCCAGACGGTCATCAAGGAGATCAAGCTTCGGCCCAAGATCGACCCGCACGACTACGGCACCAAGAAGGGCCATGTCGAGCGGTTCCTGCGGGCAGGCGACAAGGTCAAGGTGACGATCATGTTCCGCGGGCGTGAGCAGTCCCGGCCCGAACTCGGGTTCCGGCTGCTGCAGCGTCTTGCCACGGACGTTGAGGAACTTGGCTTCGTCGAGTCCGCGCCCAAGCAGGACGGCCGGAACATGATCATGGTAATCGGCCCGCACCGGCGCAAGAGCGAGACGCGTACGGAGCGAGCCCCACGGGAAGGCCGCCACGCCGACCGCGGCGAGTCGCGGACGCCCGAGGCGGAGTCACCCGAACTGGATTCGCTGGAACTGGATTCGCCGGGGGAGGAGCCAGCCGGGCACACGCCGCCCGCTAGCACGCCAGCCCCGGCCAACGGCGCCCGCCCAGTCGCTGGTGGCACACGCAGCGCTGGCAGCCCCAGCAGTACTGGCAGCCCCAGCAGTACTGGCAGCCCCAGCACGACTGGCAGCCCCAGCACGACTGGGAGCACGCGCAGTGCGGCAGCCAGCCCGGCTGCGGTGGCCAGGTCCGCCGCAGGTGCCAGGTCCGCCGCAGGTGCCAGGTCCGCTGCGGGCGTCAGGCCGGCTCCGAGTCCGAGGCCGCCTGTGGCTGCCAAGCCGGGTCCGGTTGCCAAGCCCGCTGCACCCGTCCCGCCAGGGGAGGGAGCCGGGGATGGCACGCGGGCGCCAGCCGCGGACACCCCCGCTGCCCCACGGCCCAGGCCTCCCGCGCTCGCGCGGCAGGGGCGGCCGCGAGGCGACCACTGAGCTAGCTGGACTGAGTTAGCAGGAAAGGGGCCGTCCCGCCCGGGACGGCATCGCGCGGCGCGCAGTCGGCAGGCCCGGCGGTGCGCAGGAGGACACCGCGCCGCAGGCGCGCAGGAGACGGAGTCAGGCCACCATGCCGAAAATGAAGACCCACAGCGGGGCGAACAAGCGCTTCCGGCTGAGTGGGACCGGGAAAGTGATGCGCCGCCGGGCGAACCGCGGCCACCTGCTCGAGCACAAGTCGAGCAGGCGGACCCGCCGTCTGGCGGGCGATGTGGTCCTCGCCCCCGCGGACGCCACGAAGATGAAGAAACTGCTGGCTAAGTAGCCCAGCGCGCCTCGAGGGAGTCGAAGAAGTGGCACGCGTGAAGCGGGCGGTCAACGCCCACAAGAAACGCCGGGTTGTACTCGAGCGAGCCAGCGGGTACCGGGGTCAGCGGTCGCGTATGTACCGCAAGGCCAAGGAGCAGGTCCTCCACTCCATGGTCTACGCCTACGCCGGGCGCAAGGACCGCAAGGGTGCGTTCCGCCGGCTGTGGATCCAGCGCATCAATGCCGCCGCGCGCGCGGACGGCATCACCTACAACAGGTTCATCCAGGGCCTCAAGGCTGCTGGGGTGGAAGTGGACCGGCGGATGCTCGCCGAGCTCGCCGTCTCCGACCCGGCCGCGTTCTCGGCACTGGTCGGTGTGGCCAAGGGCGCGCTCGACGAAGCCGTCGCCAACGCCCCAAGCACCGCAGCCGCCTGACCGGTGAGACCCGTGATCGCGGTGGTTTGTACTGCAGATAGCAGTAAAGAACACCGCGGTCATGGTCGTCGTGGCTGGGCCCGCGTCCGCTGGCCTGACCGGGGGGCAGTGCCGGGATGAGCGAGCCTTACGGCCCGGAGCTCACCAGCATCCACTCACCCCGCGTCAAAGTGGCCCGTCACCTGGCCAAACGAGCGCTGCGGTTGCAGGCGCGCTCGTTCCTCGCCGAGGGCCCGCAGGCCGTGACCGAGGCACTGGCCGCGGGCGTGGTCTCGCAGTTGTTCGTCACTGCCGCGGCGAGGGCCCGTCACCCGGACCTGCTCGCCGAGGCGGCACGTCAGGGCGCGTCCATCACCTCGGTCAGCGGCGAGGTGATGACCGGGCTCGCACAGACCATCACCCCCCAGGGGGTGCTCGCGGTGTGCCGGTTCGTGGACGTCCCGCTCGAGCGGGTGACGGAGGCGGCGGCGCGTCTGGTGGTCGTGCTCGCCAGCGTCCGCGACCCGGGGAACGCCGGGACCGTCCTGCGCAGCGCGGACGCCGCAGGCGCTGACGGCGTCGTCTTCTGCGCGGCCTCCGTGGACCCCTACAACAGCAAGTGCGTGCGCGCCTCGGCAGGCAGCATCTTCCACCTCCCCGTCGTCGTGGCCGGGCAGGCGGCCTCGGTGGTGGCTGCGCTGCGGGACGCGGGCCTGCAGGTGCTCGCCGCCGACGGCAGGACCGGCGAGCCACTGGACGAGGCCGAACCACGTGGCGCCCTGGCCCGGCCCACCGCGTGGCTGTTCGGCAACGAGGCGTGGGGGCTCCCCGCCGACCTGCTGGGACTGGCAGACCAGGCGGTGGCGGTGCCGATCTACGGGCAGGCCGAAAGCCTCAACCTCGCCGCAGCCGCTGCCGTTTGCCTCTACGCCTCCGCGCGTGTCCAGCGGGCGGGCACGGGGGGCTGCCGTCAGCCGCATGTAACGCGCTAGAGTCTCATCACGTTGTGTTATGACGTAGGGCGGCAGGCGCGAGGGTCGCGGATGGAGGCGGGAGAGCGCGCGTGGACGGGCTCAGCCCGGGCAGGGCGGTGGTGGCTGTGACGGTGGCAGAGGCATGGGAGGCTGACGCCACCGGAGAAACGCATGCTCCCGGCATTCCCAGAGTGGACGGCACACGCGCCCAGGTACCAGGCATAGTGGCAGCCCCCGGGCACCCCGTAGTCGAGGCGCTGGGCGCTCTCGTACCGCCCAGGGGCGCGGGAGTGTGCCCCGACGACATGCCCGACGGCCTGATCGTCGCGGACCGGGACGCGCGGGTCGTGGTCTTCAACCGGGCCGCGGCCCGGCTGACCCACATCCCCGTCCCCGCGGCACTGGGCGCCGACATCGCCAAGCTCCTCCCACTGCGCGACGCAGAAGGCCGCGACTGGTGGGCCTGCGCGGACCCCTTCCACGGGCTGGCCACGCGCACCCGTCATCCGGAGACATCCCTGCACCTGGCCGACGGCACCGAGGTCCTCGTGACGGTCAGTTACGTGCGCGGGCCCCGGCGGCCGGTTGGCTCTGGGGGCGCCACCAGGCCCGGGAATGTCGAGCGGCTCGTAGTCATGCTGCGCGGCGCGGAGCACCGCGCCCGGCTGGAACGTAACAGTGCTGACCTGGTCTCCACGGTGGCCCACGAACTGCGCTCCCCGCTGACCAGCGTCAAGGGGTTCACCGCCACCCTGCTCGCCAAGTGGAACCGCTTCACCGACGACCAGAAGCAGGTGATGCTCGAGACCGTCAATGCCGATGCGGACCGGGTCACCCGGCTCATCACAGAACTGCTCGACGTGTCCCGCATCGAGTCGGGCCGGATGGAGGTCCACCGGCAGCTCGTCAGCATCCCCGAGCGCTTGTCGAGGGTCGTTGAGGGCCGGGTCGCGGCGGGTGAGTCCCCCGACCGGTTCCAGGTCATCATCGCCGACGGGCTGCCGGAGACCTGGCTCGACGCCGACAAGGTGGACCAGATCCTCGGCAACCTCGTCGAGAACGCGCTGCGCCACGGTGCTGGTACGGTGACACTTGTGGTGGAGCCGGTCCATGAGAGCGTGACCTTGGCCGTAGGGCATGCGGCTGAGGATGTGGCCGGCGCTGCCCAGGCGGTCGCGGTCTCGGTCCGTGACGAGGGAGTTGGCGTCCCCCCCGAACTCGTCCCGCGCATCTTCCGCCAGTTCTGGCGGGCCAAGCGCCGCGGCGGGGCCGGGCTCGGCCTGTTCATCGTCAAAGGGCTCGTCGAGGCGCATGGGGGGACGATCACCGTCCAGCGCGCCCCGGGCGGCGGCGCGGAGTTCCGATTTACCATGCCCGCCGGCCTGCCCGACTTCGGGTAAGCACGGCGGGTGCCTCCGGCGCGGGTGACACGCGACGGCATCAGCCGTGCGGAAGGGCCCACCCCGCGCGAGGTTTAGTCAACGGAAAGCACACAGGCCTTTCACTGTCCATGGATGCCGCAAGGATGGCAGGACCCATGTCCGCACCGAACAAGCAGGACGACCGGGTGGCGGCCGCCACCACCGGACCGTCAGCCGACGATATCCCCGCCGCTCTGGCGGACGCGCTGGCCGCGATTGACGCCGCGCGCACACTGGAGGAACTGAAAGACGTCCGGCTCGCCCACGCGGGCGACCGGTCGCCGCTGGCACTCGCCAACGCCGGGATCGGCGCCATGCCGTCAGCGGACCGCGCCGAGGCCGGTCGCCGCGTGGGTGCGGCGCGCCGTGAGGTGACGCAGGCGCTGCAGGAGCGCACCACCGCCCTGGAAGCCGAACGTGACCAGCGTGTCCTGGCAGATGAGAGGGTCGACGTCACGCTGCCCTGGGACAGGCTGCCACGCGGTGCGCGGCACCCGGTCACCACCGGCATGGAACGCCTCGCCGACGTGTTCGTCGCCATGGGCTATGAGGTCGCCGAAGGCCCCGAGGTCGAAGCGGAGTGGTACAACTTCGACGCCCTGAACTTCCCGCCGGACCACCCGGCGCGGGAGATGCAGGACACCCTGTTCGTGGCAGCCCCCCCAGGGGCCGCGCTGGACGGCAACGGCGGTCCGGGTGCGCGCTCCGGCATGATCCTGCGCACCCACACCTCCCCCGTGCAGATCCGCGCCATGCTGAGCAGGCCGCTGCCGCTGTACGTGGTCAGCCCGGGCAAGGTCTTCCGCAGCGACGCCCTGGACGCCACCCACTCCCCGGTGTTCCACCAGATCGAGGGCCTGGCCGTGGACGAGGGGCTGACCATGGCCGACCTGCGCGGCGCGATCCAGGCGTTCGTGGACGCGATGTTCGGCGACGGGCTGAAGACCAGGCTGCGGCCGGACTTCTTCCCATTTACTGAACCCTCGGCGGAGGTGGCCATGCAGTGCCACATCTGCCGCGGTTCCTCAGCGCAGCCGGGCGGTGCGCAGTGCCGGGTCTGCAAGTCCTCAGGATGGGTCGAGATCGCCGGGTGCGGCATGGTCAACCCGAACGTGCTGGTCGCGTGCGGTATCGACCCGGACCGTTACCGCGGGTACGCGTTCGGCCTCGGCATCGAGCGCTCGCTCATGATCCGGCACGGGGTGGCCGACATCCGGGACACCCTCGAAGGCGACGTGCGGTTCAGCCGGGCGTTCGGAGTGGAGGTCTGATGCGCGTCGGGCTGTCGTGGGTGCGGGAGTACGCCGCGCTGGACCCCGGGGTGGAGGCGGCGGAGGTCGCCAAGCGGCTGACCGCTGCCGGGCTCGAGGTGGAGAGCACCGAGCCGGCCGGCCAGGAGATCAGCGGCGTGGTCGTGGCCCGCGTGGACGAGGTCGAGGAACTGACCGGGTTCCGCAAGCCTGTCCGGTTCTGCCGGGTGTCCACCGGACGGGGCGAGCGCGGGGTGATCTGCGGCGCGACGAACTTCGCCGCGGGCGACATCGTGGCGCTGGCCGAGCCGGGGGCGGTCCTGCCCGGCGGGTTCGAGATCGGCGCGAAGCAGGCCTACGGCCGCATGTCGGAAGGCATGATCTGCTCACTGCGTGAGCTGGGCATCGGCGAGGACCACAGCGGCATCCTGGTGCTGGACCCCGCTGCCCCGCTCGGCGCCGACTTCGCGGACTACGCGGGCCTGGCCGACTATGTGCTCGACATCGCGGTCAACCCGGACCGCGGGTATGCGCTGTCCGTGCGCGGCGTGGCCCGCGAGGTCGCGACCGCGTTCGGTGTGGCCTTCACCGACCCGGCGGAGGAGGACCTGCCCGCTGACCTGGCCGCCGAATCGGCCGAGGTGTGGCCGGCCGGCATCGAGGATCCCGCCGCGTGCGACCGCTTCGTGCTGCGGGAGGTGCGCGGGCTGGACCCGGCGGCGCCGACGCCATTGTGGATGCTGGTCCGGCTCGCCCGGGCCGGGATGCGGAGCGTGTCGCTGGCGGTGGACGTCACCAACTACCTCATGCTCGAACTGGGCCAGCCGCTGCACGCGTTCGACCGGGCGCGGCTGTCCGGGCCGATCGTGGTCCGCCGGGGCCGGCCGGGCGAGCGCCTGGAGACCCTGGACCACGTGGT
>DASYYE010000441.1:0-3529 GCA_035946955.1 Streptosporangiaceae bacterium | reverse complement strand
GGGATCTCGACGCCGAACTTGTCCTGGGCCGCCACGGCGATCTCCACCATGGACAGCGAGTCGATGTCCAGGTCGTCCACGAAACTCTTGTCCGGGGTGACCTGGTCGGCGGGGACGCCCGCGACCTCGTCGACGATCTCACCGAGCCCGCTCAGGATTTCCTCATCGGTCATGGCCATGTGCTTGTCTTCTCCTCATGTGTGTTCTTGTGGTCGTGCCCCCGGGATTGGCAACCCAGCGGCAGGGCCTGGCTAGGGTAGCGTGATCACCTGGGCTGCATAGGTGATGCCACCCCCGAAGCCCAGCAGCAGTACGTGGTCGCCGGAGCTGATCTCGCCGCGGCCAATCATCCGGGACAGGGCCAGCGGGATCGACGCTGACGAGGTGTTCCCCGCGGTCCTGATATCGTCCGCCACGCGTGCCTGCGGCGCACCGAGCTTGCGGGCGATGGACTCGATGATCCGCAGGTTGGCCTGGTGCGGGACGAACGCGGCCAGGCTGGTGGGGTCCACCCCGGCCAGTTCGCAGGCTGCCAGCGCGACCGGGTGCATCGAGGTGGTCGCCCACCTGAACACCGCCTGGCCCTCTTGGACGATGAACGAGTTACGGTCCTTGATGTAGATCTTGTCGGCCATCCCGCCGTCGCTGCCCCAGACCACCGGGCCGATCCCGGGTGCGTCATTGGGGCCGGTCGGCCCGACGACTGCCGCGCCCGCGCCGTCGGCAAAGATGATGCAGGTGGAACGGTCGGCTGGGTCCACCCAGTCGGTCAGCTTCTCGGCGCCCACGACCAGCACGTTCCGCGCGGACCCGGCCCGCACGGCGTCGGCCGCCGCAGCGAGCGCGTAGCAGAACCCGGCGCACGCCGCATTCAGGTCATAGGCCCCTGGTGCGGGTATCCCGAGCCGGGTCGCCACGGTGGCGGCCGTGTTGGGGATCGGCGCCTCTGCCGTGCAGGTGGCGACGATAACCAGGTCCACCTCGGTGGGCGGGAGCCCGCTCGCGGCCAGCGCCTTGCCGCCCGCGGTCACCGCCATGTCCGCGAGCGTCTCGCCAGGGCTGGCGAAGCGGCGGCTCTCGATGCCGACGCGGCTGCGGATCCACTCGTCACTGGTGTCCACCCGCTCGGCAAGGTCGGCGTTGGTCACCACGTTCGCGGGCTGGTATTCGCCAAACGCCAGTATTCGCGCGCCAGCGGCGCCCTGGGCGAGTCTCATAAGGGTGTCCCATCAGGTTGCAGCCGCACCAGCGGCTGACCCACATCGACCGGGTCCCCGTCCTCCACGAGCCATTCGATGATCGTGGCCGCGAACGCGGGGGTGATGGCGTGCCTGTCTTTGCGCGCCTCGACGTGACCGAGTTCGGTGCCAGCCGCGATGCTGGCGCCCGGGGCGGGGGAGTTGCCGTCGGACATGGCGCGGAACGTGCCCGCGCACGGGGACACGAGCAGCCGCCACTCCGGCACCTGACCACTCTCATGGTCGGCCTTGCCGTGGTCTGCCAGCAGGGCCTGGGCGCCCGCCAGGTCGTCCGGGGTCTTCAGTGCGGCCCGGGCCACGCCAGGCATGTCCCGCCGCGCCAGCGCGGTCAGGGTCCCGCCCGGAGCCAGTTCGATGAGGGCGCTCACGCCGAGGGAGTCCATGGTCTTCATGCACGCGTCCCAGCGGACGGGGGCACTGACCTGGGTGACGATCCGTTCCAGCCAGTCGGCACCAGAGGTGACCGCGTGGCCGTCACGGTTGGATAGCACCACGATGGCCGGGCCGGCCACGGGTACGCCCACCGCGGCGTCCCGCAGGGCCGCCATGGCAGGGGCCATGTGCGGGGTGTGGAACGCTCCCGCAACAGACAGCGGGCGCAGCTTGGCATCTGGTGGCGGGTCCTGCGCGAGCGCGTCGAGCTGGGCACGAGTGCCCGCGGCCACGATCTGCCCGGTGCCGTTGACGTTCGCTGGCTGCAGCCCGCAGGCTTCGATGGCGGCGAGCACCTCCGGCTGGCTGCCGCCGAGGACCGCGGTCATGCCCGTGTCCGCCACCGCGGCTGCCTCCGCCATGGCCCGGCCGCGCACGCCCACCAGGCGCATCGCGTCTGATGCGGAGAGGACGCCGCCCAGCACGCCAGCGGCCAGTTCGCCGACACTGTGCCCGGCCGTGGACCCAGCCACGGTCGGGACCTGGGCGAGGCTGCCGAACAGCGCCTGCGCGGCGCCAAGCGCGGAGGCCACCAGCAGCGGCTGTGCGACCGCGGTGTCGGTGATCTCCTCCTTGCTAGCGGTCGTGCCGTAGCGGATCAGGTCGCACTTGGCGTCGTCAGACCAGGCCGCGACAGACTCCGCAAAACCGGGCAGTTCCAGCCAGGGATGGTAGAAGCCGGGAGTCTGCGCGCCCTGACCAGGGGCCACAATGACGAGCATTCTTCTACCCTGCACTGTAGGAGTCCACCATAAGGGTATTGGCCACTACGAAATTTGATGGCGAAATTTTGTCAGAACCCGACAGTCTACGTTCGCTTGTGAACCAGGCGTCCGCACACAATAGCCACCCACAGGGTCAAGCCACTGCGGCCGCGGGTGGCTGGCAGGCCGGTGAGTTCAGAGACCCTCCGCAGCCGGTAGCGCACGGTGTTGGGGTGGACGAACAGCAGCCGGGCGGTCGCCTCCAGCGAGAACCCTTGCTCCAGGTACGTGGTGACGGTGTCGATGAGCGCCGAGCCCCCGCTCAGCAACGGCTCGTACACATCCTCGATGAGTTCGGTCCGGGCGGTGGGGTCACCGTCGAGCGCGCGCTCGGGCAGCAGGTCGCTGGCGAGCACCGGGCGTGGTGCGTCCGGCCAGGCGGGCGCCGCCCGCAGTCCTGCCAGGGCGGCGGCGGCCGAGGGCGCAGCCGAGTTGAGGTCGGGCACGGCCGGGCCGACCACCACGGGGCCGGGGCCGAACCGGCCGGTGAGCTGGGTTGCCGCGTCGAGCGGGTCGCGGGCACCACCCAGCACCAGGACCAGCTGGTTTCCCTGGACGCTGGCCAGCAGGTCCAGCCGGGACCTGCGGGCGATCAGCCGCAGGTCGTCGATGATCTCCCGCGGCTCACTGTCGTCAGCGGTCCCGGCGACCACCGCGACCGGTGAGGACGACCAGTTCAGGGCCGACGCCCAGGAACGCAGGCCCTCCCTGGACCCGCCATGGACCAGGGAGTCCACCACCAGTGCTTCCAGCCGCGCGTCCCACGCCCCCCGGGCCTCTGCGGTGCGTGCGTAGACCTGGGCTGCCGCGAACGCGATCTCGCGCGTGTAGGTGAGGACGGCTTCGCGCAGTTCGGTCTCGCCCCCCGGGGCGGCGAGCTGGTCGACCCGGGCTTCCACCACGTCGATGGTGATGCGGACCATCTCCACGGCCTGCTGGAGCGTGACCGCCCTGGCCAGCTCGCGCGGGGCGGTGCCGAACACCTCACCAGCGACTGCGGGCCGGGTGCGCTCCGGGTGCTTGACCCACTCCACGAACGCCGCGATCCCCGCCTGGGCGACCAGCCCGATCCAC
>DASYYE010000440.1:0-29065 GCA_035946955.1 Streptosporangiaceae bacterium | reverse complement strand
GCGGAACATCGCCATCAGCCTGCTCCACCTCGCCGGCATAACCGAGATCACCCGCACTCTCCAGGCCATCACGCGGGACCGAACCCGCGCACTGAACGTCCTGCCCCTATAAGACCCGAAAACGACTTTGCCGATCCCGTGCCCAGGCACCCGGGCGACCGTGAGCGGGTGCCTTTCTCGGATGTGAGGGATAACAGCGTGGGTTACGGACTTACGATGAGGCAGTGTCAGAGTTCGGCGCGAATGGTTCGGAGCTGGCCGAAACTCCCACGGGCGGGCTGCCTACGGGCCGCAGGCTCACCGGCCTTACCCGGGTGCATTTCAGCGCCGAGGACCTGGCCCGGACCCGGTTCGCGGCGCGTCCGGCGCCGTTGGTGGAAACGGTGCTAAGCCTCGATCCACCGTCTGAATAGGTGATCGTTCTTGGCTGGGATGGCGAGGCGCTCGTGGTCTTGGGCGTCTCTGGTACGTGTTTGCCTGTCCGCTCACTGTTGTGCGGGTTGTCCTGGTCTGTTCGGCGGCTGGGACGGTGGGCCTGTGGGCCTGTGGGAGTGCGGTGACCGGGTCTGGGCTGGTCAGGCCGCTTGGGTGGGTGGGCCGCAGGTGGCTTCGAACAGGCTGTTCCACTCGTGTTCGCGGTGCCAGCCTTCGGGCAGGTGCAGGGTGAGGTGGCCGCGGCCGTGGCGGGCGGTGCGGGCGGCGACGTCGATGAGGTCGCGGCGTAGTGTCGCGCCGCGCGCATTCGCGCAGGTGGGGCTGGCCAGGGCGCCTGCGGCGCGGAGCAGGTTGCAGGCGATGGCCGCGCAGGTGAGCCAGGCGGCGTTGGCGGGGAACGAGCCCGACGGCAGGTGGGCCAGTGGGCCGTCGTTCCAGTCGGCGAAGACCTGCTCGGCCTGGGCGTGGCCGCGGTGGTGCTCCTCGGCCTGCAGTGTGACGAACGGGGAGTCGGTGAACACGGCGTGGTAGCGCCAGGCAGTGAACAGTTCACCCTGCCCCGCGGCCGCCTTGGCGTTGAGGTCCTTGACCCGGCGGACGATCAGCCGGGCGGTGACCGCCTGCCCTTTGCGGGAGGTGAACGCGGTGTACTCCACTTCCGCGACCTGGGCGTCGGAGACCCAGCGGCCAAGCTGGCCGTCCCAGATAGCGCTGGGGTATTCGATCGGCACCCAGGCGTCCTCGCCGATCGCGGCGATAGCAGCGCGGACCTTGGGGTCCATGCGCACGGTGACCGAGAACCGCGCCCCCGCGCGGCGGGCCGCCGAGACGGCCGGGGCGCCGTAAAACGCCGAGTCCATCCGCACCACCAGCGTGCCCTCGCAGCCAGCGGCACGGGCTGTGCCCACCGCCTCGGTGACCATCGAGGCGGCACCACGGGCCGAAGAAGCATTGCCACCACGCAGCCGGGTGGCGGCGACCACAGGCGCGGCCAGCGGCGTGCTGATGGTGGCGGCCAGCACGTTCAGGCCGCGGACCAGCAGGCCCTTGCCCTGGATCTTGGTGTGCCCGAACGCCGCGCCCTGCTTGGCATGCCCGTAGACCCGTTTCTGCTGGGAGTCGATGTCGATGAAGGCGAGCACGTCCGCGCCGGGCAGCAACGGGACACGGCGGGCCAGTTCCGCCAGGAACTCCCGGTGCACCTTCTGCAACTGCAAGACGTTCCCCCAGGTGAACGCGCGAAGGAACGATCCCAGCGTGGACGGTGCCCGCACCCCGCCGAACAACGCGCCCATCGCCCCGTGCCGCAGCACGTCCATGTCATCGATGCTGTCCGCCCCGGCGGCCATCCCCGCCACCAGGCACGGAACCTTCACCTGGGCGTTCACCCCGCAGCGGCGGGAGACACAGACATGCTCACCCACCAGTCCGCCCAGCCCGGCCCGCTCAGCCAGTGCCACCACCGGCACCAGCCCCGCCCGCGACACGAGGTGCGGGTCATCGAACGACACGTGGATCTTCGCGAGGTCATGCGACAATCGCACTTGACAGGTGCTCCTTCGGCCCAGGTGATGGAAGCGTCAGCAACTCCCATCCTTCCTGGTCAAGGGGCACCTTTCGCGTCGACGCGCCGCACCCAGCAGCTATTCACACGGTGGATCGAGGCTAAGACCTGCCGTGGATGACGGTGAGCCACTCGGCGCCTGTCGCGACGTAGCCGTGCTCGCCGCAGAGATGGTTGGCCACGGCCGGCATGTGGCCCGCGCCGAAGACCACGCCGACCTTGCCCGGCCCGGCAGCGTGGTCGCGGTGAATCTCGTCGAGCACGCGCATCAGCCTGGCATCCCGCACGGTGGAGATGTTGTGTTCCAGCAGCCGGTCGAACCAGTTGCCGGTCAGGTTCTCCGCGCTCTCGTCGTAGGCTTCCGCCTGGTCCAGGCTCGGCAGGGCCTGGGGGTCGAGGAACTTTCGGACCAGCCCGAGGGCTGCCGCTCCGGCGACATCGGCTGTGTGGGACAGGAACCGCTCCGTGGCCGATCTTGGCCTGGTGTCCGGCTCTGCTTCCCAGCGCACCGGCACGCCCAGGCCCTCCAACTGCAGTCCGGCCACCTGGTCGACGAGGTGCCCCCACTGCTGACGCGCCATCCAGCTCTGCGCGGGCACGTCCTTGGCTTGGACACCCTCAGCCACGATGAGCTCACACAGCCGTGCGCGGGCCGCCACTTCGTCGTAAAACGCCTGCTCGGCCACGTGGACCATGGGAAAGAGGATGAACTGCAGCGGCGTTGCCCTGTGCTCCAGGGTGATGACAGCTGAGCGGAGTCCTACGATGCTCGACTCGATGAACTGCATGCCCCGCTCCAGCCGCCGGTCCTTTGATGGTAGCCGGGAGAGGGCAGGACGGGATCGGGCCGGGCACTGAGGCTCAGCGCATCAGCGCCCGGCCGTCAGTCAGTTCCCCGCCTCGATGGCTTTCCACTCATTGATCGCCTGCGATGTACGGCCATTTCGGAGATCTCCGAAGTAACGGCCGGATTGTGCGGGGATAACGAACCAGGACCAGGCGATGTCACTGGTCCGGTGGGACCGGGACCAGACGTCACCACCGTGACCGTGTCCAGGAACAGGCGCATGCGCCCGGTGAGTTCGGCCTCATCCTTGGCGCGCAGCACCGCATAGCCGCCCCGGTCACGCGAGGAACGCAGCGGCCTGACCACCTGCCCTACCTGGTAGGAAGCCGTCTGCACACGGACCACGCCCGGCAGGGCCGCAGCTTGTTCAATGCCATCGACGCGCACCACGGCCCCTGGTCCTGGCTGGAGGTACCTGATCCCCGCGAGCCCGTCGGCGGTGCCGGGGAGCTTCGGTTCCCGTCCGGTCAGCACCCGGATCACCTGCGCGAACATGTCCTCGCCGTAGGCAAGGCTCAGCAGCTCCATGATGTGGTCACCGGGCGTGCGGACGGCCGTCTCCATGACGTACGGCCGGCCATCGTGCACACGGAACTCGGCATGCACGAGGCCGGTCATGATCCCCAAGCCGGTTACCAGCTCCGCCACCATGGCGTCCACGACCTGCGGCTGCTCAAAGGTCACCGGCAGTATGTGGCCGACCTCGACGAACTCCGGTGGCCCACTGGTGATCTTCCTGGTGTAGTTGCGGAACAGCACGTGACCGTCCCGGACCAGGGCTTCCACGCTGTATTCGGGGCCATCGACGAAACTCTCGACGAGGAGGTGCTCGTTGCCGACACACGCCTGGAGCCCGGCTTCGTCATAGACGAGCGTGACACCGTTACTGCCGGTCGAGCGGAGCGCTTTGACCACCACCGGGTAGCGTCCTGCGGCGAACTCCTGGGCTGTTGCGAAGTCGCTGGCGATGACGAACTCGGGCTGCGGCACGCTGGTGCGGTCGAGGAGGACGCGCTGGAGTGCCTTGTCCCGGCTCGCGGTGGCCGCGACAAGCGAGGGCCCGGGCAGGCCCAGTGCGTGCTGCACCCATGCGGCTCCGAGTACGTGCGGCTCGGCGAAGGCGAGCACGGCCGTTGGCCGGCACCGCCCGGCGGCCATCACCGCGGACTGTATCCAGTGCTGTTCGGCCGGCCCCGTGGTCTCGACGACCTCACTGACGAGGTCGCGGTATTCCGCCACCCTGGCTGCGGACTCCACCAGGGTCACCGGGATCCCCATGTCCCGCGCGGCCAGCACGTAGCCACGTCCCATGTTGCCCGCTCCCACGAGCAACAGCCGCTGCCGTGTGTTCATGCCTGCTCCTGTGGTCGAGGTCCGATCCGTCCGACAGCCATGCCCAGGACGGCGCAGCACCCCGCCAGTGCCGTCCACAGGTACACCGCCCGGCCGGTGGCGATGAGCAGCACCCCCAGTGACGG
Source organism: Streptosporangiaceae bacterium (assembly GCA_035946955.1). GTDB lineage: Bacteria > Actinomycetota > Actinomycetes > Streptosporangiales > Streptosporangiaceae > DASYYE01. The sequence continues at coordinate 24,741 of DASYYE010000440.1, read as the reverse complement.
GCCCGCGGAGGCCCCAACCCCGCGCATCGCGTTCGACAGGGACGCGGTCCTCGTCGCCTCGTCCTCCGGCACCGAGCCGAGGAGCCAGGGCTGGTACGAGCACGAATAGGCCGCTTCCCCGCTGGCGAAGACCACGCCGAGCAGCAGCAGGCCCGCCACGGGTGCGGGGCCGGGCAGCAGGCTCGCGACGGCGGCGATCCCGTAGCCGGTGACCCACAGCGCGACGGCGACACGGACCCCCATCCGGGGCGTGCCGCCAGCGAGCAGCCGAGTGACCGGCTTTTGCAGTGCCACGAGAGCCACGGTGTTGACCGCGATGACCAGCGCGACAAAGGAGAGCCCCTGGCCCATCAACTTGTTCGCCACCAGCGGTGTGGTCGCCTCGAGCTGGCTGTACGCGAACAGGTACACGGCGAACTGCACGCCGGTGACCGTGGCGGCGGAACGGACCAGGCTGAGGAACGACAACCTGTCCGCGCGGTCTCCGGGCGTGGCCCGGGACCGGCCTGCGTGACGGTGGCGCACGAGGAACGTGGCCAGCGGCACGAAGGACACGCCGTTGACGATGAACAGGGGTGCCAGCACTGGCGAGGAGAACGTGGCGGTCAGCAGGCTGCCGGCCAGAGTGCCCAGGCCCAGGCCGATGTTCATCGCCCGGTACCAGCGGCCGAACGCGGCGCGTGTCTGCTCCGGCGGGGCAAGCGCGCGGATCAGGGGGGCGTTGCCCGCGGTGGCCGCAGCCCTGCCGAGTCCGATCCCGACCGCGGCGGCCAGCATGGCGGGCTCGCCGTGCACGAACGCCACCGAGGCGTAGCTGACAGCGGCCAGCGTCGAACCGATGCCACCGATCAGGCCAGGTCCGCTGGACATCCGGAGAGCGCTGATCCCCAGCCCGGCGAGGAAGTTGACCAATGAGAGGACGGCGAAGAACAGCGCGGCACCGCTGGCACCCAACGGCGTCCTGGATACCAGGAAGATCGCCGTGTATGGATAGACGAGTCCACTGCCAAAGTTGGACAGGCCGACGAAGAAGTTGAGCCTGGCTATCGGCTGGAACCTCGGTTTCCTCCGATGACGGCCCCTGGTCATTCGATGGCGACCCGCACTCTGGCCATGGCGTCGTCCACCGCCGCCAGGGTCGCGGCCCGGCTGCTGGCGTGGGCGACCACGTAGCCATGGCGGTTGAAGGACGACGTGGGGGCGGCGATGGTCTGCCCGACCTCCACATCGACCGAGCAGCGGAGGACACCGGGGACCGCCATGGCTTCCGCGACACCGTCGATGGAGCGCACGACTCCTGGCGGGAATGTCATGTACCGCGTCGTGGCGACCCCGTCCTGCTTCGGCGCGATCACCCCCACGTCCCCGGCGAGAGCGCGGAACAGCTCGGCGAAGACGTCCACGCCGGTGACGTACTCGGTCAGGTCGTAGATGAATCCGCCGCCGGCGCGGGTATGGGCCTCGACGATGACCGGGCCGTCAGGAGACAGGATCACTTCGGTGTGGGCCGGGCCCATCTGGTGGCCAACCGAATCGAGCATGGCGGTGACCAGGTCGGCGACCGCGGTGTGCTGCCCGCCGGGCAACTGCGCGGGAACGGTGTGCTGGACCTCGACGAAGGACGGCGGCCCAGTGGTGGTCTTTTCGGTGATGGCCAGGAGGGTGTGCTCGCCCTGCCACGAGAAGGTCTCCACGCTGAACTCAGGACCGGGAATGAAGGCCTCGGCCAGCACGTCGCCGGCACCGGGGGCATGGCCGATGCGGGTGAAGGATTCGCTGACCTCCTCCGGCCCGTTCACCATGGTGGTCTCGGCGCTGCCGTAGCCACGGGTGCCCTTGAGGATCACTGGCCAGCCATGCCGGGCCCCGAACGCCGCCAGTTCGGGCTCCCCGGGAGCGCTCAGGTACGGGATCGGCGACAGCCCAGCGGCGTCGAGGTGGCGGCGCAGCGCGAGTTTGTCCCTGGTCAGTTCCACTGGGCGGCGCGGGTTGCCCGCCACACCCAGCCGGTCGACGAGCAGGGCGGCGTTGTCCAGGCCCATCTCGCGCATGGAGACCACGCAGTCGAAGGGGTCCTGGCGGTGCACTGACTCAGCTTCGCTGGGGACCGATGCACTGGACATGTCGAGGTCGATGTGGCGGTCGACATGCGCGCGGTCTTCCGCGGTCAGCGCGCCGGCGGCAGTGACCACGGTGACGCGGTAGCCAGCGGCCTTCGCCTTGGCGTACAGCCGGGTCCAGCCGCCGACCAGCAGGATGTGACCGGTCATGGCACGTCCGCCCCGGCAGGGCCGGTGATGAAGCGCTGGTAGACGTCCAGGTCGACGAACCGGTCCAGCTTGTGGCCCGCCTGGAACATCCGCCCGGTGTGCTGGTAGCCGGTGCGTTCCAGTACCTTCACCGAGCCGGTGTTGGTACTGGTGACAAAGGCCACCAGGGTCACAAACCCGCGCTGGGCCGCCTGTTCGGCCAGCCACGCTGACAGCTGGACACCAGCACCCTGCCGCTGGTGCTCAAGTGCGACGTAGAACGACACCTCCGTCATGGGCCAGTAGCCGCCGCGGCGGGAGAACGGCGACAGCGAGCCATACGCTGCGACCGTGCCGTCGGCGAGCTCGAGCACGCCGGCGCAGAACCGCTGCTGGTGCTCGGAGAACCAGTCCTCGAAGTCCGCGGCCGTCTTCGGCTCGGTGTCCATTGTCGCGTCGGTGTGGACCACGGCGTGGTTGTAGATCGCCCGCACGGCGCCGAGGTCAGCCGGGGCAACGGGCCTGATCATGCCGGTCATGCCGGCACCCTCGACTCCAGTCTGCCGAGGTGGCTGGCCAGTGCGGGGACGTCGTCGCTGGCGAGGATGGTGTACCCGGTGCGCTGCGAAGTGTGGAACTCCCCCTGGCCCTCGACCAGCGGGTATCTGTCTGTGCTGGCCCGGCGCACCGTCCTCACCTGTGGTGGCCCAATCGAGGGGGCGCCGAACTCGAACTTCACGCCGTAGGCATCGGCGGAGCCCGAACCGCGCCGGGCCCCGTCGACGCCCAGTCCAGACCGCAGGCGCACCAGCGCCGCCTCGAGGTCCCACCCGGACCGGAGCTCCACGAGCTCAGAGATCTGATCCCCGGCAACCCGGTTGCCCACTTCGATCACGTGCTGTGTGCCATCGGGCGTCAGCTTGAACTCCACGTGCAGGACGGTGTCACGCACACGGAACGCCGTGACCACCTTGGCGATGGTGACGGTGAGCGCGGCCAGTACGCCAGCGTCCGCGACGTCCGCGCACAGGTGTGCGGTCTCATCGCGGTGCGGCAGCGGGCTGAGGAACTTACGGACCACCGCGACCACGTCGGCCACCCCGCCGGCGACCACGCATTCCGCGCTGAACTCGGGCCCGTCGACGTATTCCTCCACGACGGCCTGCCGCAGGAAGCTCAGGCCGGTGGCACCTGACCTGGCCCGCCCGAAGATGGGCGGCAGCGCGCCGAGCACGTCGGCGGGGGTCTCGCATAGCCGGACGAAATAGCTGCCCGCACCGTCGACCGGCTTGACGATGACCGGGAACGGCACCGCTGACCAGTCCATCTGTTCCGCTTCGGCCATCGTGGTGAACACGCCATGGACGCGGGGCTGGGGCAGGCCAGCGGCGCGGAAGGCGGCCCGCATCGAGTCCTTGTTCCGGTAGACGTCACCGGCGTCCAGTGGGTTGTGCGGGGTGCCGAAGTAGGCTGCCAGCCGGTCGGCCACCGGGACGGCCAGTTCACCCGCTGGCACCACCGCTGTGGGGCCGAACGGGGCCAGCAGCCCGGCCAATTCGGCCAGCGGCAGGTCCAGCGTCGGAACACTCACGTGTGGGTGCCCGGTGAACGCCGGGTTTGGTGTGCCCAGCAGGACCGCGGGCATGCCGTTGTGCTGACAGGCGGCCATGAACCGGGTCGTCGCGTCGGTGCTGACCGGGCCGGTCACGATGACGGTCACGGCCGCATCCCTGCCTTCCCGAGGTTTTCGGCGGACAGCGGCGAGTCGGCCGCTCCGGCCTTGTGGAAATAGCGCGGGGTCGTGGCCGCCAACCGCGGCGGGCCGGTCCGGACCTTGGCGGAACTGTGCCATCGGCCGCGCTCCATCGGCCGGGGATCCATTACTGTGCCCCGTCGGTGTCCGCACGCCGGTAGATGCCCACGCCCTCGGTGGTGGGGAAGTCCTTTACCCGGTCGTAGTGCTTGTCGACGTAACGGTGGAACAGGGCGAGCTCACCATGGTTGTGCGCGACCTTCCCGCGGAAATAGTCGTTGTCGGTCAAGTTCGACAACATGATGTTGTGGGCCACCATGAGGCCGCCGGGACGCAGCAGTGGCGTGGCCGCGACCGTCAGCGGGTAGTAGATGGCTTTGCCCAGCCGGTCGGGGTCGGCGCCGGTCTTCGGCCCTTCGGCGTCTTGGACGACCAGGTCACAGCCTTCGGGCTGGCGGCGCAGGTAGGTGGCGGCATCCTCACATACGAACTGGCAGCGCCCGCCGTAGCCGAGACGGTCCAGGTTCTCCCTGGACAGGCCGAGCACCTCAGGGTTCGGGTCGATCAGCACGGCCGTGCCGCCCGCCGCCGCGATGCCGGGCATGGCGAATGCTGCCCAGTAGCCGTAGTACGAGCCGACAAACAGCGTCCGGCGTGGGCGGACGATGTCCGCGACCGCGTACAGCAGCCGGGCCTCCTCGGGAAAGATGTAGGTCAGGTAGCCGCCGTGCCGCAGGTGCTCCGCGACCCTGTCAGCATGGCTCAGATAGCCGTCGGCATCGTAGGCCGCGGTGGCAAGCACCCCGTCAGCCGCGAGGTCATCGAGGATGACGGCAACCGCGTGCTCCTCGTCAGCCGGGAACCGCGTGGCGAGGTTGAGCTGGTCGGTGTTGAGCGACCAGTCCTCGGGGCGCTGCTGGGATACCACATGCTGTAAGGCCTCGCGGGTGCACCGCCCGGCCAGGAAGTCCACGTAAGCCGGCAGGCCGCTCAGCCGGCCGTGAATAAGACAGCGTGCAGTACCGCCCCCGTCGTGTGAACCCACCAGAAACCCCCGTTTGTGTGTGAGCCAGGCGACAGATGTTACTAAAACAGTATGTGTCGCTTTATCCACATGGCCGCGAGTTGGCATAGACCGGACACAGACGTGGGGCGGCTCCGCCCCAGGAGACGCTTCAGGTACCGGAATGCCCGGCCAGGCGGCGCAACTGCTGGGTGCGGGCCTGGGCATCCCGTCCTTCGCCACGCTCCGCCAGCATTTCCGCAACGTGCTCGCGCAGTGCCACAGGCTTGTGGTCGTCATACTTGAACTTCGCGGTGACCTGCTCGACGTGCAGACGCAGGCCGCGGATGGCGGAGAGCATGCGGCCGTAGGGCGGTTCGCCCACCTGGACGAGCCCGTGGTCCCCGGCCGGCTGGAAGTGGGCGAGCTGGCTGCGCAGGAACTCCGCCTTCTGGTGCGGGTCGTCCACCACAGTGACCGGGCCGGCCAGCTGGACTGCCGCGTAGTAGCTCGTCGGCACGCCGTGCTCCCGGGGGATGTCGTCGGCTGCCCGCCAGGTCGCCGGCACGAAGGCGTAGTCATCGACCACGCTCAGCAACGCGTGACCGGCGCGGTCAAGCGCTGGCCAGACGGGGTTGGTACGGGCGAGATGAAGGATGACCTCCTGGCCCCCGTCGAATACGAAGTGTGCCGGCACGGCAACCGGCCACCGGCCAGTCAGGTCGTTGACGACCAGCTGCCCGAAGTCGCGGCCGTCGGCGAGCCAGGCACGCCATTCGTCATCGTCGATGGCGGCGTCCCAGGGCTGCACGAGCATGGCTCGCGAATGTAGCAGGCCGCTCTCGGCCCTGGCCAGGGTGCGGCTCAGCGGTCGTGGAACTCGGGACGCCGCTTGGCCGCGAACGCGCGCGGCCCCTCCTTGGCGTCCTCGCTGCGGAACACCTCCATGCCGATCTCGGCCTCGACCACGAACGCGTCGTTCTCAGGCATGCCCTCGGTCGCCCGGATCGTCCGCAAGACCGCCCGGACGGCGACCGGCCCGTTGGCCGCGATCATGTCGGCGATCTCCAGCGCCTTGGCCAGGGCCTGGCCGTCTGGCACCACGTACCCGATGAGGCCGATCGCCTGGGCTTGCGCCGCGCTGATGTGGCGCCCGGTCAGCAGCAGGTCGGCGGCGACCGTGTAGGGGACCTGCCGGGGCAGCCGCACGGCCGAACCACCCAGGGGGAACAGCCCCCACCGCACCTCGGAGACGCCGAACTTCGCGCTCTGGCCGGCCACCCTGATGTCGGTGGCCTGCAGGATCTCGGTGCCGCCGGCGATCGCGGGCCCCTCCACCGCGGCGATCAGCGGCTTGGTCAGGCGCCGTCCCTTGAGCAGTGATTCGATCACGGTCACGTCCAGGCCCCCGCTGCGGAACTGCTCGCCCGGGTGTGACCTCGTCATAGCCTTCAGGTCGGCACCCGCGCAGAACGCACCGCCCGCCCCGGTCAGCACGCAGACCCGGATCGACGGGTCGGCGTCCACCTCGTCCCACGCCTCGCGCATCCCCGCCATCATCGGCCCGCTGAGCGCGTTCCGTGCCTCCGGGCGGTTCATCGTCACGATCAGGACATGGCCGCGGCGCTCCGTCAGCAGGTGCGGCTGCTCACTGGATAGTGCCGTGTGGCCGGGAGCCTGAGTCATAGTGGCGCCCTCCTTCGATGACCATGGGCGTAAGGGTTGCGCCAGAACAGTAACACGTTCTACTTTTTGGCCATGGCCATGCACTTCGCCGACCTGTTTGAGCATGCTGTAGACGCTTTCCCCGACCGTGTGGCGGTGATCTGCGGCGACAGGCAGGTCACCTACCAGGAACTGGAGGCCGATGCCAACCGGCTGGCCCACCACCTGGCGGGCACCGGCGTCGGGCCGGGAGACCACGTCGGTCTCTACGCGCACAACTCCATCGAGGCGCTCACGACCTTGCTCGCCGCGTGCAAGATCCGCGCGGCGGCCATCAACATCAACTACCGCTACGCCGAGAACGAACTGCGCTACATGTTCTCGGACTCAGACCTCGCCGCCCTGGTGCACGACCGCGAGTACGGGCCCCGCGCCGCCGCGGTGGCGGCGGAGGCACCCGGGTTACTGGGGACGGTGGTCATCGACGACGCCAGCGACGCTGACCTGGGCACGGGCGTCGCCTATTCCGCCGCGCTGGCAGCCGCCTCGCCAGCGCGTGACTTCCCGGCACGCAGCAACGACGATGTCTACATCATCTACACGGGCGGGACCACCGGCTATCCCAAGGGCGTGATGTGGCGTCATGAGGACATCTGGCGCACACTCACCGGCGGCATCGACTTCCTGACCGGCGTCCCATTGCCCGACGAGTGGGAGCAGTCCCGCCGTGGGCGCGAGGGCACCGGCATGGTCAGGCTCTGCCTGGGCCCGCTCATCCACGGCAACGGCCAGGTCGCGATGCTCGCCGCCCTGTTCGGCGGCGACACGATCGTGCTGCTGCCACGCTTCGACCCGCACGCGGTCTGGGACGCGGTCCAGCGGCACCAGGTGAACGTGCTCGTGATCATCGGGGACGCGATGGCACGGCCGCTGATCGAGGCGCTCGGCGACGCCGACTATGAGCCGTCGTCCCTGGTGGCCATCTCCTCCAGCGCGGCCCTGTTCTCCCCCGTGGTGAAGGACGCCTGCATGGCGGCCCTGCCAGGGGTCGTCATCACCGACGCGATCGGCTCGACCGAGACGGGTTTCGCCGGACTGGGATTCGTGAGCGCCGGGGCACCACAGCGGGGTGGCCCTACCGTCACGCCGGGCCCGGACATCATCGTGCTCGACGGCGATGGCCGGCGGGCGGGCCCCGGGGAGTCCGGCCGCCTTGCCAGGGGCGGCCACGTGCCGCTGGGCTACTACAAGGACCCGGTCAAGACCGCGGCCATGTTCGCCGAGGTGGACGGGAAGCGCTATGCGGTACCCGGTGACCTGGCCCGGGTCGAGGCCGACGGCACCGTGACACTGCTCGGCCGCGGCAACACCTGCGTGAACACCGGCGGCGAGAAGGTCTTCCCCGAGGAGGTCGAGGGCGCGCTGAAGTCCCACGCCGACGTCTTCGACGCCCTGGTGATCGGTGTCCCCGACGAGCGCCTCGGCCAGCGGGTGGCGGCGCTGGTGCAGCCCCGTGAGGACAGGCACCTCGACCTGGCCAGTCTCGAGAGCCACCTCCGTCCCCGCATCGCCGGCTACAAACTCCCCCGCAGTATCTGGCTGGTCGACACCATCAACCGTGCGCCCAGTGGCAAGCCCGACTACAGCTGGGCGCACCGCTACGCCGCCAGCCACCCACCCACCAACGCCCCGGGGCAGGGCGAGGCGAGCCATACGCTGGCGAGGGACAGGGCTGGTTCCGGTGAGTGAACCCCGCAGGCGGGCACTGCGGACGTCACTGTGTGACCTGCTCGGCATCGAGCACCCGATCGTGGGCTTCACCCCGTCCGAGTACGTCGCCGCGGCCATCAGCCGCGCTGGCGGGCTGGGCGTGCTCGGGTGCGTGCGCTTCAGCGACCCGGCTGACCTGGATGAGGCGCTGCACTGGCTGGACAGCAACACCGACGGGCGGCCATACGGCGTGGACGTGGTGATGCCGACCCACCCCCCTACCGAGGGCACCCCGGCCGGCCTGCGGGGCCTCATTCCGGCCGCACACCGCGAGTTCGTGGCGGACACGCTGACCAGGCTCGGCGTCCCGCCGCTGCCGGAAGAGTCCGCGGCTGGTGACGGCGTGCTCGGCTGGCTGCATTCGCTGGCGAGCCAGCAGGCCGAGGTGGCGCTGGCGCACCCCGTGAAGCTGATCGCGAACGCGCTCGGTCCCCCGCCGAAAGACCTGATCACACGAGCGCACGACCAGGGCGTGGTGGTGGCGGCGCTGGCGGGCAAGACCCAGCACGCACTGGGCCACGTGGCCGCCGGGGTCGATGTGGTGGTGGCCCAGGGCTACGAGGCGGGCGGTCACACCGGGGAGGTCGCGAGCATGGTGCTCGTCCCCGAAGTCGTCGACGCCGTGGGCCCGGATGTGCCCGTGCTCGCCGCGGGCGGGATCGGGTGTGGGCGGCAGGTCGCCGCGGCACTCGCGCTCGGGGCGGTCGGCGTCTGGATGGGCTCCGCCTGGCTCACGACCACGGAGTACACGGAGCACCTCCCAGCGGGTGGCCTGCGGGAGGCGCTGCTCGCGGCCACGTCGTCCGACACCGTCCGCTCACGCGTCTACAGCGGCAAACCCGCGCGGCTGCTGAAGAACCGGTGGACCCAGGCCTGGGTGGAGCCGGGAGCCCCCGACCCCCTGCCCATGCCACTGCAGAACCTGCTGGTCGCCGAGGCCCACCACCGGCTGCTGAGGTCCGGGATGCCCGATGTGGTGCCGATGCCGGTCGGCCAGATCGTCGGCCGCATGAACGAGGTCCGCCCGGTCGCCGACCTCATGGCGAGTCTCGTCCAGGAGACAAGCCAGGCCCTGGACCGCCTCACCACCTTCCGCTGACCTGGCCCCAGCCCGGCAACCTCACAGAACCGCGAGGTGAACAGCGATGGCTGTCCCGCCTCCGAGGTACGCGTCCCGCAGCACGATCAGAGCGATAGTGTCCCACGCCGCCGCCGTATCGGGCGGAAGGATTCTCCGGACGCGGTCAGATGGCATGGAGCGCGTGCTGGGCGAGGTTGCGTGCGAGCGCCCGCCGGGCCGGCTCAAGGCCGCGTGCTGCCGCCGCGTGCTCCCAGGCGTCTGCGGGCAGGTTCGCGGTCCCCCAGGCGAGGCCATCGGGATCAAAGGACGTGATGAGCTGCCGGGCGATGAACGGCGCCGAGGTCGCGACATCGAGCTGGGCAGGTGCCGCGTTCCAGAAGAGGTGCAACAGATGTGGGGGAACCCGCTTGGCGTGCGCCCCGGTGGGGACGTGCGGGCACGTGCACCTGGGCCACCACCGGGGCGAGCACCAGCCACTGCGGCGACCCGAATCGAACCCGGTACACCATCGTCTCAGCGGCGAGGTTCCCAATTCCCGGGCAGCAGCTGCGAGGCTATAGGTGTGCGCATCGTTACGGTACCTACCGTCTTCGCGCCCATCCTGCCTGAGGGCAAGACCACACAACAGTCAGCGGGTCCGCGAGACCGCCCGCAGCTGCGATGAAAAACCCTCAGCCACTCTGATCCGAGTGATAACCCGCTGGCCGGTCACCCGGGCCGAGGCAGGGTCAGGCCTGCCGGTTACCAGCCTGCGGCCTTGTCTGGATGGCCACGGCTGAGTTCGCCGAGACGGGCGGCAGCATCGCCCAGCCGCTCAGCCTCCCAGGCGAGCACAGCAGCCGCATGGTGGCCGTGGTCAGCCGAGCCATTGGAGGAGCAGCCATCAGTACGGGGGAGATGGCAGGCGATGTGGGCCAACAGGGAACTCGCGGCGGTTAAGACGGCGTATGCGTCTTCCATGCAAGTGCAGGCTGGGCACGCACTTGAGGGGGACTGCCCAGGGTAGTTCCGGTGTGCGGGCAGCCGCACGCTAAGACGGCCCGACAAGCGGGGCGGCCACGAGCCAGGCAGGAGGACACCCGCCGCGAACGCGCGTGCGACCACTTCGGCGCAGGTGCGCGCCCGCGTGCGGCGCCGCAGGGCCTGTAAATGGTCTTCGGCCGTGGACTCCGCGATACCCAGCCGGTGAGCCACCCGGACGGCCGTCATCCCGGCCGCGGCCAGTGCCAGCACCTCGGCCTGACGTGGTGTCAGCTCGCCATGGACACGGTCCCGGGCCTACTTCCCACGCTGGTCTCCCCGTCTTTCCGCTGTGGTCTCCGCCATGGACGGTAACACCATCCGCAACCTCCCACATCCCCATTTTTAGGGATTTACAAGAACCACTCCGCAAGGCAATCATTGTCCCCGCGAACCCCTCTTGCGGGGCTGCCCCGGCAATCCGAATACGACTGTGAGACCCCATCCATGGGGAACCCTTGGGTGGGCTCACCAAAGGCAAAGGAGAAGACTTTGCGCGCCTTAATTACCACTTGCGCCGCGGCAGCAGCCATGGTCGCGGCAGCCGCTATACTCACCCTTCCCGGGCCTGCCTCCGCGGCAGCTGCCCCCACACAGCAACGCCACCTGGGAAGCACGAGCATGTCCTCGCCGCCGAAGAAGCCTGCCAACAAGCCAACCATTGCATACAAAATCAGGCATACGTTCAGTGTTCGCCTTGACGGAAAGAAGAAGCTGGAACAGTGTACCGGCACAGTCGTATTCAGGTGGTCGACGAGTTACCCGGGATACATCCAAGGGTACGCATACGTGGACGGCTGCGCACCCATCCCGGCAGCGGTGTGCTCCCAGATAGCACAACTGCAGACCATAAATGACCTGGGAGTATGGGTTCCCGACGGCAACGGCCCAACAAAAAACGGCTGCGGCCAAGGAGCCGACGCTTCTATCAAAACGGATCCCTGCAGCGCGTCGGCACTCCTTCACTCATACCGCACTTACGGGATATTTTCAGCGGTAGATGCCGACGGTGATACAGCCCAGTGGTCTGGCGCAGGGAAGGCCTATCAACTCAAACGACTCTGCGCCGCATAGCAGGGTACGCGACTGTCTCGGTGTTCCGGCTAGCACACTCTTGGATCATCCGGGTGCGCTGGCCGGGACACTGCCGCTGAGTAACATTACTGTCATGAGGAACTCACTCCGCCACGATCCATGCATGATTGGCCGTCGCATCCTGCTGGGGGGTCAGCTAACCTTTTCTCAACGCCGCGCCGGCTTCTCCGTGCTAGCTAGTGATGTTGATGAGGACGGTGATGCCGCAGCGGTATGGCTGGCGCGGGCGGGATCTGGGCGGCAGATGCAGTACGCGGTCCAGTTCGAGCGAATCGGTACTTGGCGTTGCCTTGGCTGGAGCGGCAGCCCTGAACAAGAACCACTCCCGCTTACCGGCAGGCCACTCGCTGGCAGCACGCCAACGAAGGCGGTCGAGGTATTGACTAGCGGCTCTAGCCGTAGCCGACCAGGCAGGGAGCAGGTTGCAAAGGAGGGGCAGAGTCACTGGCCCGGCGACGCGGGCTGGGTAAGCTGCGTGGGATTCCGTTTCGCTACGGAAGCTGACGCACTGCAGGCAGGCGAGCGGATCATAAAGATCCCGGACCATGGCTACGTGATTGTGGCATGGAGATCCTCGACCGAACAGGCCGGGCTGCCGATCACCGTCCTTCGCAGAGATGGCTCGCCGATCATCGCGATCGGCCCTAGCGACCTCGTGAATAGTCTTAGCTGGAAAAACACCCTGGCCACGCTAGACAACGAACCACCCTGAGGAAGTTACGGTTCAAATCCTGATATGCCCGCCGCAGGCCGCTGGCGCAGTAGCCGCCGCTCCCTGGCCGAAGGCTAAAGCGGCCTCACCAGCGGAGAACTCCGGACCTGGTCCAACCCCTCTGAGCAACATCAGGATCTCGTATCCCTGTTTTCAGGGATACACGTGCGGCAGGTGCGCTCCGCCATCGAATGCCCGCAGCTGTGGCGCCCGATCGCCGAGAGCTGGCACCCATCGCTGGTAGGCGGCCAGTTCCCGGCGGTAGCGCTCAGCGCCACGTTAGACGCTATGGGTGACTCCGCGAGCTGAGGTGGGAAGGGCCGCCTCGCCGGTTGAGGGTGCGCCGGTGCTGGTCGGTGTCAACCTCGTTCATGCTCGCGTCGCTGCGCGTGCTCCACGTTGACACCTGCTGCGCACCGGCGAGAGGGGCGGCGGTCGAGGCGGGCCGCCTGGGTGTGGTGGCCCACTGGGTTGCGTGCCCGGGGCCTGCCCACAACAGTCGTGGGTTACCGGGCCGGAAGGGCCTGCCCGGCCTTTCCAGCACTTGTGGGAGGCCCCGGTGTTCACTGAGCGTAGGAGTGTGGGGCTCGATGTGCACGCCCGGCCGGTTGCGGCTGCGGCGATCGACAGCGCGACGGGCGAGCTGGTCCGGGCCAGGCTGACCCCGTCACATGACCACATCAAGTCGTGGCTGGGTTCTCTGCCCGGCCCGGTGGCAGTGGCTTATGAGGCCGGCCCGACTGGGTTCGGGCTGTGCCGGGCGCTGATGGCGGCCGGGGTCCGGTGTGAGGTCGTTGCCCCGGCCGGAGCTGGCACGCCCGGCCGGTGACCGGGTCAAGACCGATGCCAGGGACGCCTTGCTCCTGGCGCGGCTGCTGCGGCTGGACGAGGTCACGCCGGTGTCGGTCCCGACCGCTGACCAGGAAGCGGCCCGGGACCTGGTCCGGGCCCGCGAGGACTGCCGGGCCGACCTGATGCGCGCCCGGCACCGGCTGTCGAAGCTGCTCCTGCGGCACGGGATCGTCTATTACGGGGGTGCTGCCTGGACCGGCAGACACGACCAGTGGCTACGTCATGACGCGTTCGGCCAGTTGGCGGTGCAGCCGACCCGGTCCGCCTTCGACGCTGACTACGACGCGGTGCTCGCGGTGACCGGCCGCCGGGACCGGCTGGATGCCGAAATCGAGCGGACCGCCGCCGCGTCGGAGTTCACCCCGCTGGTGCGCAGGCTGTGCTGCCTGCGCGGGATCGCCACCCTGACCGGGCTCGCGCTCGCGGTCGAGATCGGCGACTGGACCCGGTTCACCGGCGCCAGCATCGGCGCGTTCACCGGGCTGGTCCCCAGCGAGCACTCCTCCGGCACTTCGCGGGCACAGGGACCGATCACCAAGACCGGCAACGGCCACGTCCGGCGGCTGCTCATCGAGGCCGCCAGGCACCACCGCACCCGCTACCCCATCAGCAAGACCCTCCAGGACCGGTGCGACCTCGCGCCCGCCGCCGCACGCGCCCGCGGCGACCACGGCAACCGGCGGCTGCACGATCGGTGGCTCAGGTTCATCGCACGCAAGAAACAGCCCACCACCGCCAACGCCGCGACCGCCCGCGAACTGGCCGGCTGGTGCTGGTCACTGGCCGTCCTCGACGACACCGCCAGCTAGCTCAGCCCCCCAGACTGCTTCGCTGACGGCCAGGCCGGGTGGCAGCGCGTGGAGCACACCCGCGAGCGCACTATGAGCACAACCCCGCCAGGGCCGACGCCCGCTGTTAGACACGCGAACAACCGCTCCAGCCGAAACACCGTCCTGCGGTAACCAACCCGCGCATATCAGTCCTGACCGCGCGTCGCCAACGACACGCTCACCCACAACCGGGCCCACGGCGAAGCACACCGGGTGCCCGATCCCGTGCACGGTTGTGTGCCCCAGCCATGACCTCTGCTACTCCATCAACTGGTCCGGCTACGTGGTCAGCGGCGGCACGTTCAGCACCGTCACGGCGGCCTGGACCGAGGCGAAGGTCACCTGTACCAAGGGTGACGGCACCACCGACATGTCGCCGTGGGTGGGGACCGCTTGCGCTGTTGAGTGTGGCCGAATGGATCTTGACAAGATCGCTAACACCCGTGCCAGCCATCACGTCTAAATCGGCACGTCCCCACTGGGGAACCTACGCCGGCTCCCGCCGACCGACTCCCGGAAAGCCTCGGGTTCCCGACGAGCACCCTTCAGTCTCGCTGAACTCACGGTGGAACTGGTAACCCGGCTGCGAGACCCCTGAACCCTGGAACAGGGTCGGCAAGTGCTGCGCCGGCAGCGTCCTCGGGTCGTCGTCTGGGGGTGATGATGGGGTCATGGGGATCGGTGGTCTGGTGCCGGGTGGGTTGGCTACTCCGGTGACGCTGGTGTTCGCGGACCGGCTGGAGCGCAATCTGGCGGGCATGGCGGCGTTCGCGGCAGGGAATGGGGTGACGCTGCGGCCGCATGCCAAGACGCACAAGTGCCCGCAGATCGCCCGGTGGCAGCTGGCCCTGGGCGCGCGGGGGCTGAGTGTCGCCACCGTTGGTGAGGCGGAGCTGCTGGCCGGCCGCGGGGGCGCTGGGCAGGTGGGACCGTGGGTGGAGGACGTGTTCATCGCCTACCCGCTGTGGCCCGCCGCGGACTTGGTTGCCCGGCTGGGGGAGCTGGCCGGGCGGGCGCGGGTCAGCGTGGGTACCGATTCGGTCGCGGCAGCCGGGCGGCTGGCACCGCTGGCCGGGCGTGTGCGGGTGATGGTGGAGGTCGAGTGTGGTCTGGGCCGCAGCGGGGTGGCCCCGGGTGATGCTGGCCACGTTGCCCGGGCGGCGCAGGCGGCTGGGCTGGAGGTGGCCGGGGTGTTTACCTTCCCCGGTCACAGCTACCGGCCGGGTGCCGCGGCGCAGGCCGCAGCCGATGAAGCGGCCGCCCTGGCTGAGGCAGCCGCGGGGCTGGCCGCCGCCGGGTTCGGGGAGGTGGAGCGAAGCGGCGGCTCCACCCCCAGTGCCCGCCTGGCCCGGCCCGGGGCCCTGACCGAGCTGCGCCCTGGCGTCTATGCGCTCAACGACGCCCAGCAGGTGGAGCTGGGAACCTGCTCGATGGAGGAGGTAGCGCTGATGGTGGCCGCGACCGTGGTCAGCCGCCCCGCCCCCGGGCGGGTCGTGCTCGACGCCGGGTCGAAGGTGCTCGGGCCGGACCGCCCGGCCTGGGCCAGCGGCTACGGCCGGCTCGCAGACTGGCCGGCCGCCCGCATCACCGGTCTATGGGAGCACCACGCCGTGGCCGCCGTTGACGGCGACTGCCCGGCGCTCGGCGAGGTGGTCGCGGTGGTGCCCAACCATGTGTGCACCGCCGTCAACCTCGTCCCCGGGCTGGTCGTGGCCGACCAGGGCCGCGTCGTGGACCGCTGGCCCGTCACCGCCCGCGCCGCCAACCGCTGACCAGCCACCCACACCAACCCAGCCACGCCGACACCCGCCAGCGACGACCGGCCGCCCATCCCCGGCAAGACCCATGGCTGGTCCGCCCGCCGGTCCCGCATTCGCTCGATGGCCAGCGAATTTGACGCCCCCAGTGTTTACGCCATCCGTGACCGGCGGTCAGCAGCTGTGTTGCCCCGGTCCCGCCGAGGAAACTGTCATGGACCCGGTAGGTACTCGCGGGGCCGGCTCCCGCGCGCTGGTGGACCCAGTCCATGGCGTACCTCGTCAGGAGACGGACGTCATCTCCGCGGAGGCTGCTCTGCGCGCGGCCGTGCAGGAGCCGTCTTGCGCTGCTTACCAGTTACCGTGGTGGATCATCTCGCTGAGTGGCCTGCGGTAGGGACTGGCGTCTTGCTTGGATGTCTCGGCGTCGTATCCGATGGCGATGGCACCGATCGGCTCGTGGTCGTCCGGGACGCCGAAGGTGACGCGGAAGGGGGGGACAGCCTCGGGCGGAATGCCGAAGTAACAGGCCCCAAGCCCCTCGTCTACCGCGGTCTGCAGGATCAGCAGAGCGGCCATGCCGGTGTCGATGTGCCAAAACGGCACCGGCCAGCGGCTCTCGTCCCGGTCGGTCCACCCCTTGTCCGGACTCGCATACCTGTCCAGGTAGATACGTTTGCACGAGAACGGGACCACTACCACAGGCGCGTCGTGCACGCTGTCGATGACCGCCTCGCCGGCAACAGCCCAAAACCGTGGCAGGTCTTCCCCGGTGAGCACCAGGAACGCCTGGCCCTGGGAGAACCCGGCCGACGGGCCACGGACCGAGTTGGCCAAGATCCGGTCGATACTGTGCTGCGGGACCGGGTCAGCCCGGAGATGCCGCACCATCCGGCGCCGCCGGACAACATCCTGGAACTCCATGACGCGGATGGTATCCGCAGCGGCTGACGCCCCCGCCGCCATACGGTTGGGTCATAGGCCTCGCCGATCATGGCGGTGGGTTTGGCCGCGGATTCTGACCGCGCTGGGCGGATGATATGGCGCATGCCGGTGAGCGGGCAGACGCTGTGTTACGTGTTCCGCTCCAGTGAGGATAGTCAGCTGTCCGAGGCCAGGGCCGCACCGATGCGGCGGAGTTGAGTGGTGGCGCCGCCGAGCGCGAACTCGTGGTGCTTGGCGGCCAGGAAGTAGCGGTGCAGCGGGTAGTCCGTGTCGATGCCCATGCCGCCGTGGACATGGACCGCGGTGTGGGCGACCCGGTGGCCGGCGTCGGCGGCCCAGAACTTCGCGGTGGCGACCTCGGTCTCGCTCGGCAGGCCCATGGCGAGCTGCCAGGCGGCCTGCCACATGGTCAGCCGGATGGCTTCGACGTCGACGTAGGCGTCGGCGAGGCGCTGCGACACCGCCTGGAAGCTGCCGATCGGCCGGCCGAACTGCACCCTGTTGCGCGCGTACTCCGCCGTGAGTTCCAGGGCCCGCCCGGCCACGCCGTACTGCAGGGCAGCAAGGCCCACCATGGCGCGTGACACCAGCCAGTCCGTGACCTCCTGGCCGTTGCCGAGGTCACCGAGCACCCGGTCGTCGGTGAGCGCGACGCCGCCCAGGGTGACGCGGCCCGTGGTGTAGCCGTCGGTGGCGCGCTGCCGTTCCACAGTGACACCGTCGTCGGACGCCGCGACCACGAACACCGCGGTGCCTTGCGGCGTGACGGCGGGCACCAGCAGGTAGCGGGCCAGTGGCGCGGCGGGCACGGCCGTCTTGGTCCCGGTCAGCCGCCAGCGTCCGCCGGTGCGTTCGGCATGGGCGCCAGGGCAGCGCGGGTCGTCGCCGTCCTCCTCCGACAGCGCGGCCGTGAGGATGGACTCCCCGCGGCCCGCGGCCGCGGCCCAGTGGTGGTGCTGTTCGTGGCTGGCGAAGGTGGCCAGCGCTCCGGCGCCGAGCATGGCGCAGGCGAGGTAGGGCACCGGCGCCACCGTCCGCCCGGCCTCCACTAGGACCGAGCACTGCTCGAGGAAGCCGAGCCCGGCACCGCCGAGCGAGTCGGGCAGGGCGGCCGACAGGATGCCGGCCTCAGCCAGGACCGCCCACAGCTCCGGGTCGAACCGGTCGCTCTTCTCCTCGATGTCGCACAGGCGCGCGGGGGTGACCCGCTCGGTCAGGATCTGCCGCGCCAGGGCGGAGAGTTCCTGCTGCGTTTCGCTCTCGCTGAAGTCCATCGGTGTCCCCTACGCTCAGTGCCTGCTGTACGGGAGGCCCAGGCAGGTGGCGGCGATGATGTCACGCTGGATCTCGTTGGTGCCGCCCCCGAAGGTGAGGATGAGGGCGGAGCGTTGCATCCGTTCGAGCCGCCCGGCGAGCACGGCGCCGGGTGACCCCTCGCGGACGTCGGCGTTCGCGCCGAGCACTTCCATCAGCAGCCGGTAGGCCTCGGTGGCGAACTCGGTGCCGAAGACCTTGGTGGCCGACGCGGCGGCCGGGCCGAGCCCTTCCCCCGCCTCAGCCGCGATCCGCCAGTTGAGGAGCTTCAGGAACTCGGCTTTGGCATGGACGCGGGCCAGGTTGAGCTGGACCCATTCGGCGTCGGCAACGCGCTGGCCGTTGGCCAGCTTGGTGGTGGCGGCCCATTCGCGCACCGCCCGCAGGGCGGAGCGGACCGGGGCCGACGAGGTGAGGGCGACCCGCTCGTGGTTGAGCTGGTTGGTGATCAGTGGCCAGCCCTTGTTCTCCTCACCGACGAGCGCATCCGCGGGCACCCGCACGTCGGTGTAGAAGGTGGCGCTGGTGGTCGTGCCCGCCACGGTATGGACGGGGGTCCAGGAGAAGCCGGGGGCGTCGGTCGGCACGATGAGCATGGACAGGCCCTTGTGCTTGGGCGCGTCCGGGTCGGTCCGGCAGGCGAGCCAGACGTAGTCCGCGTACTGGATCAGGCTGGTCCACATCTTGTGGCCGTTGATGACGTAGGAGTCGCCGTCGCGCACGGCACGGGTCCGCAGGGACGCGAGGTCGGTCCCTGCTTCGGGCTCGGAGTAGCCGATGGAGAAGTGGAGCTCGCCAGAGGCGATCTTTGGCAGGTAGAACGCCTTCTGCGTAGCGGTCCCGTACCGCATGATCGTGGGGCCGACTGTGTTGATGGTGAGGAACGGCACAGGGACACCCGCGGTCGCCGCCTCATCGGTGAAGATGAGCTGGTCGAGCATGGATCCGCCCCGGCCGCCAAACTCCGTCGGCCAGCCGAGGACGAGCCAGCCGTCGCGGCCCAGTTGACGGATGACGTGGCGGTACGCGTCACCGTCGCCGTGCTCACCCATGTGGCTGGCGAGCGACTCGCGGACCTCCGGCGTCATCAGGCGGCCGAAGTAGTCACGCAACTCCTGACTGAGCCGCTGCTGCTCAGGTGTATAGCTCAGGTCCATCAGCGCTCCACCGTCTCCTCGCCCATGGCGGCCACCGATGCGGCCCATGGACCCGGCACGTCCGGTATTAGTAGAACGTGTTCTACTGAAGTGTAACCCGAGGGGAGGCACAGTGCCCGAGGCGTTCCTTGTCGATGCGGTCCGGACCCCGGTCGGCCGTCGTGGTGGCGGGCTGTCAGCGGTGCACCCGGCGGACCTGGGTGCCCACGTGATCCAGGCACTGCTGGCACGCACGGGTGTCGACCCCGGCTGCGTCGACGACGTCGTCTTCGGCTGCGTGGACACCATCGGCCCGCAGGCGGGTGACATCGCGCGTACCGCCTGGCTCGCCGCTGGCCTGCCCGAGGCGGTGCCCGGGGTCACCGTGGACCGGCAGTGTGGCTCGTCCCAGCAGGCGCTGCACTTCGCCGCCCAGGCGGTGCTCAGCGGGACCGCCGACGTCGTCGTGGCCGGTGGTGTTCAGAATATGAGTCAGATACCGATCGCGGCTGCGATGACCGCCGGGCATGAACTTGGATTCGACGACCCGTTCAGCGGGTCAGCGGGGTGGCGCGCCAGGTACGGCACGCAAGAGGTGTCCCAGTTCCGCGCGGCGGACATGATCGCGGCCAAGTGGGGCATCAGCCGCGCGGAGATGGAAGAGTTCGCGCTGGCGAGCCACGAGCGCGCGGTGGACGCGGTCGACAGCGGCGCGTTCGCCGGGGAGACCGTGGCCTGCGGCGACGCCACGGTGGACGAGTGCCCGCGTAGGGACACCACGGCCGAGAAGATGGCCGCCCTGGCGCCGCTGCGCGAGGGCGGGCTGACCACCGCGGCCCTGGCCAGCCAGATCGCTGATGCCGCCGCTGCCATGCTGGTCGCCTCGTCTGAGGCTGTCCGCGCGTACGGGCTGCGGCCGCGCGCCCGGGTCCACCACCTCAGCGCGCGCGGAGACGACCCGGTGATGATGCTCACCGCGCCGATCGAGGCGACCGGCCACGCACTGCGCCGTGCTGGGCTGACCCTCTCCCAGATCGACTTGGTTGAGATCAACGAGGCGTTCGCGTCCGTGGTGCTCGCCTGGCAGCGGGAGACCGGTGCGGACCTGTCCAGGGTGAACGTCTGCGGGGGTGCGATCGCGCTGGGCCACCCGCTCGGTGCGACCGGCGCCCGGCTGCTCACCACGCTGCTGTCCGCGCTGGAGCGGACCGGCGGCCGGTACGGCATGGTGACCATGTGCGAGGGCGGCGGCCAGGCGAACGTGACCATCATCGAGCGCCTGCGCTGACCGTGGCGCGGCAGGGGTGCGGCAGAGCCTGTGGTCGAGCGAGAGCCAGCCCCGCGCCGCGCACAGCGGCCGGTTCTTTGGCCAAGGGAGCCAGGACAGGGTGCGTGGCGGTCGCAACCCCGCGGCGTGACTGTGTCCGGCCAGATCCTCCCGCCCCTATTTTCTGCGTCCCAGGTCCCGCGTTCGGCCTGCCGTTTGCGGGTAGCGTGAGCCGCATGGCGGTACCGCAGGATTCCGACTGGTCGTGGCTGCGCGCTGCGGCGGAGGCACCTGAGATGACCCTCGAACTCTACGAGGCACTCCCCGAAGACCTTGCCAGGCAGGTCGAGGTATCGGACGGGATGATCATCGTCTGCCACTCGCCCGGTGACAAGCACTTGGCAGTACAGCACGCCCTGCTCAACGCGCTCGCTGAGGCCGCCCGCAAGCACGACCAGCGCAAGGGAACCTGCCATCGGGTCCGCGCTGACATTGACGTCCTGCTCAGCGAGGTGCCGTTCCACTTCCGCCGCCCGGACCTGGCGCTCTTCCGGTGTCTCGACGACTCGCGCGGGGGGCAGTGGAAAGGCAAGCCAACCGCCTCCGACACATTGATCGCCGTCGAGATCGTGTCGCCTGGCTCAGGCTCTGATGACCTGCTCGTCAAGCGGGTCCGCTACGCCCGGGCGGGCATCAGCCACTACTGGATCATCCGTCTCGCCCAGAACGACGGTCCCGCCGTATCCGTCGAGATGCTTCGCCTGACGTCGGACGGCACCTACGCGATGGAGCAGGTCACCTTCCGGAAGAAAGACATCCTCGCCATCGACGCCATCGACCCGATCGAGGTCACCGTGACCTGGATCAACTGGACGAATGGCTTAGCGGAACGGGCTGGCCAGGGTTCACGCTCCCCTGCCAGCACGTTCTGGTAGTGCATGTCCCGGTTCGCGAGCAGCCCACCGTCACGCTGGGCGAGCGTGGTGGCTACTTCGATCGCCGCGCCTAGACGGCGTTGGGGAAACGGCCACCCGGCAGCCCGCCAGCGTCCCGGCTGCCAGGTCGGCCACGCGACAGCCGTTATGCATAATTCTTAACGGCTGGCGCGTGGCAGCCTGGCCGCGTTACCGGCCGCCAGCTGGGACCGGCGGCCCGTGGGCCGTCATCGTTCCAGCTCAGCCACGGGCCCCACGGCCAATGGCAACGATCGAGTAGGCGCCGGTGATGGTCTGGGTGATCGAGCCGCCGACGGCGTCAGACGCCGTCACCTTGATGTCCGGGCTGCTGTCCCCCGCGGAGGCGGGGTTCGGCCAGGTCGCCGTGTACCGCCCGCCGACGCCGGTCACCTTCGCCCGGCGCCAGGACTTGCCGCCGTCGAAGGACACCCACACCGCCGCCGACCTGATGGCGGCGTGGGAGCCGACGCCGTCATAACTCAGGTGACCGACCCGAAGGTGCAGCACCTGCGTCGCGGTATCGCTCGTGTTCGCCTCGCTGGTGGCGAGCTGGTAGCCAAGCGTGAGCGCGGGCAGCATCTGGCACGGGGTGCCCGGCGCCGGCCCGCCGGAGCAGATATCTCCGGCAGGCAGGTCAGGACCAGCACCGGGCACGTACCGCACGGTCAGTACGGTGTGGCTCTGGGTGGACTGGCTGAAGCCGGCATCGTGCGTCAAGTCCACGTTCAGCACGGCGCGGTAGCTGGCCGGCCCGGCCGGGATGGATACCACGGCGCCGCTCGCCCTGTCAGCACTTATCAGCTTGATGCCGTCGCGGTAGAGCGTGAAGTGTGCGTGCGGCTGCAGGCGCTGGTCCCGGACGGGCGGCACGAAGTGGCTGGGATCGCTGTCGCCGAGCGAGCTGAAGTTCAGCGACAGCGTGCGGCCCGCGGTGCAGGCCTGGCACTGCCAGGGCCCGCTGTTGGGTCGCGCTGCGCTCCGCAACGGTCACCATGGCGCCCGCCGCGCCGACCCGGAAGTCGTCCCGGTAGACGCAGTGAAAGGCCACCACGGCCCTGCCCGTTGCGTTGAAGTCGGTGAAGAGGGCGAACAGGCTGTAGTCGCCTGCCAGGACTGTGACCTGCGCCGTGCCATTCACCGTCACCGGCCCCGGATCCCATTGGGCCTTGTCGGTGTTCATCAGCACGACCTGCACGTTGCTCGCGGGCTGGCCGGCCAGGTTGGTCACCTTGAGCCGCAGGGTTGCCTGCGCCTGGCCCGGCCGCGCCGTCATCCGCGTGCCGGAGGCGGGCTCCCAGCGGGAGTGAGGCGCCGCCACGTCCGGCACAGTGTAGCGGCGCCCGTCGACCTGCTCCCACAGGACCGCGCCGCTGCCGGTTCCCGGCCGTAGCGGGTATCTGCCGGCTGCTGACACGGCAAGGGCAGCCGCCCCAGACCCGGTCAGAGACTTCGGCCCATACACAGTCACTGTGGCGGGCCCAGTACCTGAGGCGGCCGTGGCGGGCGGGGCGATCGCGGCAAGCGCCAGGCCAGCTCCTGCGGCCAGGGCAACACCGGCAGCAGACCGCCACACGCCGGGCCGGCGGTCCCGGCCGGGCATGGCTGGAAAGGACGTGCGATAACGCATGCAAGCCTCCTGCAACCTAACTCTGGATGTCGAATCGGGCCACGCGGCCAGGCCGTAGCGAGGGAAGGTCCAGTGAGCCGACCAGGGCGCCGACGGCCGGGGACGGCTCAGGCAGCAGTTACAGCCTGAGCGCCGGCTTACTTCCGGGCACCGGCGCCGGGCACACGGTTCACCCACTGAGCGGTTATCGTCCGCTGGCCTCCCCCTTGGGCCACGCCGGAGACACTGAGAATGTCGCTGACTTGCGACGTCGTCGTGTTGACGACAAGGGTGGCGTAGTGAGATCCGCCGAGGGACAGCCGCAGGCCCTGGCCTCCGTTGACCGGGCCGAGGCTGGTGACGTTGGGCAGCGATGCCATGGCGCGGAATGCCGCGGCGCGGACTTGCGGCGGGACCGGGAACTCGGCGACCAGGCTGGTCAGCGACAGGAACACCGCCACGTACTGGGGATCCGGCAGGCGCTCGTAGGCGCGGTTGATGGCGATGATCCTCGCTTTCAGCGCTTCCGGGTTCGCCGGCAGCTTCTGGAGCTGGCCGAAAGTTAGCTGGCCGGGCAGCCGGAAACCGGCCGACGGCAGCTTTTGGGGCCTCACCTTGATGGGCGGCCCGTTCAGCCACTGCCCGAAGAACGCCGGATCGCCAACGAGACCCCAGACTGGCGGCATGGGCAGCTTGATGACGCGGCCGTTTGTCTTTTTCCCAGCCCAGAGCCACTCGTAGCCGCTGTAACGGCGAGTCCAGCTCTCGTCGGTCTCGTGAGAGCCCGGCTGGGACCAGGTCTGCTTGACGTACCAGTAAGAGCCGTGGCCGTCCGGCTGCGTGGCGGCGGCGATAGCGGCCGCGGTGAGCAGAACCTGCTGGGCGGATCGTCCCCCGGGGCCAGGGTGCGTGGCGCCGGGAGGACCACCGGGCACGGGCGTGACGCCGGAGGCCAGCACGACGGCGGCGGTCACCGCGGCGGCGGTCAGGCCGAGTCCCCCGGCCAGCAGGCCAGCCAGGCGGCGGGGGGCCGGGCCACGACCTGGCGACCAGACGCGGGCCCGCCTGGGCGCCGCTGTGCCGACGAGGATCTGGCGGAGCAGGCGCTCGGCTTCGGCCGCGTCGACCAAGTCCTCGGTCTCCCGCACGATCCGCGGGCGAACCGCAGCAAGCCGGTCGAGTTCATTGCAAGGGCGCATGTCAGCGCACCTCCCTCGGTGAGGTGAGTTGCCTGGAATCTGGGACGGGTGACAGCAGTTCGCCCGCGGGTGAGCTGGGGTGGCGGCGTCCTCGCGGCTGCTGTTCGCCGTGCCGCGGAAGGGCTGGCCCGCTTCCCCAGCTGGGCCGGCCCGCCCTTTCGGCCGCCGCCAGGGCGGCCGAAAGACGCCGGCGCGCCCGCTGCAGCCGCATGCCGAACGCGAACCGGGTCACCCCGAGCACGCCGGCCGCGGACTTCGAGCTGAGCCCATCCCAGGCGACCAGCATGAGCACCTCGCGGTCGTTCTGGCTGAGCCCGGCGAACGCCGTCAGCACCAACGTGCGCTCCACCACGTCCTCGCCGACTTCGCCCGCGACGGCTCCTTCCACGGTCGTCACCTCGAGCCGCGCGCGCAGCGCCTCCCGCCGGGAATGGGAGCGCAACTGGCCCGCGATCACCTTCCTGGCGACGGCGAACAGCCAGGGCACCGGCTCATCAGGCACGTCAGACAGCCGCCGCCAGGCGATGAGGA
>DASYYE010000439.1:0-26678 GCA_035946955.1 Streptosporangiaceae bacterium | reverse complement strand
AAGGTCGAGGTGAAGGCCAGCCAGGACACCAGGGCGGACCGCTCCCCTGGCCCGAGTTCCTCGTAATATGCCCGGCGGACCGTTCTCACCGACGGCGCGAGCTTTGTCATACGGCGCTACATACCCGCGGCCGCTACGGTGGCACCCCACCTGGCCCGGGCGCGAGCCACTTGGACGGGTCGGATTCGCCCGGTGTGGCGGGATGCCTCGACGGCTACCGGCGTGTGGGGCTCACTGCCTCGACGCGGATGTTCGGGTGGTCGCGGGCTAGGAAACGGAGGTCATCAGGGTCACCAGTGGCGACAATGCCACCGCCGAGCCGTGCGGCCGTGGCCACGACGAAGGCATCCACGGTGTGGCATGAGTTGAGCTTGTCGCGGTTCTTGAGAGCGCCAGCCAGCCGGGACATCGCCTGGGCCATAGTGATCGGCCTTATGCCTTGCCTGAGCACGCGATCGATGGCCGTATCTCCCGGGATGCCCCGGTAGGCCTCCGCGAGGACTGCGGTCGGCACGCGCACTGGCACGCCAAGCCGGGCAGCCGAGGTCAGCATGCTTTGTACCCGCCGGGCGGCAGCCGGATCGGCGCGGTGATCCGCGATGACCTCTAGCGCGCGGGTGTCAAGTACCAGGACGGCCATCAGTGCCCTGACCGCGGCTTGGGCATTGCTGCCCGCTCCGGCTTGTCAGCCCGGGTGCTAGATGCCTCGATCTCGGTGAAGACCGCAGAGAAGCCCGCGACCTCTTCCTCGTCGGGCGGGCCCAGTTCGTCTTCCAGTTCGGCCAGGAACGTCAGCAGATGGCGTCGGTCGAGTTCGTGGCGGACAGCCGCGGATACGAAGGCACTCACGTTGCCTGGGGCAACTGCGCGCAGGTCATTGGCGAGCTCATCGGGGAGACTGATGGAAAGCTTGGCCATGCACCCGATCCTACCCCGGTAGGAATTGGCCTGGTGGCGCAAGGGCAGAGCACCCCTCAACGATGACTACGGACGGGATCGACGGTCCCGCGGACGTCGTTGGCCAGCTTGCGCAGGAGGCTCTGACCAGGCAGAACGGGGAGGCATCAGGCATGCAGCGGGCGCGCAACCAGGGGAGTGCCCCTGGGCCGTTCCGCTGGGCCGATCGTGCCGTCCGCCTCCCTGTTCCCCCCGCGCGCCTGGCAGGATTCGAACCCGCGACCCGCTGCTTAGAAGGTATCCCGGCCTCAGCGCTGTGCAGACCTGCACCGACGCACGGCGGCCACGAGCGCAACCGCAATAGGCAGCCTGTCGCTGAACGATCTTGAGCGACAGATCGCTCGGAGTGATGTCCGGGTTGTCACCCCCTGGCATCAGATTGCCTGGCCGACCGACGCCGGGACACGTGGCGACCGCTCACGGTCTCTCGACCAAGGTCCGCCGTCTGCCTTAGCTTGCTACGAGGGGTCTATTAGGTATAATTCCTATACCAGAAGGAGGCCTGGTGTGGACTTTGAGTTCGACCCTGGCAAGAGCCAGGCGAACCAGCTCAAACATGGGATCAACTTCACCGAAGCCCAGGCCCTCTGGCAAGACCCCATGCGCATTGAGGTACCGGCCCGAACTGTGGACGAGCCGAGGTGGCTGGTAATCGGCCAGCTAGCCGGCAAGCACTGGTCGGCAGTCGTGACCTACCGGGAGCATCGTGTCAGGATCATTTCCGTCCGCCGCGCCCGCGAGGAGGAAGTAGCGATCTATGAAAGCTGAAGAATTCGACGAGCGTTTCGACCGCGGTGAGGACGTGACCTCTGAGCTCGACCTCGCCGGCGCCCGCCATCCAGGATTCGAGCAGCGAAGAGTCAATGTGGACTTCCCGGTATGGATGATCGAGTCACTGGACCGGGAGGCTAGGCGCCTCGGAGTCACCCGGCAGTCGATCATCAAAGTGTGGATCGCAGAACGTCTCGAACCACACGGCGCTAGTGCTGCCTGACTCTGGCGCGCCTGGCAGGATTCGAACCCGCGACCCGCTGCTTAGAAGGCAGCTGCTCTGTCCAACTGAGCTACAGGCGCCTACCAGTGTCATTGTGCACGAACAGGGCCGCATTGCGGTTCATGTCACATCAGCAAACCGCTACGCCTGGCAGGAACAGGACGGGCCAGGGGTGCTGATGCGGCACAACGGGCCCCGCGCCAGGCGGGTTGTGTCGGGTGGCGTCCCGGTTCGGCATGATGGGACAGTAAGCGGCGCGCGTCGGTGGGGGGGCGTGCCGGCCCCGTCCCGGACCAGCGTTGCGCCCAGGAGGTCAGCATGCACCAGCCGCCCATTCCCCATGTCGCCCAGGAAGACCCGGAGGTCGCCGAGCTCATCGAAGCCGAGGCGAGCCGCCAGGCCGAGAAGATCCGGCTCATCCCGTCCGAGAACTATGTCTCCGCCGCCGTGCTGGAGGCCTCGGGCACCGTCTTGACCAACAAGTACTCCGAGGGGTACCCAGGCCGGCGGTACTACGAGGGCCAGCAGGTCATCGACCCCCTGGAGAGGCTGGCCGCCAGTCGTGCCCAGGACCTCTTCGGCGTCGACCACGCCAATGTCCAGCCCTACTCGGGTTCGCCCGCCAACCTCGCCGTCTACCTGGCGTTCCTGCAGCCAGGTGACACCGTCATGGGCATGGCGCTGCCCGCGGGCGGGCACCTGACCCATGGCTGGAACGTGTCAGTCACCGGCAAGTGGTTCCGTTCGGTCCCCTACGGGGTGCGGGCGGAGGACGGCAGGGTGGACTTCGACGAAGTGCGTGACCTGGCCCGCAAGGAACAGCCGAAGGTCATCTTCTGCGGCGGCACCGCGATTCCGCGCACCATCGACTTCCCGGCGTTCGCGGAGGTCGCGGATGAGGTCGGGGCAGTGCTGGTGGCCGACATCGCCCACATCGCCGGGCTCATCGCGGGCGGCGCGCACCCCTCACCGGTCGGCTTCGCACCCGTGATCACCACCACGACACACAAAACCCTGCGTGGCCCACGTGGCGCCATGGTCATGTCGGACGCCGAGCACGCCACCGCCCTCGACAAAGCGGTGTTCCCAGGCCTTCAGGGCGGCCCCCACAACCACACCACCGCCGCCATCGCGGTCGCGCTCCACGAGGCCGCACAGCCCGAGTTCCGCACCTATGCGCACCAGGTCGTGGCGAACGCCAAGGCACTGGCCGCCGCGCTGGCCGAACGCGGGTTCGACCTGGTGTCAGGCGGCACCGACAACCACCTGATCCTGATGGACCTGACGCCCAAGGGCATCGCGGGCAAACCCGCTGCCAAGGCCCTGGACCGGGCGGGCATCGAGACCAACTACAACACCGTTCCGTTCGACCCGCGCAAGCCGTTCGACCCGTCCGGCCTGCGGATCGGCACCCCGGCCATCACCACGCGCGGCCTGCGGGAGGAGCACATGCCCCAGATCGCGGCCTGGATGGACGAGGTGGTGACCGCCGCGCTCAAAGAAGACGAGCAGGCCATCGAGCGCATTGCCGGCGATGTGAGCGGGTTCCTGGTGGACTTCCCGGTGCCGGGTTGGTCCCCCAGTACCTGACCTGATACCTGCTGAACAAAACCAGCCCTCTGGCACACCGCTGCCGCTGGCCGCGCCGGAGGGCTGGTCTAGTAGGGCTCCCTACTTCTTCGGCACGAGGTGGAGCAGCACCTGTTCCCAGTCCGGAAACTGGTACTGGGACGGCAAGGCGTACGGGTCGTTCTTGGTGGGCCAGCCCGTGAAGTCGGTGGTGCTGTACTGGTCCCAGTCGACCGCCTCGGTGACCGGGATGATCGGCACGTCCCTCAGCATCACGCTCTCCAGCTTGTTCACGATCTGCTGCTGGAGTGCGCGGACGTTGGTGTTGCCGTATTCGTTGATGAGCTGGTCCGTCGTGCGGTTGCTGTAACGCTCGAAGTTCGACGCCGCGACCTGGTTGAGCCTGGCCGTGTTGCCGGAGAACAGCCACTGGCGCAGTTCGTAGAACGGGGTCGGGCCGCCGGCCTGGGCGTAGTAGCCGAGCTGGAAGTTGCCGGTCTGCAGGTCGGACAGGTAGGTGTTGTTGGCCAGGGGCTCCTGTGTGACCTGGATGCCGACTTGGGCCAGTTCAGCGTCGATGACCGTGACCGAGTTGTTCCAGTCGCTGTACCCCGTGTTGTTGACCAGCGTGAATGCCAGCTTCTGGCCAGCGGCGTTCTGCCGGACCCCGCCCGGGCCCATCCTGAAGCCCGCTGCGTTGAGGATCTGGTCTGCCTTGGCGGGGTTGTAGGCGTAGTTGGCGCCGTATTTCATCGCCTGGGGTTCGTCGTACCAGCTCGAGAAGGAGGTGTTGCCCAGGGTCAGGATGCCGGTCTGGTTCGCGGGCGGTTCGTAGCCGGACTCACCGCGCAGGGAGACCGCGAACCGGTTGATCGCGTAGGCCATGGCCTGGCGGACCCTCACGTTGCTCAGCAGTTTGTCCCTGAGGTTGATGACGAGCGACACGTTGGAGATCGCCGGGAACCACACGTGGTTCTGGGGGTTGCTCGCCAGGTAGCCCCCCATGGCCGGGAAGTACTGGGCGCCCCACTGGCACTGTCCGCTGGACAGGCACGAGTTGGCAGGGGTGTTGCTGAGGTAGGCCGGGAAGTTCACGGTCTCGACCTGGGGCTTGCCCGGCTGCCAGAAGTGTGGGTTGGCCTTGTACTGGATGTTCTGGTTGCTGCAGGTGTGGACGGTGTAGGGACCGGTGCCGATGGGGTTGTTATCCGGCCAGGTCGCGGGGTTGTTGGGGTAGGTGACCTTGGACCAGACGGACATCGGCACGATCCCGACCTGGTCGGCGATGTAGTAGAAGTAGTACGGCCCTGGGCGGTCGAAGGTCATCACGACCTGGTTGCCCTTGGCGACCACACTGGTGAGCGGTCCCCCGAGGTTGGTCCACAGTGCGTTCAGGTCCGCGCCCTGGTACCTGTTCATCAGGTTGAAGGTGAACGCCACGTCCGCGGCGGTCAGCGGGGCCCCGTTGGTGAACCTGACGCCTTGACGGATGTTGAACGTCAGCATCTTGTTACCGTCTGACCAGGCGTAACTGGTGGCCAGCATCGGGGTGAGCTTGTAACCGGCTGGCCCGGACTCCAGTGAGTCGGCGTACATGAGTGGCTCGTACACCGGCCCGAAGGAGAAGGGCTCGGAGGTAGCGCTGAACGGGTTGAACTGGCAGGTCCAGGTGGTGCCGTAGGAGTCGCTGATGTACAGCGTTCCACTCTGGCCTGAGCCTGTGGACCCCCCAGATGCGCCGCCGCACGCAGCGGCGAGCAAGCACGCGGCGACGAATACCGCGGGCAGTGTGATGCGATGTATGAACAGGCGTCTCATGGCCATCATCCCCGACTGTGCGTCTTGGCTGAGTCGTCGACGGTCCAGTGTTACCGCAGATTTGCGGTTTCGTTTGGTTAGCCCAAAAACTCCGAGAGTGGTTCGTCTGGGCATGGGTAGCTCTGCGTGACTTTATCCCTTAAAGAAATTCGTAGCATCGCCCGCCGATGTAACTGTCCGTGTTTGACCTGGTCTTCTGGGTGGTGGCGAGTGGTGCCCGAACCGTCACTAACGCGACCTTTTTGTAACTCCTTGGGTGCGGAGAGTGGTAGGCTGGAGGCAACTGCAATCCCGATCGGCTATGTAGATAACTCGCCTCAAGCCAATCTGCGCGCCCGCCGGTGTAGGCGGCGGTGCTGTATTCGGCCCGGTCGGCCTCTCTGGCGACCGGGATTACCGGTACCCGCGGCGGCGTCGCGTCCTCGAGGTTGTCCACGATCGGGTGCTGGGCGGTTTCGTTGCTCTAGCCTGAGAGAGTTCCTTGGCTGTGGCAGTCTGCTGTGTATCCACCTGGTCACGTTCTGCACCACTTGCATCAGGAGTCCCTCGAATATAAATTTGAAATGAAATCGCTGCCTGGCTTCCCCGGGGCGTTCACAAAGACCAGGGAGAGCGGGGGCCTCGTGACCAGGGTTTATCGGGAACCAGTCAGCGTCCGGGAACTGGCCGGCAGGCCGGTGAGGTTCTTCTGGCGCGGGCGGGCCTATCTGGTACTCCGGGTGCTCGACTACTGGGTGGTCAGCCAGGAGTGGTGGCGGCAGCACGACCCTGAGCTGGGGCGGCCGAGCGACCACGAGTATTGGCGGGTCGAGGCATCGCCCGGACGGGACGGCCCTGTCGCCGTGTGTGACCTGCGCCGGGACACTGTGACCGGGGACTGGCTGATCGCCCGTGTCTGGGACTGACGGGTTCGCCCACCTCCATGTCGCGTCGTCATACTCGCTGCGTTACGGGCTGGCCAGCCCCGCCGCCCTGGCACAACGCGCGGCCGAGCTGGGCATGCCCGCGCTGGCACTGACCGACCGGGACGGCCTCTACGGGGCGGTCAAGCACGCTGTGGCCTGCACCGAGGCGGGGACCGCCGCTATCCTCGGCGCCGACATGGCCCTGGCCCCGGACGACGTGGCCCTGGGCGGCGAGGCGGGCGGCCCAGCGTTGATAACAGCAAGAGGACGGCACCAGGCTGGCGACCCGGACCTCCTGCTGAACGCCCAGGCACCCGTCCGGCTGCACCTCGAAGGTGCGCCCCGGGTGACCTTGCTCGCGGCCAGCGCCCGTGGGTGGGCATCGCTGTGCCGGCTGGTCAGTGCCGCGCACCGCACAGGCGGCCGGGGAACGCCGATGCTCACCCCTGACCTGGTCACTGACCATGCCGAGGGTTTGGTAGTACTCCTCGGGCCCGCCAGTGACGTCGGCCGGGCAGCCGCCGCACGTCGGCCCGGCCTCGCCTGCGCCGTGCTCGCCCGGTGGCGGGAGCGGGCCGAGGTGGCGGTCGAGGTAGTGGACCACTTCGACGCTGGCGGCACCTTCCGGGCCGCCCGGATGCTGCGGCTCAGCCAGGACGCGGGTGTCCCGGCGGTCCTCACCAACGGGGTCCGTTACCTCGACCAGGCCGAGGGGCCGCTGGCCCAGGTCCTCGACGCGGCCCGGCAGATGGTCCCCCTCGGACGGCGGCACCGCAGCCCTGCGGGCGGGCGGGCCTACCTGGCCAGCGGCGCCGACCTGGCGCAGGTCGCGGCCCGGGTGTGCGCGGCTGGCCAGGGCGTGGGCGGCGCGGCGGGACTGCTCGCCGCCACCGCCCGCCTCGCACAGCGGTGTGTCCTCGACCCCGAGCGTGACCTCGGTATCGGCGGCAGGTTCCTCCCGGAGACCACGGGCGACGCAGCGGCCCTGCTGCGCCGCAGGTGCGAGGAAGGGATGGCGCGCCGCTTCGGCGGGGGCGCAGCCGCCGCCCGCCGCAGGCTCGACCACGAGCTGGCCATCATCGCCAAGACCGGGCTGGCCTCATACTTCCTCACCGTCGCCGACACCGTTGGGCTCATCGCCGGCCGGGGGATCCGCTGCTCGATCCGTGGCTCAGGGGCGGGGTGCCTGGTCAACTATCTGATCGGCATCTCAGAGATCAACCCGCTCGACCATGACCTGGTCATGGAACGTTTCCTGTCCGAGTACCGCAAGGGACTGCCGGACATTGACATCGACGTCGAGTCGGCCAGGCGCATCGAGGCCTACCGCGTCATCTTCGACGCCTATGGCGAGCAGCGGGTCGCCTGCGTGTCGATGATGGAGACCTACCGGGCGCGCAGCGCGATCAGGGACGTC
Organism: Streptosporangiaceae bacterium; assembly: GCA_035946955.1. Taxonomy (GTDB): domain Bacteria; phylum Actinomycetota; class Actinomycetes; order Streptosporangiales; family Streptosporangiaceae; genus DASYYE01. The sequence continues at coordinate 19,018 of DASYYE010000439.1, read as the reverse complement.
GCCGCCGCGCTCGGCCTGCCCCCGCACGAGACCGACGCGGTGGCCAAGGCCTTTCCCCACGTCCGTGCCGCCCACATCCGGGGCGCCCTCGCCCAGCTCCCGGAATTGCGTGCCAGCGGCCTGGCCATCCCCCAGCTCGCCGGGCTGTTCCGGCTGGCTGAACACCTCGACGGGCTGCCGCGCCACATCGCGATGCACCCTTGCGGTGTAGTGCTCTCCGACGTGCGCCTGCTGGACCGGACCCCCGTTGAACGCGGTATCGAGGGGCTGCCACTCAGCCAGTTCGACAAGGACGATGTCGAGACCGCGGGCATGATCAAGCTGGACGTCCTGGGGGTCCGCATGCAGTCGGCCATGACGCACGCGCTCGCCGAGGTCGAGCGGACGACCGGGCGCCGGGTGGACATCGATGCGGTCGACCCCCACGACGAGCCGACGTTCGAGATGATCCGGTCCGCGCGCACCCTGGGCTGCTTCCAGATCGAGTCCCCCGGCCAGCGGGAACTCGTCGGCAAGCTCCTGCCGCGCACCATCGGTGACCTCATCGTGGACATCTCGCTGTTCCGGCCCGGCCCGGTCAACTCCGACATGGTCACCCCCTATCTGGAGATACGGCACGGCAGGCGCCCGCCGTGTTACCCCCACGAGGACCTGGCTGACGCGCTGGCAGAGACCGGCGGGGTGGTCGTGTTCCACGAACAGGTGCTCCGGGTCGTCGACACCATGACCGGATGTGGGCTCTCCTATGCCGAGGTGGTCCGGCGGGGGCTCTCCGACGAGAAGTACCGCGAGTGGATGGGGGAGTGGTTCCGGCGCGAGGCGCGCGACCAGGGCTATGACGGCGTGGTCGTGGACCGGGTGTGGGAGGTGCTGGCCGCGTTCGGGGCGTTCGGCTTCTGCAAGGCGCACGCGGCGGCCTTCGCCATCCCGACATACCAGTCGGCCTGGCTGAAACGGCACCACACCGCAGCGTTCTATGCGGGGGTACTCACCCACGACCCTGGCATGTACCCCAAGCGGGTGATCGTGGCGGACGCCCGGCTGTTCGGTGTCCCGGTCCTGCCCGTCGATGTCAATGCCAGTGCCGGGGACTGGCGGGTGGAGCAGGCCGGCCGCCCGCCACACGACGGCCTGCGCCCGGGCCTGAGCGCGGTCAAGGGGATCAGCGAGGCCGAGGTCGCCGGGATCGTAGCTGGCCAGCCCTACACGTCTTTGCGTGACTTCTGGGAGCGCGCCCAGGTCTCCCGCCCGGTCACTGAGCGCCTGGTCCTGATAGGCGCCTTCGCCCCCCTGTACGAGGGTGGCCCCACCCGCCGCGACCTCCTGTCGCGCCTGGGCGTGCTCGACCACTACCGGCGACATGTCACGGATTTTGGCTCCACAAAGAACCCTGAACCAGACAAAACAACAGCCAAAACCCGTGATCAGAAGCCTGAACCCCGCGCTCCGGGCGGGCTTGCGCCCTTGCGGGGCGGGCACTCATCTCTCCCCGTTCCTGGGGGGCAGCTGGAGCTTGGGTTTGGTGGAGGGGGGGACGGGATCGCTGAGGTGGTGGGGGCGGGGGAGTTGCGGGAGTTGAGTCCCTCGGAGCGGGTGGAGGCTGAGCTCGAGGTGCTGGGGATTGACCTGAGCCAGCATGTGCTGGGGTTCTATGAGGGGCTCATGGGCGAACTCGGGGTGGTTCGGTCACGGGAACTGCGGCGGTGTTGGGCTGGTGAGCGGGTCTTGGTAGCGGGGGTCAAGGTGGCGACGCAGACCCCGGCCATCCGGTCAGGACTGCGGATCATCTTTGTCACGCTGGACGACGCGACCGGCCCGGTGGACCTGGCGTTCTTCGAGTCGGTCCAGGGCCGTTGCGCGGCCCGGGTGTTCGGGTCATGGCTGCTCGCGGTCCGTGGCCAGGTGCGCCGGGTGGGCGAGTCGGTATCGGTCAACGGGGCCGAGTGCTGGGATCTGGCGGTCCTGGCAGAGATCCATGCGGCAGCAGGGACCAAGGCGGTCCGGGCCGCGATGGCAGCGGGTGACGTGCCTGGTGCGGGGGTGACGGCGATAGCGCGGTCGTACCCGGGTGGGGCCCGGGGTGCACGAGATGCCGGTGGGCTCGGGCCGGCGCCCCGACCGGCTGCCGGGATGGTTTATCCAAATGGGTTTTCCTTGTCGCCCTATGCGGAGACCGGGTCGCCGGGCGGAGAGGCGAAGGATCCGCCGCGCAAGCTGTGGCACGCGAGCCCCGGGAGTTCAGGAGGCTGGCAGCAGCGTGATCCGTTATCGGCTAGACCAGGCAAGAGCGGCGGTGCCAGCCGGCCGGCCGTGCCCACCAGACAGGCGTCCGAGGCCACCGCGGAGCCCGTGGCAGGGCTGCGTGTGACGTAGACCACATCCGCTGCGCGCCCGGCAGGGCCGCGATACCGTAACCGAAATCGCCTGACCGAGGTTTTCCCTCTGGGTACCGAGGGAGTTCCCATACTGTAGGGGTATTGGCCGGGTGAGACGCAGATCTGCGGATGCCCGCTCTCCATGCAACTCAAGGACACACATGACACCGTCTCGGCTCATGGCCACCGCCAACCGTTGGTACCAGACCAACCTGGGCAAACGCTTCGGCAGGTTCGTCCCTGTGGCGGTGGCGGCACTCCTCGCGACCCAACTCACTCTCACGCTGCTGCTTGGCGTGGGCCACGTGACCTCGGGTACGTCCGGAGTGCTGGCCGCGATGGTCGGGGCGGCAGTCAGCTATGTGCTGAGCCGGTGGGCATGGGAACGCAAGGGGCGGCCGGACCTGCTGCGCGAGACGCTGCCGTTCTGGGCGGTGTCAGTGGGTGCGTGGATCGTCCTTGGGCTGGCCAGTCACCTGGGCAGTGCCTGGGCGCTGTCGATGGGCCTGGACAGGGACGCCTGGCAGCGCGTGCTCTTCGTGGACGGCGTGTACTTCGTGGCCAACTGCGCGACGTTCGCGTCCCGCTTCCTGATCTTCCACTTCGTCCTGTTCAAGGACCGTGAGCCTGCCGCCCCGCACTCGCTGGCTGAGATGCCGGCACCGCACCATGAGAGCGGCTCCCACCTCGACGACCAGGTCAATGTGCCCGGCCTCAAGAAGTTCGCGGTGAGCCACGCCGCAGTAGGCGTGAACGGGGCGAACGGTAACGGGTCAGTTCACCTGTCGAGCAACGGGTCCGCCGACCGCTCGGCCGACGGCTCGCCCGCTTCCGGGGAGAGCAAGTTCGGCGACACGGACTCCGGCGCGCGGCCCTGACGCCGCTCGCGCCACCACGTCCCAACCACCACGCGGGCGAAGCTGAGCCCATACCAGGCGTTGTTGCCCTTCTTGCTCTTGCCGACCCTGCGCTTGTGGATCGTGGCCGGCACCTCAGTCACCCGGAAGCCACGCACCATCACCCCGATGAGCAGTTCGGAGGCCTGGTACTGGGGCTGCTCGAGCCGCACTGCTCCGGTCACCTCCGCGCGCATGGCACGCAGGCCGAACGTGGTGTCGCTGATGCGCTGGCCGGTCAGGACGCTGATCATCATCGCGAAGACCCGCACACCCAGCCGGCGGACGGGGTCTTTGGTCTCTTCGCTGCCCATGGTCCGTGACCCGGTCACGAAGTCCGCTTCGCCCGCCACGACCGGCGCCAGCACACCCTCGATCTCTGCGGGGTTGTACTGGCCGTCGGCGTCGGTGGTGACGATGTATTTGGCGCCGCCGTCCCTGGCCAGCCGGTAACCCAGGCGCAGCGCGGCGCCCTGGCCCCGGTTGACCGGCACGTCGCACACGAGCGCCCCGGCTGCCTTGGCCACATCGACCGTGTGGTCAGCCGACCCGTCGGAGACGACGATGACGCAGGCGTCCTGGCCACACAGGGCGGGCGGCAGTGCCCTCACCACCTGCCCGACCACACCCTCTTCGTTGTAGGCGGCCATCACGATCGCGACCGGGGGCAGGTGCGTCGCCCGCTCGCCGTAGCTGTCGGCGTATGCCTTGACGGCTTCGTTGTCGATGACGGCGTCACGAGCGACGGTTGGGCTCACTGTGAGGACTTCCTTTCCGCTGTGGTCGCGGCCGCGAACTCCGGCCACACGGTCCGCAGACCCGACTTGAAGTCGTGCTTGGGCTGGTACCCCAGGGCACGCGCGGCGGAGATGTCCACGATGACGGCGGGCATCTCACCGGGCTTGGCTGGGACATGCTCTACGGGCAATGGCGCGCCGGTCACGCTCCGGGCGGCCAGCACCATGTCGTTCACTGAGACGGACTCTCCGGCCCCGAGGATCAGCGGGCCGGTCAGCCCGGTCCGCCATGCGAGCAGGGTCCCGGCCACGACGTCGTCGACGTGGACCAGGTCCCGGACCTGGGTGCCGTCCCCGTACACCTGGATCCCGATGCCGTCCCGGGCGGCACGCATCAGCCGCGGCACGAAGCTGTCCTTCTCCGCCATGCCGGGGCCGTAGACGTTCGAGAACCGCAGCGAGCAGGCGTTGATCCCGTAGGCCGCCGCGTAGCAGCTCAGCAGCATCTCGGCGGCGGCCTTCGTGGCGCCATAGGGGCCCAGCGGGCGCAGCGGGGTCAGTTCGGTGATGACGTTGCTGCCTACATTCCCGGTCACCGCGTTGGTGGAGGCGAGCAGGAAGGCCCCCACGCCCTGGGTCCGGGCGAGTTCCAGCAGGTTGGCGGTCACGTGGACGTTCGTCTCGTACGTCCCCGCAGGGTCTTTCAGGCTTTGCAGGACCCGGGTCAGTGCGGCGAGGTGGATGATGACGTCTGTCCCTGGGCTGACGGCTCGGGCCACGACCTCCGGGTCACGCAGGTCTCCGACGACACTGGTGACCTCCGGCTGAGGTGACTCCCGGAAGTCCACCACGGTGACCTCGGCGCCTTCAGCGAGCAGCGCCTTCACGAGGCTGCGCCCAATGAAGCCAGCGCCACCGGTCACCAGGACCCGGGAACGTTCTCCAGCCCCCATCAATTCTCCATTCGTGGTTCGTGACCCAGACCACACCGGTCTACCTGGTCTTCACCGGACATGTCAGCCGGAAAGACCGAAACAGTGCTGGCTCCCTGATGTGACCAATCTCTGACGACCCTCGGGCATAGGTACCCGCCATCGTGAGGACTGCCGTTATGGACGCTGGCCGCCTAGAGGGCTGAGGGTCCGCCGGCTGCCTGCGGCGGCCCGGTGCGGAGTAGCGTGCTCTCCGCGCCAGGCGACACGGCAGCGGCGCGTGGACAAGTTTAGCGGCGGCCTGTGGCGGTGCGCCCAGCGATGCCCGACGAGGCCTGGCGGCCGGGATCCAGGCCACTGCGGTATACCCCCGGCACAGGCTGTTCACGCTACGCAGTGGGGCGGGGGGCACACACCCCGTCACGCTCTCCGCGCCGGCCCTGCGGGCTCGGTCGGGACACCGCTGTGACCAGGGCGGGAAATGTGGTTTGAGCTGTTGTGGGCATCATGCCGGGTACTCCGCCCGGCCGGTACATAATGACGACAGTGCGTGTCTCCGCATCCGGCAGGAGCATGGTCATCGCATGGTGACTAGAGTCTTCTGCTGCTGCTAGACATGAGGCCCCAAGCACGGAGCGGACGAATCCCATCCCGGGAGTGGCCAGTGGGGTGTCAAGAGGGTAGAAGTGTATGCGGATGACGGAAGAGCGATGACCGAAGGTCAGGGCATGGCGGCCGCGGCAGCACATGACCTGGGCGGTGAAGGCCCGGGGCCCGGCCACGCCCACCAGGCCGCACCAACCAAGGCGTCACCCGCTGGCGCCCAGCCTGCCGCCCCAGACGCCAAGGGTTCCCCGGCCGCTGCGGCCAGCCCCGCACCCGTGGCTGGCCGTTCGCCTGGAGCTGGCCCCCCGTCTGTGGCCGGTCCTGTGCCATCCACCGCACAGGCGCGCGCCGCGGCAGCTGCCAGGATCCAGGCCGCCACCCAGGCCAGCGGCCTGCAACCGGTCGGGGTCGAGGAGGAAGCCGAGCTGGACGCGCTGGTGGATGCCCGGCTCATCCAGTCCGCCATCATGGGCCTGCGCAAACCGATCCTGGCGGCCTCACTGCCGCTGGAGGCTCCCGGTGTCGAGCAGGCACGGGCGGAACGCGTCAAGCTGCTCAGCCAGATCGACGACTACCTGCTCCCGCGGCTGCGCGAGTCGGGCGCCCCGATCCTGGTAGCCCTCGTCGGCTCCACTGGGGCGGGCAAGTCAACGCTGGTCAACAGTGTCGTCGGCACCAAGGTCTCGATGACGGGCATCCGTCGCCCCACGACGAACAGCCCGGTGCTCGCGTGTCATCCCGATGAGGTCGGCTGGTTCGCGGAGAACGTGTTCCTGCCCACCGTGCCCCGTGTCCGCCAGGAGGGCCTCGCCCGGGCCGGCCGCGACGGGCTGCTCGTCCTGGCGGCGGACGCCGGGATGCCCAAGGGCGTCGCGCTGCTCGACACCCCCGACATCGACTCGGTGGTGAAGGCGCACCACGAGTTCGCGCACCAGTTCCTGGACGCCTCCGACCTGTGGCTGTTCATGACAACCGCCAGCAGATACGCTGACGCGGCCGTCTGGGAGCTGCTCCAGCACGCCAGGGACCGCAACGCTGCCCTCTCCCTGGTGCTGTCCCGCATCCCACCCAGTGCCGAGCCCGAGGTCGTCGAGCACTTCGATGCGATGCTCGAGGCAAACGGGCTGGGCGGGCACGAGCGGTTCCTGGTCCCGGAGACGGTGCTCATCGACGGCATGCTGCCACCCGAGATCTCCGGGCCGGCCCGGGAGTGGCTGGCGGCGGTCGCATCGCGTGCCGACAGCCGCGTCGCGGTGCTCACCAAGACCATGTCCGGGGTGCTCGACACGTTCCTCACCCGTATCCCCGCGCTCGCGGCCGAGGTCGAAGCGCAGGCCAAGCTGCGAACTGACCTCACGCGGGCGGTGGCGGGTTCCTACCGCGCTGCAATGGCCGACCTCGACCGGGAGATGCGGGGTGGGTCATTGATGAGCGGCGAGGCGCTGGCCCAGTGGCAGCACTTCGCTGGCACCGGTGACCTGGTCAGGGCGCTGAACCCGAAGGGGAAGGGACGCAAGTCCCGTCGCAGGCACCGTGGGCCAGCCAAGGTCCATGGCCTGAAGATGGCGGTGCGCACGGCACTGGAGGCCGCCATCGCCGCACTGGCCGACCGGGCCGCCGAAGCGTCAGTGGCCCGCTGGCGCGAGCACCCGACCGGCAGCGCCCTGCTCGACCAGCTCGCGGACCCCAGCAGCCATGAGGGCTGGAAGGCTGCCGGGTTCGCCGTCGAGGCGGGGCTGGTCGGGCTGGAGGGGTGGCCTTACGCCCCCGGCCCGAGCGCCGAGCCCGGCACCGGTGAGCCCGCCCCCAGCCAGGACGGCGAGGGCAGGCCAGACGAGGACGAGCCAGGCACGACAGGCCAGGGCCAGACAGGCAAGGAAGACAAGAAGGCGGCGACTGCCCCGTCGGCTGAGGCGGCGCTCGGGCGTGCGTCAACGGAGCTCGCCACCCGGGTCGCCCGGGCTGTCAGTTCGTGGCAGGACCAGGTCGCCTGGGAAGTCCAGGCTGAGAACGCCACCAAGAAGGCCACGGGCAGGGACATCTCCCTAGATGACGACCCGCTGGCCGCGGTCCTCGTGGTCGGCCTGCTCGTCCCCGCCGAAGGGGCAACCGGCACCCTCGCGATCCCGCACCGCCTGCTCACGTCCTGGTTTGGGGCCGATCAGCTCCGCGACATCATGGCGTGGGCGCGGGCGGACTTGCGCGACCGGGTCAGTCTGATCTTCGATGAGGAGATGCGCCGGTTCGCGGCGGTGATCGATGCCGCGGGTACCCCCGATGTCGGTGCCGCAGTCCAGCTGTACCAGGCCACCTACGCCCTTGAGGTGACACGTTGACCCGTCAGGACGTGCCGTGACCAGTGTGGGTATGCCAGAGGTCCGATGGGTGGGGCAAAGACCCACCGGGGTGCCTCCGGCAACCAGCCCGGGCCCAGTGTCGGCCGCCGGGCAGGCGCTGTCCGCGCGGCTCACCGCCATTGCCCGCATGCTGCAGATCGGTTCTGCCCGCGGCGGCCCGGACGGGTTCAAGCCAGACCTGCTCCGCGATGCGGAGGAGTTGCTGGCCCGGGTGGGGGAGCGGCTGCGGCTGTCCGCAGGCCACACCATCGTGGTGCTGGCCGGCGGGACTGGCAGCGGCAAGTCATCGCTGTTCAACGCGCTGGCGGGGGCAAACTTCTCGCCAGTGGGCGCGGTGCGGCCCGCAACCAGGGAGCCACTGGCCTGCGTATGGGGGATGGAAGGCGCCGGGCCGCTGCTGGACTGGCTCAAGATCGCGCCACGGCGCCGGTATGCGCGCTCGAGCGCACTCGACGAGGGGGAGCGTGCCCTGGCCGGCCTGCTCCTCATCGACATGCCCGACCACGACTCCGTGCTCACCACCGCATCGGGTGAGGTGAGCCGGCTCATCGGCCTGGCCGACCTCATGATCTGGGTGCTCGACCCGCAGAAGTACGCGGACGCGGCCGTGCACAGCCGCTACCTGATGCCGATGGCCAGCCACTCGTCAGTGATCGCGGCCGTGCTCAACCAGGTGGACCTGCTGGCCCCGGAACAGGTCAGCGACTGCGAGGCGGACCTGCGCCGGCTGCTCGACAGCGAAGGTCTCCACGACGCCCAGATCATGGTCACCTCCGCGCACACCGGCGCTGGTGTCAGCGCTCTCGCGAAGCTGCTGACCGAGACCGTGATCGCACGCCAGGCCGCGCTCACCCGGATCAGCGCGGACGTGGACGCGATCGCAGCCCGGTTCGTCACCTACGCGGGCGGCGTGGACAACCTGCCCGTGGCCGGGTCCGCCCGCGCCACGTCACCACGCGAACTGCCAGGCCCGGCATGCGATGCCCTGACCGAAGCCTTTTCGCAGGCAGCAGGTGTGACCGGCATTGGCCGGGCACTGCGCAGCGCCCGGGAACTGCGTGCGCTCGACTATCTGGGCTGGCCGGTCATCTGGCTGGCAGGCCGTGTCCTCCAGCACGAGCGGGTGGACAAGGCCCAGCTCGGTGCGTTGTGGGAGGAGTTGCGCAGCGCCCCCACCGTGCAGTCCGGCGCCCAGCAGGCCGAGATCGACACCGCGGTCACCCGGCTCGCCGATGAGGTCGGCGCGGACCTGCCCGCGCCATGGCCGGGGACTGTCCGCAAAGCCGCGCGGGCCAGGGCGCGCGAGATCCCGGCCGCGGCGGGCGCGGCCGTGACGCAGGTGCTGCCCGCCAGTAACGACGTGCAGCCGTGGTGGCGCGCGGTGGCCGCCTGGCAGGGGCTGCTGCTCGGGGCCGCCGCGGTCAGTCTGGCCTGGCTGGTCGACCTCATCATCGTCGCCATCTTCGGCGGGGGACATCCCACCACGAACCTGCTGCGTAACACGAGCCTGCTGCCCTGGGTAGCGCTGTTGCTGGGCGCTGTCCTGCTGCTGGGATGGCTCACCGCGACCGGGTGCCTGTCAGTCGTCTCGCGCGCGGCGGTGCAGGAGCGGGAAGAGGTCGAACAGCAGATGCGCCACGCGATCGCGGATGTGGCCCGGCAGATGGTGGTTGTGCCGGTGACGCAGGAGCTGTCGGAGTACGACCGGTTCAGGGAAGAGCTGACGGTCGCCCGCACCGCCGGGTTAATAAGCCGTAGCCAAGACGGCGAGGCAGACACCATCTTCTTCACGCGCTGACGCTCTGCTAGTCCCCGCTCGCCTCCCAGTGCGCTTGGAGGCGCTCCCTTCACTCGTCGCTCGCTCCTCGCTTCTCAGTCCAGACAGCGCCGCGCCCCTACGGCTGGCGGGCTGGGAAGCTTGCAGGCACTCTGGTGGTTGGGTGTAATGATGTAATCAGCCTGCAGGAGTTGCCGTGTCCACTCTGTCGCCCCTTGATGCCTACTCTCAGATCGTGGCGGGTGTGGCCGCCGAGCTAACTGGCAAAGTCGCCAGCATCCGGATCCCGCGCCGGTCGGGCGGGGCCGGGGAGAGCCTTGGGTCCGCCGTTGTCTTCACCAGTGATGGTTTCCTGCTGACCAACGCACACGTGGTCGGCAAGGCGGAGGCTGGGACGGCGAACTTCGCCGATGGTTCGTCAGCGCCCTTCATGGTGGTCGGCGCCGACCCCTTGTCGGACCTTGCCGTCGTGCGGGTGGCCGGGCAGGCGCCACCACCCGCCGAGTTCGGTGAGGCGGACGACCTCGTGGTCGGCCAACTGGTCGTTGCGGTGGGCAACCCGCTTGGCCTGGCCGGGTCGGTCACCGCGGGGGTGGTCAGCGCGCTGGGGCGGTCGCTGCCGACTCGCATCGGTTCGGTCGGGCGGCTGGTGGAAGACGTGATCCAGACCGACGCCGCGCTGAACCCCGGGAACTCCGGTGGTGCGCTCGCGGACAGCCACGCCCATGTGGTGGGGATCAACACCGCCGTGGCCGGCCAGGGCCTCGGTCTGGCAGTGCCAGTCAACAGCACCACGAGGAAGATCATCGCCACGCTGATGCGCGACGGCAAGGTGAGACGCGCCTACCTGGGCCTGGTCCTCGTGCCCGCGCCCCTGCCACCGCCGCTGCGCGAGCGGTGGGGCCGGGCCAACGGGGTGCGCGTCGCCGAGTTGGTCCGCGGTGCGCCCGCCGACCGCGCGGGCCTGCGGATCGGCGACCTGCTGGTGAGCGCCGCAGACCAGCCGCTGACCAGGGCGCAGGACCTCCAGCGCCTGATGTTCGCGGAGGCGATCGGCCGGCCGTTCCCTGTCACGGTGATGCGCAATGGCGCGCTCGTGGACGTCATCGCCGAACCCTCCGAGCTGGTCGCGGCCTGACAGAGCCCACGAGGCGGGGCAGATTCTCCCACATAACCCCGAGTTCGCCACAGTGGTCGTCCACAGCTTGGCGCATTGTCCGTGGCTGTCCACAGCCACCGCAGTGACCATGGTCTGCCGTTGCCAGGTCCGCCACCGTGGGAGGAGCCGGCCATTTCCCGGCGCCGGCCCGGAGTGCTCACACCGGCAGCACCCCGGCGAGACAGGAGGACAGACAGATGGTCCATGGCATGCAGGTGATCCTCGCCGGAAACGTCACGAAAGACCCAACCTTCCAGACGTTCCCTAATGGGGCGTCAAAAGCCAAGCTGCGGATCGCCTACACAGCCCGGTGGCAGAACCGGGACACGGGCGAGTGGACCGACGGGCCCACCTCGTATGTGGGTGTGGAGTGCTGGCGCGGGCTGGCCGAGAACGTGGCAATCTGCGTGCGCAAGGGCGACCCGGTGCTCGTACGGGGGCGCCTGACGACCCGCAGTTACCAGAACGCGGCTGGCGAGACTCGGCTGGCTGTCGACGTGGACGCCGACGCCATCGGCCATGACCTCAACCGGGGGGTCTCCCAGTTCAACCGGATCCGCAGGGCCGCCGGTGACGACGCGCTGGCCCGCAACCGCGCTTTGGCCGCCATGTCGGCCGTGGCCGCAAGGCAGGCACAGGCCTCCTCCGTCCAGGCTGGTCCCGTGGACGAAATAGACCTGGACGACGACGCAGAGCAGCACGATGGTGTGGTGGACGAGACCGCGGTGGCCGAACTCGCCGAGGAGCTGGCAGGACCACTGGCGGAGGAGCGCACCGTGGCCGTGTCGGCCTGAGCACGCGGCCGGCGGCGGGGCCGCCCGTGGCCGTGCGGCCTGAGTGCGCGGCCGGCGGCGCCGCCGCCCGTGGCCGTACCGTCCCGAACACGCGACCGGACGCGGCCATCGTGGCCGGTCCCGCCACAGGCATCCGGAGCGGACGCAGTGGCGCGGGGATGGGGCAGCCCCGTCCCCCGCCCACCCCTGGAGCACCTACGCTGGAGACATGCCCGAGTACATCTACCAGATGCGCAGCGTGCGCAAAGCCCACGGCGACAAGGTCGTCCTCGACAACGTCACGCTCGCGTTCCTGCCTGGCGCGAAGATCGGTGTGGTCGGGCCCAACGGGATGGGCAAGTCGACCCTGCTGCGGATGATGGCTGGGATCGAGCAGCCCTCGAACGGCGACGCGAAGCTGATGCCCGGCTTCTCGGTCGGGCTGCTGTCGCAGGAGCCCGAGCTGGACCCGAGCACCACGGTCCTCGGCAATGTCGAAAAGGGCGTTGCCGACGTGAAGGCGCTGCTGGAGCGGTACAACACGGTGGCCGAGAAAATGGCAACCGACTACTCCGATGAACTGCTCGCCGAGATGGGCCGCCTCCAGGAGCAGCTCGACCACCGCAATGCCTGGGACCTGGACAGCCAGCTCGAACAGGCCATGGACGCGTTGCGCTGCCCGCCCCCTGACGCCGATGTGAGCGTGCTCTCCGGTGGTGAGCGCCGCCGCGTCGCGCTGTGCGCCTTGTTGCTGTCCCAGCCGGACCTGCTGCTCCTTGACGAGCCGACCAACCACCTCGATGCGGAGAGCGTGCAGTGGCTGGAGCAGCACCTGGAGAAGTACACCGGCACCGTCGTGGCCGTCACCCACGACCGGTACTTCCTCGACAATGTGGCGCAGTGGATCCTGGAGCTGGACCGGGGGTCCGCCTACCCCTACGAGGGCAACTACTCCACATACCTGGAGACCAAGGCCGCCCGGATCAAGGTCGAGGGTGCCAAGGACGTCAAGCGGCGCAAGCGCCTGGAAGACGAGCTGGAATGGGTCCGGTCCAACCCCCGTGCGCGGCAGGCGAAGAGCCGGGCACGGCTGGAACGGTATGAGGAGATGGCGGCCGAGGCCGACTCCAACCGCAAGCTGGACTTCGAGGAGATCCAGATCCCGCCCGGGCCACGGCTTGGCAGCACGGTCGTGGAAGTCGGGGGGCTCACCAAGGGCTTCGGCGACCGCGTCCTGATCGAGAAGCTGAGCTTCTCCCTGCCGCAGGGCGGCATCGTCGGGATCCTCGGCCCCAACGGCGTCGGCAAGACCACGCTGATGCGGATGATCCTCGGGGAGGAGACACCCGACTCCGGCACCATCAAGGTCGGTGAGACCGTCCGGATCTCCTACGTCGACCAGGGCCGGTCCCGCCTCGACCCCAACAAGAACGTGTGGCAGGTCATCTCCGATGGTGAGGCCCACATCCGGGTGGGACACACCGAGATCCCCAGCCGGGCGTATGTGGCCGCCTTCGGGTTCAAGGGCCCCGACCAGCAGAAGCCCGCGGGTGTCCTGTCAGGCGGTGAGCGCAACCGGGTGAACCTCGCGCTCACTCTGAAGATGGGCGGCAACCTCCTGCTGCTCGACGAGCCCACCAACGACCTCGACGTCGAGACCCTGTCGTCACTGGAGGACGCGTTGCTGGGATTCCCCGGCTGCGCGGTCATCACCAGCCACGACCGGTGGTTCCTGGACCGCGTCGCGACCCACATCCTGGCCTGGGAGGGCGACGCGTCCTGGTTCTGGTTCGAGGGCAACTTCGAGGGCTACGAGAAGAACAAGATCGGTCGGCTGGGCCCCGAAGCCGCCCGCCCCCACCGGGTCACCTACCGCAAGCTAACCCGCGGCTGACCACAACCGCCAGCCCGCCCCCACAGAACCACCTGCCCCACGCTCACCGGTGGCTGCCCACAGGCAGCCACCATCCCCACCCGGGTCACCTACCGCAAGCTCACCTCGCCCGCTGCAGGCACCCCAACGCTTCATGATCCTGTAGGAATTTCAGTCGTAGTGACTGAAAGTCTTCATGATCATGGAGTGTCGGCTCGGTGGGAGGGTGCGGTCAGGCCGAGCTGGCGGATGATGCCGTCTGTCACCTGGTCGGGGGTGGCCTCAACGTCCACCACCAGGCAGCCTTCTTCCTCCTGCGGCGGCTCCTCGTCCGCAAGCTGGCTGCGCAGCAGTTGGGGCGGAAAGAAGTGCCCAGGCCGGCTAGCCAGGCGGTCGGCCAGGGTGGCCGGTGTTGCACGCAGGAACACCACCCGCACCGACGGCCGTCCCTGGCGGAGGAAGTCGCGGTAGGAGCGCTTCAGGGCCGAGCACGCCACAACAGCGGGCTCACCTGCCGCAATGTGCTCGTCGATCCTTGCCGCGACCACCGCGAGCCACGGGCCACGGTCCGCGTCAGTCAGCGGGAACCCAGCGCGCATCTTCGCGATGTTGGCAGCCGGGTGCAGGTCGTCGCCGTCGTCGAAACGCCACCCCAGGCGCTGCGCCAGCAGGCTGCCGATGCGGGTCTTCCCGGTACCGGAGACACCCGCCACGACCACGACCGGCGGCAGCCCACTGCCTGGGCTCCCCGCGCCATAGGCATCCATATGTGGCCGCATCACGCCGTAGCCGAGAGCCCGCAGCGGTCTAGCACAGCGTTGTCCATGGGACGCAACCCTATGACCTGGGTTCACCGGCGCCACGTTTGCCGCTGTCTTAACGCATTTCAAGTGCTCCAGATACGGACATATAGGATGAATTATTATCGAATATATATACAAAAACGTGATTTTACTAGCATCTTCGGTGCACGGGATGGGTCATGACTGCGCATCGATGTAGTAAAATACCAGTCTTTCCTATAGGATATGTATGAAAGATATACGTGGGAATAGTTAGCCAGTGGGACATATGCCGCTGATAGCGTCCGTTTACGTTCGGGTGACCTTCGGGTTGCCTGGGCGTAGGGTGTCCGGGGCGTTACTCGTGCCGTCTGTCGGTTCGCTGCCCATGGTCGGCGCGGACCTTGGGCAATGTCCGTGGCGGGGCGTGCCGGTGCATCCCGTCCGGGGGTAGTGCAGGTCTCGAGTGGCCGCTGAGGCGGCCAGGGGGAGAAAGGCAAGGGCAAGGGTGTTAATGATCAGATGGCGGATTCTCGCCCGGCTGCGCACGGTCGTGTTCTTGTGCGTTGCCGCCCTCGGTCTCGCCGGATTGGCGATGACCGGTACGGCCAGTGCTCAGCCACCGTCACCTATCAAGCACATCGTGGTGCTCTACCTGGAGAACCACTCATTCGATTCGCTGCTCGGCTTCTGGTGTGACGAGCGTCCGCAGCGGTGCCCGGACGGCGGCATGCCGGTCACTGTCAAGCTCTCCAACGGCGCCGTGGTGATTCCCAGCAGCAATGAGCCGGACATCGTGCCCCTCGTCGACCACAGCGTGGCATCTCAGAACGATGCCATCGACGGCGGCAGGATGGACGGCTGGTGGCAGATCAATGGCTGCGACCCCTCCACCAACTACGCATGCGTCGGCGGCTGGACGCCCAACCAGCAACCGAACCTGACAAGGCTGGCCGACAACTTCGCCATCAGTGACCACACCTTCTCGATGTCCAACAGCCCCTCGTGGGGCGGGCACCTGTATCCGGTCCTGAGCAACATGGACGGGTTCACCGGAGACAACCCGGTCCCGGTCGGCGAAGCCCACCAAGGCCCCGGCTGGGGGTGCGACTCCAACAAGGAGACCAACTGGGTGGGACCGGGCGGCGAGCAGATGGTGCCGAGCTGCATCCCCGACCCCGCCATCGGGCGGCCCTTCGGGGGCGCCTTCGAGGCCACTCCCGCGAACTTCGAACAGACGCTCATGGATAGCCTCACCGCAGCGAACCTGACGTGGACGATCTTCGGTGCCCCCACGGCGAGGACGCCAAGCGGGGCTGTGACGCCGGGTTACTGGTGGGACATCTGCCCGTCGATCGCCGAGTGCCTCTACACCGGGCAGAAAGCGAACAACCTCCCCAGTTCGCAGTTCGTCAGCCAGGCCAAGGCCGGGAACCTCCCCAACTTCTCCATCGTCACCCCGGGCGGGCCGGACGCCGCGTTCAGCGAGCACAACGGGATGTCGATGACGTCCGGGGACAACTGGCTGGGCCAGGTGGCCAACGCCGTGATGAGCGGCCCGGACTGGCGGTCCACGGCCCTGTTCATCACCTGGGACGACTGCGGGTGCTTCTACGACCAGATACCGCCTGGCACCAACCCGGACGGCACGCCGCAAGGGCCCCGCGTCCCGCTGGTGATCGTCAGCCCGTACGCCAGGCAGGGCTACACCGACACCACCGCGACCACATTCGTGGGCATCCTCTCCTTCGTTGAGCACACGTTCGGCCTCCGCCCGCTCGGCACGAACGATGCCCAGGCCTACGACTTCTCCAATGCGTTCAACTTCGGCGGTGGCGGCGGCGGCCAGCACCTGTTGAAGCCCGTGCAGATGGTCCAGCGCCCCTTGCCCAAGGACGCCCACCACATCAACCTGGCCCAGCTGAGACAGGACACCTAAGCCGAGCCGTCCCGGTGCGCTGGTGACCGGGACGGCACGCGCTGCTTCCAGCCCCCGCCGGTACGGCCCTTCGGCGGGGGCTGGATTCATGTGGGCGCTGAGCCAGCGGCTGTCGATTTTGGGCCAGGCTGTTCGTCCAGGGGTAGGACCGGCGATGGGCGCCGGCCGTGAGGGAGACGGACATGCGATATCTGTGCCTTTTGGTAGGGGAGCCCGACATGGCAGCGGCGGCTCCGGCCCCGGGGACGCCCGAGTTCATGCAGATGCTGAGCGAGTACCGGTCGGCGACCGACGCGATGCAGGCCGCTGGTGTGCTGGTCGACTCCGGGCCGCTGCAGCCGGAGTCGTCGGCCACGACGCTACGGGTGCGGGACGGGGAGCCGCTGGTGACCGACGGGCCGTTCGCGGAGCTCAAGGAACAGATCGGCGGCTACTACGTGCTGGACTGCGCCGACCTGGATGAGGCGCTGCGCTGGGTGGCGACCATCCCGGCGGCCAGGTACGGCTGCGTCGACCTGCGCCCGGTGATGGACATGACAGGGTGACCGCCGCGGTCGAGGCCGTCTTCCGGCAGGAGTGGGGCCGCGCCGTTGCGGTGGTGACCAGGCTGACCGGCGACCTCGGGCTGGCCGAGGACGCCGTCGCCGATGCCTTTGCTGCGGCATTGCACCGCTGGACGGACGGCCCCTTGCCGGACGACCCGTCCGGGTGGCTCATCACTGTCGCCAAGAACAACGCGGTGGACCAGATCCGCCGGGAAGCCCGGCGCTCCGGCAAGGAGGAAGCGGCGGTGTGGCTGCTGAGCCAGCACGACCCGCTCCCACCGCCGGACGGGATCGCCGATGACCGGCTCCGGCTGATCTTCGCCTGCTGTCACCCGGCACTCGACCCCGGTGTGCGGGTGGCCCTGACTCTGCGCACCCTGTGCGGGCTGAGCACGGCGCAGATCGCCAAGGCGTTCCTGGTCGGCGAGGCCACCATGGCCCAGCGCCTGGTCCGGGCCAAACGCAAGACCCGCGACGCCGCGATCCCGTTCCGGGTGCCGGCCGGGCACGAACTGCCCGGCCGGACCGGCGCGGTCGCGCGGGTCGTGTACCTGGTGTTCACCGAAGGCCACCAGGCCAGTGCCGGGCCTGGCGTGGTCACCGGCGAGCTGTGCGATGAAGCGGTCAGGCTGGGGCGCCTGCTGGCCACCCTGTGCCCCAGCAACCCCGAAGTGCTCGGCCTGCTGGCGATGATGCTGCTGACCGATGCCAGGCGGCCGGCCCGGGCCGCCGCTGACGGCCGCATCGTCCTGCTGGCAGACCAGGACCGCACGCTGTGGGACCAGGCCAAGATCGCCGAAGGCACGCAGCTCCTGGACCGGGCCATGGACATGCGGCGGCCGGGCCCCTACCAGGTCCAGGCCGCGATCGCCGCCTGCCATGCGGCCGCCAGGCAGGCCGCCGACACCGACTGGGCACAGATCGCCGCACTGTACGCGGCGCTGGCCAGTTACGAGCCCTCCCCGGTGGTCCACGCCAACCGCGCCGTGGCTGTGGCAATGGCCGATGGCCCCGCGGCTGGCCTGGCAATCCTCGACCAGCTCGCCGGCGACAGCATCAGCGCAGGCTGGCACCTGCTGCATGCCGCGCGCGCCGACCTGCTCCGCAAGCTCGGCCGCACCACCGAGGCAGACGAGGCTTACCAGACCGCGCTGGCGCTGGGCCCATCCCCGGCTGAACGCGAGTTCCTCACTGCCCGCCTGTCCTAAGCCAGCATGCGACAGCAAGGCTGTTGGCCGCATCCGCGTTCCGATGGTGGGCGGGGTCAGGACGGGGTGAGGCCGAGGTCGGGGCGGCTGGGCTCGGCCGGGCGGTTCACCAGGCTGTGCGCCGCCATCACCAGGTAGTCCCATAGTTGGGCGTCATGGGCGGGGTCGAGGCCGACCTCGTCCATGGCGGCGCGCATCCGGGCCAGCCAGGCGTCCCGTTCCGCCTCCCCGATGTCGAAGTGCACATGCCGCATGCGCAGGCGCGGGTGACCGCGGCGTTCGTCGTAGGTCCGTGGTCCGCCCCAGTACTGCATCAGGAACAGCTTCAGGTGCTCCTCGGCGAGGGCAAGATCCTTGCTCGGGTACACCGGGCGCAGCACCGGGTCGTTTGGCACCTCGCGGTAAAAGGCGTGCACGAGGCGCTGAAAGGTCTCCTCGCCGCCCACTTCGTCATAGAAACTGGCTGGCTGCGTTGTCACGTCCATGTCGGCGTCCAGGCTACGTGACCGCCAGGCCAGCATGTGAACGCCTACGGACGGTTACCAAGAGGCTACAGTTTACTACCACTTAGGCAATCGATTGCAGTTGCAACGTGCAAGGTGCAGAGGGAATGAGGGGCAACTTGGGCATGCGAACTAACTGCGACGCAACATTGATTTCACAGACTCCAATTCTCTTTCAGTGACCTGCAAGTTACATTGAGCCAAGCATCACCTAAGCGTGGGATGGGGGTTGCCCAAGGAAGGGATGGGCGCATGCCTACAGGAGAGGAGCCTCGAATGTCGCAGCGCGGCGATGGGCCAGCAGGTGCAGGAGGGGCTACTACCCACCCGGCAGGTACGGCGCGCACAGTCAGGGCGGCGCGCCACGCAGCCCCCGCATACGCCGCCGACACCCCCCGGGGCGCGGGAGAGGCGCGCCATGCGGCCACAGGCCACCACCCGGCCGGCCACAGGCACCTGGCCTCGGAGGACCGGATGGTGCCGTCGGCCGGCCGGCCGGGTGCCGCTGGTGCGGTTGGCCCAGCGGGCGGGCAGAGCCACCCAAGCCTGGTTGATA
>DASYYE010000438.1:0-14120 GCA_035946955.1 Streptosporangiaceae bacterium | reverse complement strand
GCTCCCACGACACTCCCAACTGAGAAGGAACATTCCTCCCACGCGTCCAGCGTGTCGCAACCCGACACATGCCGTCCGCCGCTGGCTCGACCAGCCCGGCTGCGACGAAGTAGGCGACCGGCTCCTCGCCGCTCTTCGCCGCGACGTCCCCGAGCCGCCACCCCGGTTCGCGGCCGGATTCACGAGCGTCCTGGCCGGCGCCATGCTCGCCGGCGAAACCATCAAGCTCCTCCTTGACCAGCCGGTATCGCCGCACATGCCCGCTGCCAGCAACGTGACCTTCCAGTTCATCAAGCCAACAGCCGTCAGTAACGCGGCTCGCATGCTCGCCCCCGACCCGCGCTGCCCCGCCTGCCGGCCCATGAGCGCAGCGGTACGGCAGTGGCAGCAACGCTATGAACGGGTTCGTTTTCCCGCGGACGCGAGCACGACGGCGATACCCAGCACGGGCTTACATCCGACAAACCGATAAGCACACGTCGTGGCGGCACGGACTCGGTGAACTCCCGGGGAGGTCGCCCTTGGCGCGAAGGTGGCCCGGATCGCTCGCGAAGCGCATCGCCTCACGCAGCCGGACCTCGCTCATCCGCAGGCCATCATCGAGCACGGCCAGCCACGCCTCGCCGGGATCGGAGGAGTATTCCACCCGGACCGTGCGGACTTGGGCGGCGACGCTGTTGTCGATCAGATCGGCGAGCGCGGTGGGCAAGTCATAGCCGAACGCCCGTAGCGCCTCCGCGAGTTCGTATGCGTGAGGCTCCAAAAGCTCCCCACGCGGTTCGGTCTCTGCCACCCTGAATCCGGCTCCTCAGATGCCTTCAGGAAGAGGCTAAAGGAGCAAGCGGACATTGACTCGCATTCGCCGCTGTGCCATGGCCAGCTCTGTCAGCAATGAGGTAGCCGAACCTGAACCTCCATCACTCAGTCGGCCATACTGCTGGTGTGCCATTGCGCGGCCAAATGACATCGAGAACCTGGGAGGATGCAGGTTGCGCTCCTTGGACCGGCCGGAAGAGGAAGCCACCCTGGCCGCTGACCTGCGGGCCAGGCTCGATGCACTTCCCCCGAACCACCCGTCCTCCGCTGGGTTCGCGGATCGTGCCACCTCCGGTGCCGCAGATGCGCGCAAGCGCGCTGAGGCGGACCGAGCAGTGGACCGGCGCGGCGACGGTGTGGTGGATGAGGGGGCGCGGGTCTTCCAGCCTGCCGAGCGGGCGATCGCCGATGCGCTCGCTGGCCGGGGCGCCGTGGTGACCGCGTTAGCGGAAGACCACAGCCTGCGGTGCCGGCAGCCGGACGCGCTGGTGGATGACCGGGTGACGGAGTTCAAGAGTGTCCGGCCGGGCGCGACGGATGCCACCATCAAGAACCAGTTGCTGGCCGCGAGAGGCCAGGCGCCGAACGTGGTGGTGGACGCCCGGGGCAGCGGCCTAGGTGAGGACGGCGCGGCGCTCGGGCTGCGGCGGTTCCTGAGCAGCCCGTGGGGCCGCGACCACTACGAGACAATTCTGATTCTTGGTGACGGGTACGTGATCGAGACCGCCCGGCGGGAGGAGCCAGCAGATGACCCCCCATGACGTCTTCATCGCCGCCACCGACCCGGCTGCCGAGGTGCGGGAGGTCATCGCTACCGCGCTCGGCGCCGCCTTTGAGCCCAGCCGGGACGTCGAGCCCGTACCCGTCTTGGCGGTCGGCCCCACCCAGGTGTTCTTCCACGACAGCCACCCGTTCGAGGACGACGTGGACCTGCCGGTCTCGCGGTACCGGTACTGGGTCAGCGTGCAGGACACCGGCCGCGACGAAGACCGCCAGCTGGCCATCGCCCAGCGAGTCTTCGACGCCATCAAAGAGACAGGCCGGCCGGTTCTGCTCTCCTATGGCTTGCAGGTAACGATCGCGACCCACCCGTGAGGTCGGCCGGATGAGCGGTGAGGAGCGTGGTGACGGAGATCGCTCAGAGCCCGGCTGCAGGGTTGACGGTGCCGGTTCTGCCGGACAATCAGGTGGCACGGGTCTTGGTGGTGGTGGCGCATCCCGACGACGCCGAGTTTTGGCTCGGTGGCACGGTCGCGGGCTGGGCCGACCGGGGCATCGAGGTCTCATACTGCGTGCTGACCGATGGTGAGAGGGGTGGGTTCGACCCCAGCGTCCTGCGGGATGAGGTTCCTGGTATCCGCCGGGCTGAGCAGCGGCGCGCGGCTGAGGTCTTGGGAGTGAAGTCCGTGCGGTTCCTGGGTCTTCCCGAGCAAGGGCTGCGCGGCGTCCGCCGTGAGTTGCATGAGGAACTCGTCCGGGAGATCCGGCGGGTTCGCCCCGAGCGGGTGGTGACGTGGAGCCCGGAATGGAACTGGCAGCGGTTCCGCAGCTGTCACCCCGATCACCTCGCTGCCGGGGCCGCGACGCTGGAGGCGGTCTATCCCGATGCCAGCAACAGGTTCGCCCTCCCTCACCTTTGTGAGAGCGAAGGGCTGGAGCCGTGGACCGTACGGGAGGTGTGGCTGCTCAACAGCCCACAGATGGAGGTCAACCACTATGTGGACGTCACGAGCACGTTCGACCGCAAGGTAACGGCCGTCCAAGCCCACGTCAGCCAGGTCAAGGACCCAGATACGCTCCGCGACTGGTTGCGTGAGCGCATCGCGGGCAACACGGTGGGTGCCGGGATGGCGGAAGACCGGCTCGCGGAGGCGTTCCAGGTCGTGGTCACGGGGTAGCCGGCCCCAAGTCAGGATCGAGAGAGACAGGCTGAGTTTGTCCGCGCCCAACGCAGGGAGCTGGTTCATCGGGTGACCGTGATGTCAGTTTCCATCGGCCCGCCAGTGGCTTCGGGCAGCGTCGGCTCGATAAGGAGCCGTGCTAGGGACGCGTTCTCATCAGGGGTGTAGGGGACGCCGCGGGCGAGGATGACGGGCCGGGCGGCGGCGGTTTGGCCCATGAGGATGGACGCGGCGGAGGCGATCTCATCGACCCTGTTCATCAGGGGCCTACTGGGGGTGCCGTACAGGTCGGCCTCGTCCTCGGGTTCTTCGAGGTGGCGGATGCCAGCGATGCCAATTGCCGCGCCGTAGGCGCCTTCCCGGTTGGCACTGCCGAAGGAGTCGGAAACGATGACCGCGAGGGTCGCGCCGGTGAGTTCGCGGAGGCGGTCGCGGATGTGGCGTGCCGAGGCGTCGGGGTGAAGCGGCAGCAGCACCGCAGTGGCGTCGGAGGCGTCCCCGGCGTTGGACCTGTCCACGCCGGCGCCGGTGCCGATGAAGCCGAGCCGGTGGAGCGTCACTACATGGCGGCCTTTGACGTCCAGGATGGCCTTGGACTCGTCCAGGTAGAGCTGACACAGCCGGGCGTCACGTCCGGTACGGCGGGCGAGGTCTTCTGCCTGCTGGCTTGGGTGGACGTCGGCCAGGCGCACGGTGCGCCCTTCGGCCTTGGAGACGATCTTCTGCGCCACGACGACGACGTCGCCGTCGGTGAACGTCAGCCCGTCGTCCTCGGCCGCTTTCGCGATGATGGCCGGCAGGTCATCTCCGGGCTGAACGAGGGGGATTCCGGGCAGGCCCCGGAATGTCATATCCCAGGTCAATCGGTCAGGCTCCTTGGGTGAGCAGATAGATGTTGCGGAAACTATGGAGCGGCGTCGTCCTTATCCGTGACGGCTATTGCTTGCTTATGGGCAACGGATGCCCGGCCGTGGGGTAACGGCCGACGCGTGGCACCTCAGATCGCTGGGAACATACGGTTGTCGTCATGACAGCAGCTGCGAGCGTGGATGAGGTCACGGGCCGGGCGGCGTTCCAGATTCTCGTGTTCCCCTATCGGGACGACGGCGCCGGTGGTTTTGTGTACGCGCTGTTCAAGCGCTCAGACGCAGGCTACTGGCAGGGGGTCGCTGGCGGCGGCGAGGCGGGTGAGTCCCCGCTGGTGGCTGCCCGGCGTGAGACGGCCGAGGAGGCGGGGCTGCCGCTGGACGCGGACTTCACTGCACTTGATTCCACCGCGA
This sequence comes from Streptosporangiaceae bacterium, assembly GCA_035946955.1. Classification (GTDB taxonomy): domain Bacteria; phylum Actinomycetota; class Actinomycetes; order Streptosporangiales; family Streptosporangiaceae; genus DASYYE01. Next base: position 10,123 of record DASYYE010000438.1, on the reverse strand, counting down.
CGATCCCGGTGGTCAACGTGACCGGTGACTTCCGGTGGGGCCCCGACGTCCTGGTGATCCCTGAACACGCGTTCGGGGTCCTGGGCGCTCAGACGGACCTCAGTGTCTCTAGCGAGCACACCGAGTACCGGTGGTTCGGATTCGATGACGCGGCGCGGGCGCTGCGCTGGGACTCCAACCGCAATGCCTTGTGGGAACTCAACCACCGGCTGGTCCGTGGGGCTTCACGCCAGGCCGTATAACGCACTGGCCAGCAGCTCATCCAGCATCTGCCACAGCGCCGGGCGGATGGGACCGGCGAGACCACGCGGACGCTGCGAGCCAGACTGCGCAGCCTACTTCTTGCGGCAACCCGGAACTCAGGAGTCGGCTCACCTCGCCGTTCGTCGTCAGCCGCCACACGGGATTGCATCCTCTCCGCGAGGCGTTGAAGGGTGTTTCAGCTTTCGAAGTCAGCGTGACACGTGGTGGTTTGTCAGCGGCGCTAGCCGGGTGCCGGTTGGCTCGCCCCATCCACGTGGAATGGTTGTGCAGGCCAGCCGTCTTGCAGGTAGGCGGTCTGCCCCTTGTGCAGTGCGTCGAGCGCCGCACTGAGCCGTCTCGACATGTAGGGGCGGAGCCGTTTGGCTGCTTGTTCTTCGGTGCAGAACTCGAAGGCTGCCAGTTCGCCGTCGGTGGGGGTGAGGCGGGTGGCTTGTTCGTCGCTGAGGACGCCGCCGTCGAAGATGAACATGAGTGAGTCGTCCCATGGCCCGTGGGGTGACACCCAGTCCAGGCAGAGCAGCGCACCCGTCTGGACCTCCAAGCCGAGTTCTTCCTTGACCTCGCGGCGGACGGTGTCAGTGGGTGGCTCGTTCGCTTCGCTCATCCCACCTGGCAGATCCCAGTCCGGCTTGTAGTCGGGGTCGACCAGCAAGATCCGGCCGTGGGTGTCGCGGAGCAGGATGTCGGCGCCGACTCGTTTGCGTGGCTGGGTGGCGTTGCCTTCGGCCAGGTGTGCTTGCCATGCCTGCGGGTCGCGTTCGTACAGCGGTGGGTCGGTGTTCACGGGGCCGGCTCCGCAGAGGCTGTGTATGTGCTGTTGCCCTCGTTGGCGCCCAGCCAGGAATAGAGCCAGAGGCGTTCACTCAGCGCGGCACGGGCGGCGGTGAGGAAGTCCGCGACGGCGCTGCACGCATGATAGGGCTGCAGCAGGTTGGCCAGCTCGCGGACCTGCTGGACGACCAGGTAGGAGCTGAGTGTCTGCGTGGCATCGAGTGCCTGCCGCGCTGCGGCGCAGGCTGCTTCTGGCTCACCTTGCGCGACGAGGACGCTGGCGAGCAGGAGCTGCCCGAACGCGCGGCTCCGTGCATGGCTGCCGGGACGCAGCTCGATGATGCGCTGCGCGTGCCGGGCAGCGGCCTCGTACTGGCCGAGTTGGCGCAGGCTGCGGGCCGCCTCACTGGCGAGTGAGCCCTCGTCGAACCGGCTGGTCCACGGCGAAGGCTCGGTATGGTCCTGGTCCAGTGCCTGCTCGGCCCGCAGCAGGACCCTGGCGCAGGCAGCGGGCTCAGGCTGTGGCAGCGCGGCCAGCCCGCGGGCCTCTAGCGCCAGCAGCCGGGCCCCCAGACCTGGGTTCGGTGGTGCCTGGGCCAACACCTCTTGCCCCTGGCGGGCGAGGCTGATTGCCCTGGCTGGCTCGTCCCGGTGCAGCGCCAGGTGGCTCATGCTGCCCAGGACATGGGCGGTGAGCTGGTGGTCGCCGCCAGCGGTGGCCAGCCCGAATGAGCGGTGGAAGTGCTGGCCGGCGGCTTCGTCACACCCCGCGTCATGCGCCATCCACCCGGCCATCTCGGTCAGGGCACCCGCCGCAGTGAGGCTGTTTCCTTCAGCCCCACCGCCGTCCGGGCTGAAGAGGCGGGGTGCCACCGCCGTGTGCAGGTAACACAGGACGGTGGCATAGAGGTGACCGCCGCCTACTTGCCGGTCGGCGCACCGGAACCCATGCATGGCAGCCAGGTCGGAGCCGCCACCTGCCTGCGAGGTCGCGGTGGCGGGTACTAACTGCAAGCCAGGCAGGGCCATCGCAGCACCCGCGCTCACAGGTTGGCCGGCAAGGCGCCGAGACGGTGATTGCCTGGGCAACCTGGGCCACGCTGTCGGCGACGTCATTCGGGTGGCTGGGGACGCGGAATTCTCCCAGGCCGCCAGGAGGGCGCCTTCCGCGCTGAGGTGTGTATCCAGCGCCGCAGCCAGGTCGCGGGAGCCCCGTTTGTGCCCGTTGGCCACCTTGGACAGGTAGCCCACGTCGTAGTGCGACTGGCGGGCCAGCGCATGCAGCGACACGCCGCGTGCCCGGCAGAGCCGGCCTAGTTCGTCTCCGAAGTCACTCATGCCACGTGTGCCCACTCACGTCTGCCCCGTTGCCCGCGTCGTGGGCAACGGGGCAACGTCTTCAGGTTACGCCGGGACCGGCGTTGACTGCTCGTGCCCGATAAACCACGCACGAGAAGGGCAACCAATGCAGCCCGCACCTGGCAGCGCCTCGGCCCGGTATGAGCCCCGTGTGTGTGCCCCCGCCCGCCGCCCACGGGTCTGCGCCGCTCTCGGGCTCGGTGCCCACTCCGCAACCGGTCAGCAGTTCGCGGTGGTGAGACGCATTCCGCCGTCTGCGGTGTCCGCGGATTGCAGCGCCGTGCGTGACGAGGGAACTACTTTTCTCCCACTGCGGGGAGTGGCTTCGCGATCTCAGATTGTCAGGATCACCAACAGCCTCTCCGCACCGTTTCGCAAGGAGCGCCATGTCTGACGATCCCCGCCGTCGGTCGATGTGCCCTGGCGGTCCTGCCCCGCGTGAGGTCCGGCCGGCGTTGCCCGGATACCAGACCAGTGAGGAAGCCGATCGGGGATCGGGCCCAGGCACCGGCGGGGGCAACGCGGCATTAGACCGGCTGCGGTCGACCGCTGTCAGTGTCCTGAGTGACCACGTCCATGCGGGCAGCCTCTGTGTGTGCTGCGGCGGCCTGTGGCCGTGCGAGAGCGCGCACCTGGCCGCGACGGCGCTTGGGGCGGGGTGAACGTTGAGCCAGCCACACCTTGGCGGTCCCTCTTTGCCGCGCGCCTCGTGGTGGCCTGACGTCATGGGCACCGGAGGGGGAGGGTACTGCCGCTTCGTGCCATCGTGGGCGCAGGTCTTCCCAGGCACACCTGGGCAGGTGCGCACTGCGCGCCGGTTCGTTGCGGGTCTGCTCAAGGGCTCGCCTCTGCTTGACGACGCCATGGTGGTGCTCTCGGAACTCTTCACGAATGCGCTGTGCCACACCGTTTCCGGCCGGCCCGGGGGGCTTGTCACTGTCCAGGTCAGCCGCTGGCGGCTGGGTGTGCGGATCGCGGTGACCGACCAGGGATCGATCAGCGAGCCCGCCATCCGCCACCCAGCCGGGTGTGGCGAGCCGATCGAGAACGGACACGGCCTGTACCTGGCAGCCAGCCTCGCCAGCCGACTGGGATGGCACGACGACGCGCGTGGGCGCACGGTTGTCGCTGTGTTGGGTGAACTCCCCCCAGGGCACAGCGGGCGGTCGCCGCAGTGCGTGGGGGATGAGGCGCGATCGGGCGTCCCTCGCGCAGGGGGGCGGGGGAGGTGACCGGGCTGGGCGGGACCGGGCGGCTCGCCGATGACCTGTACCTGCTGGCCCACCATGAAGCCACCGGTAAGCCGCACCTCCAGCCCCGCGCCCTCGGCCAGGGACTGGCCGCCGGGTTACTCGCGGAACTGCTGATGGCAGAGGCCATTCGCGTGGGACGTGGCTCGGTGGTGGCTGCCGGCGGCCTAATGCCAGGGGATGACGTGTCGGGGTTGGTGGCCCGCCGCGTCGCGAGCGAACCGGAGCCGCTCCCCGTCCGGGACTGGCTGGCGTTCCTGGGCCAGACCGCCGCCCGCGACGTGGCCCGCCGGCTGGAGTGGGCAGGCTATTTGACCCACGAACGTTGCTGGCGGGGGGAGCGGTGGGTTCCCGTGGATGCCGACTGCGCGTTTGCGCCGCTAACCCGCATCGGCGCCGTGCTCAGGCCGTCCGGGTTGCCTGGGCTGGAGGCCGCCCGGCACTTGGCGCTGGCCGGGCTGGCGGTGGCGTGCGGGCTGGGCCACCAGTTGTGGCTGTACCTGCCGCCAGACGCAGACCAGCGTCTCGGCGCGGCCCTCCAGTGGCTTGACCCGGGGCTGCGGGAGCTGATCGCCGAGACCCAGGCCGCGGTGGACAGCGCGTTGCTGTCCCACCGGGTCTGACATGCCGTGTGTAGTCCGAGTAGCCGAAGGAGGCTTGCTATGTCCAGAACCCAGACGGCCCAGCACAAGCCAGGCAGCGTGAGTTCGGCGCTGGCTCGTGACCGCCTCGGCGTGCCCGCCGTGTTGTTCTTCGTGCTCGCCGGGGTCGCTCCCCTGACGGTCGCGGCCGGGGTCATCCCCACCGCTTATGCGACGACCGGGTTAACAGGCATCCCCGCCGCGTTCCTGGTGATCGCGGTCATCCTGGCGGTGTTCGCCACGGGGTATGTGGCGATGACCCGCCACATCAAGAACGCTGGCGCCTTCTACGCCTTCGTTGCCCACGGTCTCGGCCGCACGACCGGTGTGGCTGCCGCGCTGGTGGCGTTGCTGGCGTACAGCTTTCTGCAGGTGGGCCTGTACGGCGCGCTCGGGCCCGCTGCGGCCAGCGACGCCGCCGCTCACCTGGGGGTGCATGCCCCGTGGTGGGTGTGGGCGCTGGGTGCGTGGGCGGTGGTGACCGTGCTGGGCCTGGCCCGGGTCGACATCACCGGACGGGTGCTCGGCGTGCTGCTGTGCGCCGAGATCACCGTCATCCTCGCCGAGACAGTAGGAGGGCTGGCGCACCCGGCGGGCGGTCACCTCAGCTTCGCCACCTTGTCCCCGGCGGCGCTGGGCTCGGCGGGGTTCGGCACGTTCGGGGTGCTGGCGGTGGTGGCGGTCCTCGGGTTCGTCGGGTTTGAGCAGGCGCCGGTGCTGGCCGAAGAAGCCCGCCACCCGCGCCGCACCATCCCGGTGGCCACCTACCTGGCGCTGGGCATGATCGCCGTCGTGTACGCCGGGGTGGCGTGGGCGATGGCCGCCCACACCGGCACCCACCATGTGGTGGCCGCCGCGACCCGGCAAGGCCCCGGGATACTGTTCGCCCTCGGTGGCGGCACTACCCTGGGCCTGGCCGCGCAGTGGCTATTCCTGACCTCGCTGTTCGCCGCCGCGCTTTCCTTCCATAACTGTGTGTGGCGTTACGTGTTCGCACTCGGCCGGGAGAACGTGCTGCCCGCCGCGCTGGGGCGCACCGGGGCCAACAACATTCCCAAGGCCGCCTCGCTGGCCCAAAGCGTCACCGCCCTGGCGGTCATCGGTGCCTACGCCCTCGCCGGGTGGAACCCGATGACCCAGCTCTTCTTCTGGCTGGGCACCACCGGCGGGTTCGGCATCCTCCTCCTGCTCGCCCTGACCGCTGTCGCGGTCGTGGCGTTCTTCGCCCGCGACCCCCGCGGCGAGAACACCTGGCAGCGGCTCACCGCACCCGCCACCGCCGCCATCCTGCTCACGGGGATAATCGTGCTCGCCGTGTGGCACTACGCCACCCTGCTCGGCGTCCCACCCGGCGCCACCGCCGCGTGGGCGCTGCCCGCCAGCTACCCCGCCATCGCCATCCTCGGCCTCACCTGGGGCCTGACACTCAAAGCCCGCCGGCCGCAGGTATACGCAGCGATCGGGCTCGGCGCCCACGCCGTCACCCGCCCGCACACCCACGCCACGCAAGGAACCCGGCCATGAACAGCCAGCCAGCACCCGCCGTCGGCACCTGCCACGTGGTCCCCGCGACTCCCGCAGACACCGACACGCTCAGCCATGTCATCGCTGCTGCCTTCCACGACCTGGCCCCGTCCCTGTGGCTGGTCACCGACACCGACGACCGCCGCCGGGTGTTCCCCGGGTACTTCCGCATCTACGTCGAGCACGCCCTGGAGCAGGGAATCGCCTATACCAACCCAGGCCGCACCGGGGTGGCGCTGTGGCTGCCGCTCGGTGACGGGCCACCAGCGCCCGACCCGGGCTACGTCACCAGGCTGGCCGCTGCCACCAGCCCCTGGACCGCCCGGTTCCAGGCGTTCGACACGGCGCTAGATGGGCACCATCCCACCGGTATCCCGCACCATCACCTGGCGATCCTGGCCGTCCACCCAGACCACCAAGCCCAGCGCATCGGCACCGCCCTCCTGGACGCCCACCACGCCGCACTCGACGCCGATGGCACACCGGCCTACCTGGAGGCATCCGGGCAGCGCACCCGCGACCTCTACCTCGCCCACGGCTACCGTGATTGCGGATACCCCATCGAACTGCCCGGCGGCCCCGCGATGTACCCGATGTGGCGGCGCCCAAGACTCCCGCGCAGGCGGCCAAGGGGGTAGCAGGGCTGTGGTCAGAGCCCTGCGCGGGCTGTCACAACCGCCAGCCGCTGTTCGAGGTGGACGCGGGCTTGGTCCGCCCCGCCATCGGTGATGGCACTCATCGCTATCGCTGCGGTGATGATGACGTCGCAGAGTTCGTCCAGGAGGTCAGCCTGGGTCCGGCAAACGCCCTTGCGGGGGTTGAGGCCGCGGGCTCCTATCAGTGCTTCGGCCGCCTCGCCGACTTCTTCGGTGAGTTTCAGGAGCCGGACTTCCAGTGGCAGCTCGCCGTGGAACTCATGCAAGCGCTTGATGTCATCCCACATGGTCGCTCCCATGCTGTTCCATGATGGTTGGCTGTGGGCGGCGGGAAGAGTCATAACCAGCCGCCGGCCGAGGTGGCCACCAGCGAGTCGGCTATGAAGTCGGCCGAGCCTGTTCGGTTGGGCATTCGTCTCCAGACGTGACCAGGGCGTGTGGCAGCCCGGGGGCCTGGCTTTCATCGTGGTTGGTGGCGCGTTCCCCGCCGGGCGGGCTGTTCACGGCTGTTTCTCCTCGTGATACCGAGTTTGTCGACGCGTTCAGCGATCCATTGGACACGCTGGGCGGTGGTCATGTTAGGGGGCAGGTCGATGATGCGCTGGCCAACGCTGGCGCAGGTGGAGCGGACGACCCGGTCTGTGGCTGGCTGCAGCTCCAGGACTTTGGCGCGGTAAGGGTCGCCGGCCTGGTGCTGGCTGAACCGGTCGCAGCAGTAGAACACCACGTCGTAGGTTCCGGCCCACGCCTGGCAGAAAGCCTCCATCGCCGCGAGCGCTTCGGCGGTCCGGCCACGTGGCGAGGCTTCCAGCACCAGGCGCGTATATGCGAGGACATTGGCGATGGTCTTGTCGCACAAACCATGGCGTGCTGGCGCGCTGCCCGCAGCTGTGCTGACAGCTGTGCCGCGAACAGGTCGACCTCGGTCACGAGGTCGAAGGTGCCCCTTCCGTGGACGACGATCTCCTCGATAAAGGGGCTGTGCCGGGCGGGCTCCTCCACGGTGCCCACATGGATTCCCCGCTCGCGGTAGTGGGCTGCGAGCGCGTGGGTGAGAGTGGTCTTGCCTGAGGCATGGGTGCCTTCAATGGCCAGGACCGCGCAGTCACGCAGCACCGTGGTCTCCCCCCGTCGGCGTACTCGCACGTGGTGCGAAGCAGTCCCATGCGGTCGCGGCCATGATCTCATTGACGTCGACGGCCTGTTCCCAGGTGTAACGCCCAAGGTGCCGGGCGCACACCAGGCCGATGGTCAGCGCCCGTTGCACGGCCTGGGCCGCTACTCGCTCCTGCGTCTGGGTGCTCTGCCCGCAAGCGCTCGTGGTGATGTGTGCCTGTTCGCACGCATCCGCGAGTGACGGTGCCCCCGGCAGGTCGAGGCCGCAGTCCACCATCGCCGCCTTTCCCATGGCGGGTGTGCTGCGGCCATCCCATCCTCGTCGCACCGCGTCGATGCCGCGTGTCACGGTGGTTCCCGACAGCGCTTGGAGGATGGCGAGGTCGGCAGCCAGCAGGTGCCCGGTGAGCACTGCCGCCTGGCGGAAGGCGTGCAGCAGGTAAAGGTCGGTCAGCCGGACCAGCTCCGGACCCTCGTCCCGGTCTCGCGTGCTGGCCGCGCGGAACCCGAACGACACACTCTAGGTTGTGATGGCCACCGACCGGGGGCGGTGCAACGGCAGGTACACCACAGCCGCCGCCTGAGCTTCCGGGAGGCTGCTGCCGGTGGTCTGTCCCATCGCGAACGCGGCCAGCCGGGGCGTGGGCCGGGGGTAGGGCTGCTGCCCGGTCCGGTAGGGGTCATCGGGCCAGGCCAGGTTGGTGTAGGTCCGCATCACTGGCTGGCGCGGCCTGCCGCGAGGATGGTGGCGCCGAGGTACTTGGCGTAATGGTTGGCCTTGAACGGGTAGCGGCCCCAGATCGTGGTGACGGGTTCTTCGAGCAGGTTGCCCAGGGGGAGGAACAGGTCGGGCTGGTCATAGACAGGCCACGCCTGCGCGTTGCCGTCCGGCTCTACGACGATCATGTGTCCTTCGGTGGCCGCCGTCCATGGGGTCATCCGCACCGCTGGCCGCCAGTCGTGGGTGGCACGGAGTTCGGTCAGCCGCTCAAACGTCTGCTGGGCCTCCTCCACGGTGATGAACTCCCGTTCCGGCAGCCTCAGCGCGTTGCCCTTACGCAGCGGCAAGATCAGTTTCAGCTTGCCCGCGTCCAGCACATCCGCGATCTGGTACAGATAGCCGAGCGCGTGAACGGTGGAACGCAACACCACAGCCGAAAGTGAGATCGGCAGCCCCGCCTCGGCGAAAGCCCGTATTCCTGCCATCGCCTTGTCGTAGTCACCGCGGACCCGGGCGAACGTGGCCCGGGGCCCGTCGAAGCCGACGTTGACGAATCCCACCTTCCCAGCCAGCCGTGGCGCCATGACGATGCCCCGGGTCGCGTTGGTCGGCAGACCGATGATGAACCCGGAGTACATTTCCACGATCTCGGGCAGGTCCCCGGCGCAGCAAAGGCTCCCCTCCGGACAGGAACACCCGCTGCACCCCGGAAAGGTGGGCACGGACGGTGTCGAGCTGCTCCAGCGTGGGGTCGGCCATCTGAAGGGTCTCTGAACAGAACCCGCAGTCGAAGTCACACCGTTTGGTGATCTGGACGATTACCGACAGCGGCGCCGTCGCTGTCTCGGCTAGCGCCCCTAGGGGGGGTGGTGCCGACCACGAGGGAGAAGTGGTGGCCTGCCGTGAACACAACCGGGCCGCCTGACTGGCGGGCGCCGCCCGGTGACGGCACTGAGGGCGCGGGCAAAAGGGCGCTGCGTGAGCGTGGGCTGGTCATGGAATCCCTCCCGGCAGTACGGCTAGGTCAGGGCTGCGGGCTCCCAACCAGCCTGGCCGCCCGGCCAGGCGAGGTTCACTCCCCGCGCTGGGAGAGGTCCACCTGCTGGCGCCCGGCCCTGCCAGAGTGGGCCGTCGCATGAATCACTCCCACCCCTGGGAGTGACCGAACTGGGCAGCGTGTGCCAGGCTGCCTGCGGGGTGTCAGGTGCCGCAGGTCTAGACGCCGGCCGGTACCCGGCGATAAGCAAGAGTGAGGAACGCGGTCAGGAAGATGGTGCAGAGGTCCGCCGGAAAGACAGTGGAGTGAATATGCCCAGCGCCAGGGGCGGCCTGCGAACCGAGCAAGCGGCGCTGCGGGAGCGGATGCGGGCGCTGGGACTCGGTTACGACAAGATCGCCCAGGAGTTCGCCTGCCGCTACCGGCTGCGTCCCCGGGCGGCATGGCGGCTGGCCTATGGGTGGAGCCTCAACCAGGCCGCTGACCAGATCAATGCGACCGCAGCCGCGCTCGGCCTGGACCGTCACGGCCGGGCCACGATGACCGGCGCCCACTTGTCCGAGTATGAACAGTGGCCGGGGCCCGGTGAGAAACCCTCGGGCCGCAAGCCGACTCCGCACCTGCTAGCCCTGCTCACTGCGACCTACAACTCGCCCGACGTCCATGGCCTGCTCGATATGGCCGACTATGAACGCCTGCCCGCGGCAGACCTGCTGGTCTTGGACAGGCGCCTCGGCCCGCGGCAGGCGGCGCCTGGCGCCACAATGCTCCCGCCATCGGGTGGGGTGCTGGGAGATGCCGCATTAGGCGTGCCGACCGGCCAC
>DASYYE010000437.1:0-11850 GCA_035946955.1 Streptosporangiaceae bacterium | reverse complement strand
GTCCGTTCCCGCAGCGGGTGCGCGGTGGCGAGAGCCGCGAGCTCGCCGACTAGCTCACGGTGTCCGCCGAGACCGAGCATGGCCTCGGCACGGTCCTCGATCGCGGCCACGTGCAGTTCTTCGATGCGGGCCTGCTCAGTGGCGGCCAGTGGGCCGGGAATGCCGGCCAGCGGCGGCCCGTTCCACAACGCCAGCGCAGCAGCATAGGCACGCACGGCTGCCGCGAGGTCGTCTGTGTCGCGAGAGGCCCGGGCCTGGTCAAGGAGTATCTCGAACTCAGCCAGGTCGAGCTGCTGATCGCTGAGCCGCAGGACATACCCGGATGCCTCGGCCGCTAGCAGCCCCGAGGTCTGCCGCGGACCCCGGCCTGGTTCGAGGATCTGCCGCAACCTGGACACGTAGGTATGGACGACGTTCACCGCACTAGTGGGCGGCTCATCCCCCCACACCGCGTCGATCATCGCGTTTCGTGTCACGACCCGGTTAGCGTTGAGTAAAAGCACCGCCAAGACGGCACGCTGTTTCGGCCACCCCAGCCCCAACTCGTCGTTCCCGCGCCACGCGCGCACCGGGCCTAGGACGGAAAACCGGACCCTTTCTGCGGCCATTTCCCCATCTCATCCCAGGCCAAGCAGCCTAGCACCAGCTACGGAATGAGCGCCGGTAGGAACTTGCCTGACCGGCTCATGAGCCGATCGCTGCTTCGACCCCGGAGGTCAGCCGCTGGAGCGGCGCCGGCCCGGCGCACCACGACTTTCCCCGGGGTGCCCTGCGCAGGAGATTCGCTCCAGGTCATCGTGACACGGTGCGTGGTATGAACGTCTAGGCAGTGCGGACGGCGTGCAGCAGCGGTCCGCTCCGAACCGGAACGGGAGCCCGGATGTCCAGCGGTGACTCGCCATTCCTGGCGGTTCCGGCATCGGAGTGGCTCGCGGCGAATGATTCCGGGTTCGTCGTTGCGGACCGTTTTCCGGTCAGCCCCGGGCACGCGCTGGTCATCCCACGGCGAGTGATCGCCACCTGGTGGGAGGCCACGGACAAGGAGCGAGCCGACATCCTGGCCCTGGTCGACCTGGTCAAGCGCCAACTCGATGACGAACGGCACCCCGACGGTTACAACATCGGATTCAACTCTGGCATAGCTGCTGGCCAGACCATCGGGCATCTGCATGTCCATGTCATCCCTCGCTACCGCGGTGACGCGCCAGACCCTCGCGGCGGCGTCCGCCATGTCATACCTGGCAAGGGCAACTACTTGCAGCCCGCAGCGATGCCTCATGCGCTGGTCGACGGACAGGGCCGGTTGTTGCGTGACGACCTGCTGAGGTGTTTGCGCGATAGGCGGTTCGACCGCGTGGACCTGTTGGTCAGCTTCGTCATGAAGTCTGGGCTTGCACTGGTCCATGGCGGTCTGCTGGACGCGCTGGACCGCGGGGCCAAGGTCAGGGTGCTGACCACGGACTATCTCACTGTCACCGACGCAGACGCCCTGGCCCGGTTGCTCGACCTGGCCGAGCAGCGGCCAGAGGAGATGGCCACCCGGGTATTCCAGGATCCGGCAACGAGCTTCCATCCCAAGGCATACCTCTTCTGGTCTGCCGACGGTATGGCGGCGGAGACCTTCGTCGGCAGCAACAACCTCAGCGCGTCTGGTATCGCGGGAGGTATCGAGTGGGCGGTGGGAACTGACCAGGCCGCTCCCCTGCTAACTGCTTTCGAACGGCTCTGGTCCGACCAGCGGAGCCAGCCACTGACTCATGGGCTGCTCGCCGACTACCGTCAGCGCTGGCAGCCCGGAGCACACACCGCGGGCGTCGTGGCTGAGCCGCCCGCAGTGCCGCCCAGCCCGCGGCCCGTACAGCGGGACGCGCTGGTGGCCCTTGAGCAGACACGGCTGGACGGCTATCGCCGCGGCCTGGTCGTGATGGCGACCGGCTTGGGCAAGACGTGGCTGGCCGCGTTCGACACTGCCCGGCCGCAGTTCCGCCGAGTGCTGTTCGTGGCCCATCGTGAGGAGATCCTGCGGCAGTCCCTGGACGTGTTCCGCCGGGTCCAACCCATTGCGGACTTGGGTCTCTACCACGGCGGAGAAAAAAGGCCGGATGCCCGGATGGTGTTCGCGGGCGTCCAGGCCCTCGCCAGGAACCTCGATCGTTTTGCGCCGGACCGGTTCGACTATGTAGTCATCGATGAGTTCCACCACGCAGAAGCCTCCAGCTACCGCCGGGTGATTGACCACTTCCAGCCCGGATTCCTGCTGGGCCTCACCGCTACCCCCAACCGCATGGACGGCGCCGACCTTCTCGCGCTGTGCTCGGACAACCTGGTGTACGAGTGCCCGCTCACCGATGGCATCGAGCAGGGCGATCTGAGCCCGTTCCACTACTTCGGGATCGCCGACGACGTTGACTACACGCGGATCCCCTGGCGCAGTGGCAAGTTCGACACCACGACCTTGACGGAGGCCGTGGAAACGCAAGACCGCGCTCAGCATGCCCTCGACGTCTGGCGTAACAAGGGTGGGGGCCAGACGATCGCGTTCTGTGTCAGCGTCAGCCATGCCAACTTCATGGCAGAGTTCTTCCGCCGCAACGGGGTCGCGGCAGTGGCCGTCCACAGCGGAGCCACAAGCGCGCCGCGCACAGGGTCGGTGGAGCAGCTCCGCGCAGGTGAACTGCAGGTCATCTGCACAGTGGACGTGTTCAACGAAGGCATCGACGTACCGGAGATCGACACGGTCCTGATGCTGCGCCCGACCGAGTCCCCGGTCGTATTCCTCCAGCAGTTGGGCCGCGGCCTACGGCGCAGCGATGGCAAAGACGCCCTGACGGTGATCGACTTCATCGGCAACCACCGCAGCTTCCTGATCAAGCCGCGGATCCTGCTCACCCTAGGCACTGGCCAGAAAGCAAGCACTGAGAAGGTGCTGCGAGCGATGAGGACCGGTAACTTCGGCCTCCCACCGGGCTGTTCGGCCAACTACGACGTCGAACTCGTCGACGTCCTGCGTGCCGTCGCCAGAGTGGGGGCGCGCTCGGCGCTGGAGGACTACTGCCGTTCCTATGCCGACGAGCGCGGCCACCGGCCGACTGCGATCCAAGCCTACGAAGCCGGGTACAACCCCTCGTCGGCCCGCGCCCAGCATGGGCATTGGTTCGCGTTCCTCGACGATGTGGACCTCTTGACTGAACCGGAACGAGAGGTGGTACGACGCCACACCGATGTGCTCGATGGGATCTAAAAGGAGCCGATCACCAAGTCGTACAAACTCGTGACGCTTCAGGCACTGCTGCGGATGAATGCACTCCGTACCGGCGCGGACATCGCCGAGATCGCCTGGACTGCGCACCGCATCGTCACGGGGGATCCACGGCTGCTGAACGACACCAGGTCGCGGGAGATGCCTGATCCGGCGGCAGTGGCCGCTGACACCTGGCGCGACTACTGGCTGAACTGGCCGCTGTCAGCCTGGGGTGGCAGGTTGCGCGGCACTTCGACCGGCTTGTTCCGCATCGACGGCCGTAGGTTCCTCCCAACGTTCCATGTCGCTAACGACATGGGCGAAACGTTCGACGCCATGGTGGAGGAGCTCGTCGACTACCGGCTCGCCCGCTACCTATTTGCCAAGGTCAGCAGTCCGCTGGAGGAGGCCTTCAGGCTCAAGGTGATCCAGGCGAGCGGGCGGCCGATCCTCATGCTCAACCGCGACCGCAACCCGCAACTGCCGGAAGGCGAGACGCCGTTCGTCGCCAACGACGTGGTCTACACCGGCAATTTCGCCAAGATCGCCTTGAACGTCGCTCATCGTGCGGGGGATCAGGGCAACAGCCTTGGCGACTTGCTGCGGTCATGGTTCGGCACCAACGCGGGCCAACCCGGCACCATGCATTTCGTTGAGCTTGTGTCTGGTGAGCCGAACTGGCAGATGCGGCCGGTGTCCCATGGCCCCGGCCGCAGCGAGTCCGTCGGCTGAGAGGTTGTTGTCTCAGCTGAGCCGCACATTGTCGCGTCGGCGCGGCGTGCTGGGTACGCGGTGGTGGCCTGGCCCATGTATCTCGCTCGTCTCCCGTAACCCGGCCCCCCCGTAGGAGTCTGGCCCCTACGGGTGGTTTGTGTTAGCCGGTAACTGTTGCGGCGGTGCGTTGTCAGGCAGGTGGTGCAGGCCGGTGAGGACTAAGGCCAGCACGGTGGGGTCTGTGAGTGCGGTGATTGGCCGGGCGGGGCGGTGTCCGGTGCGGCCTGGCTCACGGGTGGCGGGTGCGGCTGGTTCGTCGTGGTGGTCTGTCATTTGGGCGGTCTCGGGCCTGGCTTGTGCTGGTTCAGGGGCTGGGTCAGCGGGTGAGTGTGGCGGCGGTGGTGCCGCCGAGGGTGGCTGCGATGTGACGGGCGGCTGCGGCTGGGTTGGTGATGCGGGCAATCTGGGCGGGTGGCACGGAGCAGTACCAGCCCTCGTGCACGTACACGTCGATGGACAGCCGGGTAGGGCGGCTGGTGACGGTCAGGCAGGTGGCGCAGTCGTCCCCGCTGAGGAGAACGGTCGCGTAGTCGCGGGGACCGAGGTAGGCGGCGAGTTGCTCCAGCGCGGCGCAGGCCGTGCGATCACTGGGGTTGGGGGCTGGCATGGCGACCTCCGCGTAGACATGATAGCTCTGCCTAGCTTGGTTGAGCGCCGCTACTGTTGGGAACGGGGCCACGCCGAACAGTGCAGGTGTAGCCACCTACGGCCGCCGTGTGGGGGCTGGCCCCCTCGTGTAGGGGTGGTGTAGGAGGAGGCCAGGGATGTCGTCGCAGGAGCCAACCCCGGCGGGTACGCCTCGTGCGGTGTTCGGCGCGATGCTGCGCTACTACCGGCTCAAGGCCGGGTTAACTCAAGACCAGCTCGGCACGCTGGCTCATGTGTCGGGCAAGACCATCGCGGCGTATGAGAACGGCTGGCGTGTCCCCACCCGGCAGACCACGGCTGACGTAGACGGCGTCGCTGAGTTGAACACCAACGGGGCGCTGAGCCAGTTGTGGGAGCAGTTCGAGGACGGGATGACCTACCAGGCCTACCCCGACTGGTTCCAGGACTGGCCCGAGAAAGAAGCCCGGGCGCGGCGGCTGCGCTGGTACGAGCCGAACCTGGTCCCCGGGCTGCTGCAGACCGAGGACTATGCGCGGGCGGTGTTCCGCACCCGGTTCGGGATAACTGCGGAGGCGGTTGAGGAGCGGGTAGCGGGTCGTCTGCGGCGGCAGGAGGTGCTGGCCCGCGACAGCCCACCGTCGCTGTGGGTAATCGTGGACGAGTGGGCGCTGCGCCGCCCGGTCGGAGGCCCACCGGTGATGCTGGACCAGGTCAACCAGCTGATCGAGGCAGCACGCCAGCCCACCATCGTGATCGAGGTCATCAGCGCAGCGGTGGGCGCCCACACCGGGCTCAACGGCGGCGGGTTCGCCATCGCCGACTTCGAGGAGGAGCCGAGCGTCGGCTACCAGGAAGGACAGCTGCGCGGCCAGCCGGTCAGGGAGCGCAAAGACGTCGAATCACTCGATCTGACCTGGGATACCCTGAGGTGCGAGGCGGAGTCCCGGGCCGCCTCCCTGGCACTCCTGGAAGAAGCAGCCAAGTCATGGACCTCAGCCACCTGACATGGCGCAAGGCCACCTACAGCGGCAACAACGGCGGCGGCTGCGTCGAGATCGCACACCCCCACCCCGCCCTCATTGCCGTCCGCGACTCCAAAGACCCCGACGGCCCTGAACTCGCCTTCCCCGTTGCCGATTGGGCAGAGTTCACCCGCCAGGTGAAGGCAGGGCAGTTCGACCTGGCCTGACCCAAGAGGGCGGGCCATTCGCGTTATTGCCGTGTTGGCGCTCCTCGGCACGTCCGTCTCTGGCACATACTCCAGCATCTCTGCCAGGCCTGTCGGGGCCAACGGGCACGCCGTGGCGCCGGAATAGCTCGCGGCCTGGGCCCGTCCAGAACACGCTTGCTGAGATTCTTGCTTGCCCGCCGAGTGTCCGTTGGGTCACGACGTGCCCCATGCATCGAGACTGGCTCAACGGCCGAAGATCCTCTCGCGATGCCAGTCGAGGTACTTGCGGGCAGGCGGCTGCGCGGTGGCGGGGAGCAGCAGGGTCTGCCGCAGCGGTGGCTGCCCGTAAAACTGCCTTGTGAGTGGGTCGGCCCGGACGGCGTCGGCAAGAGAGGAGGTGAGATGGATGCGCAGACCGCCATTGACGGTGATCATGCCGGTGTCGAACGCGACGTCGTGAGCCGGGCAAGCGGCCAGTCCGTTCCGCAGATCGCGACGCTCGCTCGGGGCGCTGTCTTTCCAGGGTTTGATGTGCCCGGCCAGCAGCAGCTTCTTGCCGCCGAACTCCGCAGGGCTGAATCCACAGAACACACACTGGTTGCCGCAGTTGGCGAGCACGTTTCGGGCGAACACATGCTGCCCGACCCGGACCGCGCCGAGCACGATCTGCTCAGTCTCGCGTTCCTCCCAGTCGCCGCTGACTTTGATGCGGTTGATCACTTGGCGCATCGCTTCCTCGACCACAGAGAAGTCGAGTTCCTCCTGGCCGAGTAGTGCCAGCTCGCCGCCGTTCTCCAAGCCCAGGAAGTCGGACAGCCGGTTACGGTCGATGCCCTCAGCGCGGGCCGCATGAAGGAGGATTCGATAGAGGTGGCTGAAGCGGGCCGGGTCGTCACGGAGCGCCGCCCCGGCCAGGACATCCCACTTGCCGCCATGGGGGCGGGAACCGTTGAGGTTGCGCATCTTCTCCAGGACACTCGATGGCGACCGGGAGAATAGTCGGCCAGCTCTGGTACTGGCTCGGGCACCCGGTGGATGTTGGCCCCCCCGAAGCGGCGGGGATCGACCACGAAAGACGCCGCAAGGCACAGTAGCGTCTCCGTCGGCAGGAACGTCACCTGCCTGCCTCCGGGAGCCGGCTGCCGGTTCTGCAGTGCCCGGTACTGGTCCCGTGCCTGGCTGACCGTGAGGTCTAGGTAGTCCGCCAGACCAGCCACGCAGCAAGACTAGACCTGGCTGGCACGAATATGGCCTGACCGACTACCAGCAGAGCGGTTGAGGCCACCCAAGTCGGGCCGGTGATCGCCACGCGGCGCGCTCATGGCCAACAGCGCCAGGCACACACAACCTTGTATGAACCAGAGTCTTATTATAGGTTGGAGGTTAACCTCTAATAAGGAGGTAACATGGCTAAGGTTATCCGTAGACGCTGGATCACCGAAGCCGACCTTGGGGTGGCTCGACGCGACCGGCAATCCTGCGACTACGAAGCATACGTGCCCGACCTCCTGACGGGCCGGAAGCTGATGTTTGAAGGAAGCACCGCTGCCGACATCGCCGATGCAGAGCGCGCTGTGGCCGTCTTGGACGCCCAGGCCTCCACATTGGCCGACACGGAGGCGCTCGCTCGCCTCCTGCTTCGTGCAGAATGCGTCGCTTCCTCACGCATCGAGGGGCTGGAGGTCGGCGCGCGTCGCCTGCTCAGAGCAGAAGCGGCCATCGACCTGGGCGAACAGCCAGTTGACGTAACGGCTGCCGAGGTACTGGGGAACATCGAAGCGATGGCATCTGCAGTTAAGCAGATCATGCCGGGAGAGCCGATCACCGTCGACATCTTGCTCGACTTCCACAAGCGACTCCTCAGAGGAACCCGGCTGGATGCCCACGCGGGGCGTATTCGGTCTGAGCAGAACTGGATCGGCGGTAGTGACCACAACCCCTGCTCGGCAACGTTTATCCCGCCGCCGCCAGAGTACGTCATCGACTTGCTCGAGGATCTTTGCAGCTTCTGCAATGACGATGTACTGCCGGCCGTTGCTCAGGCAGCTATGGCGCACTCGCAATTCGAGACCATACATCCCTTTGTTGATGGCAATGGCCGGACAGGTCGTGCCCTGATCCACTTCGTCCTCCGCAGACGGGGCTTGGCAACTCGCGTGTTGCCACCGATCTCGCTCGTTCTCGCGACATGGGCGAAGGACTATGTCGACGGCTTGCAGGCAACCAGGTACCGAGGTCCGGCATCGTCGATTGCCGCGCAGAATGGCATCAACCTATGGGTGGCCAGATTCGCCGCCGCCTGCCTCCGCGCTGTCGTTGACGCATCCGACTTCGAGAAACGTTCGCAACTGCTTCAGGAAGAGTGGCGAGCAAAGCTGGGCCCAGTCCGAGCTAACTCGGCCACCGACCTGCTCCTACGCGCCCTGCCAGGAGCACCGTTGCTCACCGTCAAGTCGGCAGCGGCGCTCATCGGACGTACATTCGTGGCTGCCAATGAAGCGATCAAGAAACTTGTGGATGCGGAGATACTGCGCCCAGTCAGCGTGGGCCACCGAAACCGAGCCTTCGAGGCAACAGGAGTAATCGAAGCATTCACAGCCCTCGAACGACAACTCGCGAGCCCCAAAGGGAACACTCTCACTAGCGAACCATCGCGCCGGGTGCCATACCGGCCAGCGTCCGCCAACTAAAGGTTCAGGACGCTAACGGTGGCGGCAGCTCGTACAAGGTAGGATATCCCCTATCAGTGCAAGCAGGGCCACACACAGGATCATCGAATCCACCGATCCGCCGGTCCCAGACCGTTTAATCTCTAGTCCCCAACTGCGAACTCACCAGACAGCACACAGAGGTCGTCGGAGAACAGCATTGGACGGGTTGCGCCACCGGCTTAGCGGTCTGTGGCCCCAGAAATTGGGTGGATCGTCGCGCATGTGGGCGGCCACGATAGCCAGATGGCAAGTCAGGTAGGGCGGTCTCTGGTTCGACTGATGGCCGACGTTGCCCTCGGCCATGAGCCTGCTGATGGCGTAGTGGCGCGGCTCGCTGGGTTGAGCGGGCGTGAGTGGTTGCGCCTGGATGAGTCGGCGAGGTGGCGTGGCTGGTACGGCTCGCCGTTGACCCGCATAGATGACTGGCACTCAGTACTAGCCGACAGGCAATCCGTCGTAGTCGCGGTAGCTGGGTCGATGCACCCAGACGGGCGGATCCGCCAGGCAGCCGTGTCGGCCCTGGCTGCTACGGACGGGCCGCTGTCGATGACGGCTCTGGCAGTACGGACGGCCGACTGGGTGCCTGAAGTCGCCGATGCCGCCCAAACTGCTCTGGCCGCCCGATCGGTCCTGGCCGATCTCGTGGCAACAGTGCCAGTGATGAGAGCACTAACGACGCGGCGGCGAGGACGGGACATTGCTGCCAACTTCCTGCGCGACGTGGCGAACGGCCCAGCCAATGTCCTCAAGGAGGTTGCGGCCACAAGCGACCGCAGCAGCACAGTGTGGGCGCTGGGAGTACTGCGGCAGCGAAGCGAGGTATCCGACGACGCCCTCGCGGCCAGGGCAGTGGCGGACCCTGACCCGCAGGTCGCTCTGTGGTGCGCTCAGCAGTTGCTCACTCCTCAGGGCCATCTGCCTCTCTGGGCCGGCGAACTTCTGCTGCACTCGCGCCGAGCGCGAGTCCGGGCTTTCACGGTCGGGCACCTGGACGACGCGGATCTCGGCCGCGACGCCTTGGCGGCGCGGTTGCTCGACCGTTCCGCAGGGGTCCGGGCGATGGCGCAGTGGCGGTGGTCTCGCAGCTATGGCAACCCGATCTTGGTCTACCAGGACGCACTCGCTGTCCCTGGCGCTGCGGCATCCACAGCGGCCGCCTTGCAGGGGCTGGCCGCGACAGCAGCCCCGAACTGCGTGGTGATCGCAGCGCCCTTCCTCACCTCACCCAGCCCAGCCGTCCGCTCTGCTGCCACCCATGCCATCGGCCAACGTGGCACCCCTGAGGAGGTCATCACCCATCTCGCCCCGTTGATACTCCGAAACGACTCCAACAAGGTCTTCAGCGCAGCCATGCAGTACCTCCGGAGCCAGGCCAGTGCCCTACCTCCCCAGGTCATCGACGACCTCGACCGCATCGACACCCCACGGGCACGGCGGACCGTCCTCACGCTGCGGCAACATCTGGGCCACTGGACACGCGTCCACGCCGACCTGCGCGCGATGAATGGTGACGACCCAGCCCTCGCCGAATCTGCCCGCAGCGACCTGCTGACATGGCTGAACCACCACGCCAGCACTGCCTATGGTCAACCCACCCCACACCAGGCAGCAGAGATCGCCCAACTCCTCGACACAGACAAACTCAACGGAAACCAGCACCGCGCGATCAGCTTCGTCGCCGGAATCCGGCCAACCCACCCCCAGCGACAGAATGACTCCCCTCTGCCAGGGGACCGTCGCTTTGGCCGTCATCTCGGCCTGACAAGTCGAGGAACTCGCGGTGGAGGCTGGTGGCGGCGAGGACCTCAAAGCTGACCAGGCGGTCGTCTTCCCGGTCCAGGGCAACCAACCCGCTGGTGCCGACTGGGGTTTTGACATCGAACTCACACGGGATCACGTGCAGGCCTGACGTTGGTGCGAGAGCGTATGACCGACGCCGGGACTCAGGCGTCTTTCAGCTTCTAAAGCCCAGTGGCATGCGAAGCATAGGGAGTATCGCGTGACACAACTTGGCTCTCCAGCAAGGGAGAGCGGCCCCAGCGATGCCGGAGGTCAGGCCACAGCGGCCCGCCCACCCCTCACCCAGTCACACCTGACGGCCATCGGCCGACTGGGGAACCGTCAACTCCGCGCCCCAGGAACCCAGGGCGCGGAGCCCCGGTTGCACCGGTCGTTATCCTGAGTATTTGAAGATCAGTGCTGCCTGAGGCACACCGTCCTGGTAGGAAGCCCCGTCGCCAAAGGTCACGGTGGAGCCGGACACGTGTGCCACCCCCATGCGCATGGTGGGGCCTGGCAGTGGCAGCGGAACCTGCCCCAGGTGCCCACCGGAATAGTGGAGCATGCTGAAGGTTCCGGGAAACCCGGTGATCACCGGAATCCACAGCCCGCCCGAGCCGTCTGGCACGACCTGATACGGCTCGCCATAGCTGGACACCGATGCCACGCGCTGCCAAGCGGTGCCGTTGAAGTGCAGCAACACGAACGGTGCCCGCCCGAGGTTGTCGCAGCCACCCATGCCGGCTGCCCAGACATCGCCGGGTGACGCCGCATAGACCGCCGTCACCTGTGAGTGGCACACCAGGCTGTCCGGGGGCAGGATTTTGGCCAGGGACGTCAGCGACCAGCGGGAGCCGTCCCAGTGCGCGGCCGTCTTGTCGCCAACCGCCCAGATGCTGGACGGCGACAATGCGCTCGCCGCGGTCAGCGCGCCAGCATTCTTGTACCGCGTCCACGTCTTGCCGTCGTAGTGCCAGGTGCCAAGGCCGTTGCCGGGCACATACGGCTCGCCGAACACCCACACATCACGCGGCCCCAGTACCAGGCCATTGCCGATGGTCTTGCTGAACTGACGCACAACAGACCACCGGGTGCCGTCCCAGTGCAGCGCACGCCCGGACCCCTGACGCAGCGATGCGAACGCCCACACGTTGTCTGGTGCTGACGCCCCTGCGGCCAGCACCTGATCGCCGCTCCTGCCCGGAAACGCGACTTCACGCCACGCGGTACCTTCCATCCGCCATGCGGCCGTCTTGGCTGACGTTGACGCGAACGCCCATGCGTTGTGCATGCCGGTGACCGCCATCGCGGTGAATGCAGGCATGTCATTGCTGTGTACGGTCTTGATGACCTGCCATCGCGCCACAGTGGCCGGGTGGCTGGCACCGGCCAGCCGGGTGGCCGCGCTCGCCCCGCCAGCCGACCCGAGCGCGGCCGCACATGTGACAGCCGCAACAGCCAGAACTGTGCTGGTCTTCATGATTCGCCCCTTGTAAGAGTGTCCCCGTGGTGTGCAGAGCCGCTATTCCGGCGGCCTGCCGGTCCAGTGTGCGAGAGGCCGTCCC
>DASYYE010000436.1:0-15660 GCA_035946955.1 Streptosporangiaceae bacterium | reverse complement strand
ACCGCCGCCGCCGTGCGCTCGCTCCAGCCTGCCCAGGTGCACGTCGTGCTCACCGTCCGGGACATGGCGTCGCTACTGCCCGCGGAGTGGCAGGAGACCGTCAAGCACCGCAACTCCCGGGCCTGGGAGGACTGGCTCGCGGACGTGATCGACCGGGAGTCGGTGGACCCCGACCGGCGCCAGTGGTGGTTCTGGCGGGTCCACGACACCCTGGCGCTGCTCGGCCTGTGGGCGCGCTACGTGCCACCGGCCCGGATCCACCTGCTGACCACGCCCCGCGGGGCCGACAGCGGGCTGCTGTGGACGCGGTTCGCCTCCCTGCTGGGGGTCGACCCGGCCAGCGTGGACATGACCCGGGCGCGCCCCAATGCCTCGCTCGGCATGCCGGAGACCGAGTTCCTGCGCCGCCTCAACCAGGCCCTGCCCGCTGAGGTGCCCGACTGGTTCTATATGTGGAACGTCAAGGAGACTGTCGCGCACCGGGCACTGGCCGCCCGGCCCCGCAACGGCCGCCTCGCGCTGCCCACCGACCGGGAGGCCTGGGCCAAGGAACAGGCAGAGACCCTGGTCGCCGGGTTGCGGGAGTCCTCCTACGACGTAGTCGGTGACCTCGCCGAACTCATGCCCCCTCAGGGAGGTGAGCCCGCAACCAGCCCCGCTAACTCACCACCTGGGCAGATGCTGGACGCCGCGGTGGCCGCCGCGGCGGCGCTGGTGGTCGAGCAGTACCACCGGGAGTTCCCAGCGGCCCGGCCGCAGGGCAGCGGCCACGGCGGGCTCGCGGGCCGGGTCGAGTCGACGGTGGCGGCCTCACCACGGCTCAAGCGGGCGGTACGGGAGATCAGCAGCCGCTCGCCTGCCGCGCGCCAGCTGCGGGTGCTGGTGTGGCGAATGCTCGAACGCTCCCGCGCACGTGGCCGTTCCGGTGAGTGAGCCATCCCGGGTGGTGGCCGTCGTGGTCACCTACAACCGGCGTGACCTCCTGCTCGAGTCACTGGCGGCGGTGTACAGCCAGACCCGGGCACCCGACGCCGTGGTGGTGGTCGACAACGCCTCAGCCGATGGCACGGCAGCCGCGGTCCGGGAGCACTTCCCGGCCGTGCACCTGACCGAGCTGGCCCGCAACACCGGCGGGGCAGGCGGGTTCGCCGCCGGCACCGCACTGGCTCTGGCCCATGGCGCGGACCTGCTGTGGCTCATGGACGACGACACCGTGCCCGAGCCGGACGCCCTGGCGGCGATGCTCAAGGTCATCGATGCCGCCTCCGCCCGGCGCCCCACGCTGGTGGCCAGCCGCGTGGTCTGGACCGACGGCCGCGCCCACCCCATGAACACGCCGCGGCCCAAGCCCATGGCCAGCAAGGCGGAACGGCTCGCCGCGGAGACGCTCGGGTGCGTCGCCATCCGCTCGGCGTCGTTCGTGTCAATCCTGGTGGACGCCGGCGAAGTCCGCAGGCGCGGGCTGCCGCAGGCGGCCTACTTCCTGTGGAACGACGACTTCGAGTTCACCACCCGCCTGCTGCGGGGCAACACCGGCCTGCTCTGCCCGGCCAGCGTCGTCGTGCACAAGACGGCCACATTCGGCTCGACCGACGCCGACCCAGGGCCGCGCTTCTTCTACGAGGTCCGTAACAAGGTATGGACGCTGCGGACCCGGTCGCTGTCCCCGGCCGAGCGTGTCCTGTACGGGGGGTCGACGCTGCGGCGCTGGGCCAGGACGTTCGCGAAGTCTGGCGACCGCCGGGCGCTCGCCTCAGCCCTGGCCAAAGGGCTGGCCGCGGGGACGCGCCGCCCTTTCCGCACCGAGGACGTCCTCGCTGACGCGGGAGTGACCGACGTGGGAGTGACGGGCCCGGCACCCGGCCGTCACTGAGGTATGCGCAGTACCTGCCCTGGGAATATGCGGTTGGGGTCTTGGATCTCCTGGCGGTTGGCCTCGTATATCACCGGCCACATGTTCGCGTTGCCGTAGTACTTTTCCGCGATGCCGGAGAGAGAGTCACCGCCCACGACCGTGTATTGCGCGAAACCGTGGTACGGATTGACCAGGGCTGGGCCGAAGGTGATCGCGACGGTCACCTTGTGCAGTTCTGACCCATCCGCTTGCGAGACCTCGAAGACCTCCAGCGTGCCCTGTGGGGTAGTCGGCACCCCCACGCCAAGCGTTATGTCGTAGTTGCCCCAGATACCCGTGCCCCCTGCCTGGAACGGCACACGGGCGAGCTGTGCACCGTGGGCATCCCGGACCCGGGCCGTGAGCGCGCCCTCGAACCCGGTGCCGATGCCGCAGGCCCTGACCTGGCCATCGACGATGTCATGTGGACTGGGCTGACGGACGACTATCGGGGGTAAAGCAGTCACTGGGGGCCTCCCAACGGAGGATCGACGCTCCCATGCCAGCCGTTACTGCCGATCATCGGCCGGGCACGGATATCAATGACTCACTCCAGCACCCTAACGCCCAGATTGGCCGCTGGCTACCCCGGCGGAGCCGTTCATCGATTTGCTTGATCTTTTCATAGTGGGCAGTGACAGCCATTATGATCGTTTATTCCACTATCAGCCCCTATGACCTGGTGGGAGGCACATCTCCCCACCAGGTCATGCCAGCGGTCAGCACTCGGTGGTCAGCACCGGGCGGTCAGCACTCGAAGGTCAGGATGTGCCATCCTCCTGACCCCTCTATCGCTGAGGCGACATTCTCGTGGCCAACCCACATTTGCCCCCCTGCTGGGTACTGCAGAGATAGCGAAACCATATCTGCAGTGCTGTAGTACATATTATAGAGTGCCCCCGTTACAGGGTATGACCCCTGAAACAGAGTCCAGCTCTGCTGATTCTGGTTGAGCGTGCTGCCGACCACGGTGGCGATGCTCGAGCAGTACACATTGGACGCACTTGCCGGCGCGTTTATTACCAAGGGCGCCGCCAGCGTGGCAAGCCCGATGACGTACTTTACTGCTCGGTGCATGACGATCAGTTCCTCTCTCAGTAGGCCCACAGGACAAGGCCAGAGCATGCCGCCGGTGCCGCGTGCACCTGCGGCAGGCCCTTGACGGCGAAGGAGACCCGCAGGTACTTCCGGCCGGAAACCGCGATGACCGTTACCGGCCTGGGTGCCGGGCTGAAGACAACTGGAAAATCGCTGGGAAAGTCGAAGGTGACCGCCCTGCGGGCCGCGTCCGACAGGAAACTGGCGCCCAGCGGGCCGAAGTCGAAGGTGTAGGTGCCCGGTCCCGTGAATTTCTGGGGAACTGATGAATAGGCGTAGTCGCCACTGTTGGCGACGACCGTGGCAGCCCCGTCAGCGGCCCGGGGGGCTACTGCGCCGAGCCGTTTCTTTTGCTCCCGGATTACCGCACCATGGCTTGTGTCCCAGCCGTTGATCTTCGTGCAAGGCCGCGTGGCCGCGCCTGCGGGGGCGACTGCCGCTGTGGGGCGGTAAGGGACATTGCCGCACCCTGCCAGCAAGGCTGCGACAGCACCGGCAAGGGAAAGAGCGGCCACCAGGCTCCGCATGATCAAGACCTCCCGCTGTGAAATGGTCTGGGTGGCAGGACGGTTAGCCGCCCACCACCTGCCGATTGTCGGCGGGCAAGGGCACGGCGGACCAGGCAGGAACACCGGCAGAAAAGGCGGCAGATTCTGTTGCCCGGTGGGTTACTGTTTATCCAGACGGGGGTCTGCGTACGGAGGGAGCAGGGGCCAGTGGACGGGGCAACGGGTGGCCAGGCATTCGGGGGCGTGCTGCGCTCACGGCGGATCGCGGCCGGATTAACGCAGGAAGGGCTCGCCGAGCGCGCCGGGCTGGGCGTCCGCACCATCCGTGACCTCGAACGGGGCCGGGTCAGGCGGCCGCACCGCGATTCGGTCGGGCTGCTTGCCAGCGCCTTGGGGCTGACCTCGCAGGCCCGTGAGGAGCTGGCCAGGGCTGGGGGCCAGCCACCGACGACGCCAGCCCTGCCCGACGATGGTGCCGGTGTGCCGGTACCGCGGCAGCTCCCACCCGCGATCCAGCACTTCACCGGCCGCGCGCCAGCATTGAAGGCCTTGACGGAGCTCATCGGTGACGAGTCCGCTACCAGCGCGACCGTGGTCATTTCGGCCATCGACGGGACTGCCGGGGTCGGCAAGACGGCGCTGGCCCTGCACTGGGCACATCAGGTCGCGGACAGGTTCCCTGACGGGCAGCTGTACGTGAACTTGCGGGGCTTCGACCCGGGCGGGCCACCGCTGCCGCCCGCTGAGGCGGTCCGCGGGTTCCTGGACGCGCTGGGGGTCCCACCGGGACAGGTCCCAGCCGGCCTGGAGGCACTGACCGCCCAGTACCGCTCGCTGCTGGCCGGGCGGCGGGTGCTGGTGGTGCTGGACAATGCCCGCGACGCCGCCCAAGCCCGTCCGCTGTTGCCCGGCTCGGCCAACTGCCTGGTGGTCGTGACGAGCCGCGCGCGGCTGCTGAGCCTTGTCGCGGCCGAGGGGGCCGTCCCGATCACCCTTGACCTGCTCACCGTGGACGAGGCGCGGGAACTGCTGGTGCGCAGGCTGGGCAGGGAGCGGGTCGAGCATGAGCAGGATGCGGCCGATGAGCTGATCGTGGCCTGCGCGGGGCTGCCGCTGGCGCTGAACATCGTCGCGGCCCGGGCGGCCAGCGAGCCCACCTGGGCCCTGGCCGACCTGGCGTGCCAGTTGCGCGACACGCAGTCCCGCCTGGACGTGCTGAACGCCGGTGACCCGCTCAGTGACGCGCGCGCGGTGTTCTCCTGGTCATACCAGCACCTGAGCGCCCCGGCGGCCCGGATGTTCCGGCTCCTCGGTGGGGTGCACCCGGGACCAGGCATCTCGTTGCCAGCCGCCGCCAGCCTGGCCGCGGTGCCGCTGCGGCAGGCACGGCTGGCACTGGACGAGCTCACCACCGTCCGGCTGCTCACCGAGCAGCCTCCGGGCCGGTTCTATTTCCATGACCTCCTGCGCGCCTACGCCGCCGAGCAGGCCCAGGCACTCGACAACAGCGAGGTCCACCACGCTGCCCGGTGCCGGATGCTCGACCACTACCTGCACACCACCTGGTCGGCGATCCAGGTCATGTACCCGCACCGCGAGCCGCTCCCACTGGCAGCACCGCAGCCAGGCGTCCTGCCCGAAGACCTCAACGGTGACGCCGCCGTGCTGTCCTGGCTTGACGCCGAGTACCCCGTCCTGCTCGCGGCCACGGCCATGGCCGCCGACGCCCGGCTCGACACCTACGCCTGGCAGCTCCCCCTGGCACTGGCTGAGTTCTTCAGCCGACGGGGCCACTGGGAGGCGTTCGCGGCCACCCAGGGCACCGCGCTCGCCGCCGCGCAGCGGCTCGCTGACCCCAGAGCACAGGCCAGCGCCCACATCCACCTCGGCGTGGCCTACGGCTTCCTCGGCGCCTACGACCGGGCCGCCACCCACCTGGACACCGCACTCGACCTCTACCGCCAGCTCGGCGACCGCATGGGCGAGGTGTCCACCGCCACCCGCTTCGCCCACCTGCTCGGGTTGCAGGGCCGCAACCGCGAAGCCCGCGACCATGCCCGGCGTGCTCTGGCACTATGCCGGGACGAGGGCCAGCCACGGGTGTTCGCCAACCGGCTCGCCGACGTCGGCTGGTTCAACGCGCTCATGGGCGACTACCATCAGGCCCTCGCCGACTGCCAGCAGGCACTGGAGATCATCCGCGGCCTTGGTGACCGCCTCAGCCACTCCGCCGTCCTGCACACCCTCGGCTACGTCCACCACCACCTTGGCCACCACGAGCAGGCCGTCTGCTTCTACGAGCAGGCACTGCGCCTGACCATTGAGATCGGGGACCGCCACCGTCAGGCGACCACCCTCGTCGACCTCGGCGACACCCACCACGCCTGGGGCGACACCGGCACCGCCCGCCAGTGCTGGCAACAGGCCCTTGCCATCTTCACCACGCTCAACCACCCCGACGCCGATGCGGTCAGGGGCAAGCTCAGCTGTGCGTAGTGCTCAGGTGGCGGGCTCAGCCGGTGGCCGTTGACGGGCACGCCGCAGCCCTGCCAGGGCGGCGGCACCGAGGACGCCGGCCGGGACGAGAGTGACCACGGCGGGTAGCTGGTAGCGCCAGGAGAACTCATACAGGTCGGGTGAGAGCAGGACGACCGCGGCGGTGACGGTGGAGAGCAGGCAGGCACGTGCAAGCTGACGGGTGCGGGGGTCCGCCGCGGTGTCCCTCGCGCGGCGGGTCAGGGCCGCGACGGACCCGGCCAGGGCCGCCAGGGCGAGGAGGGCCAGCAGCGGGCCTGGGGTGTAGCCACCGCCCAGTTGGTAGGAGCGCAGGAAGGCCGCGACGGGCCGGTCGACCCGCACGGGCCCGCCGTAGGAAGGCCGCAGGGCGTGCGCGGCGAATTGGCCCCCGAGAGCGTGCTGCACGCCCACCACCAGGACACCTCCCGGTCGCACCAGCTGGTCACTGACTGGTGTGACGCGTTGCGCGAGAACCTGCTGGGATGTCATGCACATGGTGGGGTCGAGGTTGCCAGCCGTGCAGATGCTGGTCCACGGCGGGTAGGTGGGATAGCCGGCCTGGAACTGCCAGCGTGAGATCGGCGTGACCCAGGAGCTCGGCTGACGGGTCAGGGCGAACAGCCGCAGCGAGTCGCTGAGCACGGAGCCCACCACGCGCAACGGCTGCTGGTGCACGACCGCGGACTTCAGCTCGGCGATGAGCCGGCCTCTGGTGCCCGTGGCGACCTGCGTCGAGTACAGCGGCGACAGCCGGAAATTGTGCTCCAGCGAGTCGGGGCCCAGTGCCTGTTGCTGCGCCGGGGTGGGGCAGAGCGGCCGCACGCCGGCGGGCAGCTTCAGCGTGGCGCAGTCGGCGGCGGCCACCAGCCGGCCGGTCAGGGCCTGCTGGTTCGCCACCCGGAAGTGCCCGTTGCGCAGGAAGGACACGCCGCAGTAACAGAGGACCACCAGGACAAAAGCCAGGGCCAGCGCCCCCGCGCGGCGGGCCGCCTGGCGCCATCCCCCGCCCGCCGCCAGGAGGTAGACGGCCGCTGGCACGACGAGCGACTCACCGAGTTGCTTGACGGTCGCGGCCACCGCGAGGACCACCCCGGCTGCGGCCGCACGCCGCAGGGTGACCTCCGGCTGCCACAGCAGCACCGCGAGGCCGGCCACGATCAGTGCCTCGAACCAGACATCCGGCATGACCATCTGTTCCATCTGCACCTGGTAGGCGTCGGCCAGCACCGGCGCCACGGCCAGGGCCGCGCCCCAGCGCGGCACACCACGGCGCGCCAGCACGGCGTACAGGGTCACCGCCATGGCCAGCCCGAGCAGGTGCTGGATGGCGGTGACGGTCCCCAGGCCGCCGGCCAGCAGGACCACCTTCAGCAGCTCGGTGTACCCGAGCGGCTCGGAGCCGGGCGACGCGCCGTAGAGGTACTTGAGCGAGTCCACGTAGACCAGCGCGGGCCTGTAGGCGACCTGGGCCAGCACCCGCAGCACCAGCCCGATCCCCAGCAGCACGCACACAAGCCAGTGCTGGCGCGCGACGGCGACGGCCCGGGCGCGCCATGCCAGCCCGAGTGCGCCGCTCCCGGCCGCGTCCGTGCGCCGGGTCACGCGCAGCGCCATCCTGGCTCCTCACAAAGGGGTCGACGAGGTCACCAGTCTGCCAGTTGACATCCTCTCCCACTTGGAGGCGGGAGATTCCTGGCGGCGATCATGCGGCACCTGCCAGGGGTTCACGCATCCGCCTGCCAGTCTCCCGGCGACTCGGCACTGGGTGCCTGCGCGTGCTGTTGGGGCCGCCTGCCCGGCGGGCCCTGCCCTCTATGACGAGGGCGGCGTTCTTGTCGGCGTGGCCGGTGTACCCACACGACGTGCAGGCGAACTCCCGGCCGCAGCCGGGACGATTCGCCGGGTCCACCGTGTGGCACCGTGAGCACTCCTGCGACGTGCCCGGGGCAGGCACTGTCCGTAGTTCGCTGCCGAACATCGGTGCCTTGTACTCCAACTGGCGGCGGCGCTCATGAGGCACGCCATCGAGGATTGCCCGGTTGAGCCCCGCCTTCTGGCGGACGTTCGTGCCGGGTGATTCGCGGGTTCCCATGGCACTTGCTGTCATGTTCTTCACCCGCAAGTCTTCGATACCGACCCAGCCGTGGTTTTTGGCGAGGTCGGTGGTGAGTTTGTGGGTGAAGTCCAGCCTCCGCCGTGCCTGCCTGGTTTTCAGCGCGGCGATAGCTGCGATGGTGTTGCGGAGGCGGCGCGAGTACCGGCCGCTGTTGTGCTTCTTCGCGTAAGTGACCTGCCGTGCCTTGCGCCGCTCCAGCCCGAGCAGGCGCTGCTTCTCGCCCGGCGTCAGGGTGGGTGGCATGATGCGCGGCGTGTCCTCGTCTGAGACGTAGGCCGAGCACGCGACACCGAAGTCGACACCGCAGCCGGGCTTGCCGTTCGGGGGCGCAGGTTTGCGGCTGGTCGCGACGCCGAACGCGACATGCCACACGCCTGCGCCGTTGACTGTGACAGTGGCGTTGCGCAGTGTCCCGCCGAGTGGGCAGGACATGCGGAACCGCACCCAGCCGATCTTTGGCAGCCTCACGGCCCCCCAGTGCCGGTTCAGCTTCATGACAGCCACCTGCTGGCCCGTGAACGGCACGGCGAGCGACGCACGACGCTTCTTGCGCCCTGGTGCCCCAGCGGGGTGCTGTGGGTTCCACCAGTTGTCATAGGCGTGGTCAAGCTGGCGGAGCACCTGCTGCGCGGACTGGGCGGGCAGGTCTGCCAGCCATGGCAGGTCGGCGCGGGCCTGGGTCAGGTGGGCGCACTGCCCGGCCGCCCGCATCGCGTGATGACGCTGTTGCCAGGCGAACTGCCGCTGCTCCAGGGCGGTGTTCCAGACAGCCCGGCAGGTGTGGCCCCAGGCAGTCAGGCGGTCAGCCTGGCCCGAGGACGGGTACAGCCGGTACCTCCGGCCAGCGTCAGCCTTCACCGCGCAACACCGCGCTTGTGATCTTGAGTAACTCGTGGTTTACCCCAGATCGGGTTATCAGAAAGCTCAAGCACTACAGGGTCAGCCACGGTCGCCGTCCTCTCGCAGCGCTGCCGCAGCCGCGAGCACGAGCCGCCGGGACTCGTCCCTGGTGGCCGCTCCGGCTAAGTCCTCAGGCCGCCGTCTAGTCATAGCCAAGCGCGGGGCCGTGAAGTTCTTATCCGTCATGGCTGCCAATATCCTCAAGCGCCCGCTGGATGATCGCCCCGGCCTCTGCCCCGGTGACGGCCGCCTGCCGTAACTGCTCGAAGAACCCAATGTAGGACTTGACCTCATTTGGTGAGCTGTCCGCCGTGAACCTTGCTCCCCGGTCAGGTGCTCCACGATCACCAGGTTGTCGTCACGGACGGAGAACGCGACGAACGGGAACACGGGCATCCGCTGGGCGAACCCGATGATGCCGAGTTCGACCGAGGGCAGCCGGGACACGGCGTCGAGCTTGGCCAACTGGCCCGCGAGGGTGGGTCTCAGCTTGCCCTGGCCAGTGCGCGATGTTTGAGCGAGAGAGGCGCCACCCGTCTGCCATCGGCGAGGAACGTGATCGCCTCGTAGTAGTCGTCCAGAGCGACGAAGATGCCCTGCTCCTCGGCGAACCGGCGAAGGTGCTGGGCACACGCTGCCCGCCAGGACAGGACCTCCACGGCCCAGCCGCCTTTCGCCATGCGTTCGAGGTCGGCGAGGAAGCCACGACCCTGGTCATAGCCGGCACCGTCACCGGTGAGCAGGACGGCTACCGAAGGCGGCGAATCGGTCAGGGAATGGAGCATGTGCAGCTGCAGGGCGGCGTCCACACCTTGCTCGGTATTGGACTGGGCGCCGCGTTCCTGGACTTCGACAGTTACTCCGAGGTCGCTGATCCGATCCCACAGCCGGCCCAGGTCGGGAGGGATGGAGCCGACGCACACCGCCTTGGCCACTGTCCGGCCAGCGCGGGCGAGCCGGTAGAGATTCGGGAAGTGCAGGCGTATACCGCGCTCCTCCAGCCGGCCCTCGCGTCGGCTCGCGATGAAGCGCAAGGGCACGAACAGGTTGGACTGATCCCAGAAGATATGGATGCCTGCTGTCCCTGAGCCCGACGTGTCAGGGGCCTGCCCGAGCAACCGCGGCCGCCCCGGGGAGATCACCGGACCTCCTCTGCCGCTGCCGCTGAACCGGCATCGGCGGAGACAGGCACATCGGGGGCTTCGTCATCGGGGCTCTGGGTATCACGGGCACCTGCGCCGCGCCGTGCCTCGTAGGCGTACTTGTAGCCTCCGAGCGTCATTGTGGCCCGCTGGAGAACCCCGACGAGTTCGTCAGCCAGGTCTGGTTCCAGGCCCTGTTCTTCCACCACGGGCCGGCCACTCGCGGCACGGGGTGCCCGCAGATCCCCCATGCTGGTGTCGAGCTTTTCCACTGCCTGCCGGAGTCCCTCCCGCGCCCTGACGAAAGCGGTCTCAGGACCTGGGGCATCGGGGCCTGCGGGCGGAGTCGGTGCCGGTGCAGAGGCGGGGGTGTTCGGAAATGTCTCCCTGAGCCACGGGTCGTCGACAGGCTTTGCCTGTCTCGTCGGCAGCTCGATCAGGGATCCGTCAGCACGGACGGCGCGGGGCGCGATGCCGTCCCTGCCATCTTGTATGGCCTGGGCGAGCAGGTGGATGCCGTGAGGCCTCGCGAGGATGTCGCGCAGTTCCTGCGCTGGTTCTCGCCGGTCGGGGCTGTGGGGGCCGGACAGCCTCAGGGCGCCGTGCATGGCCAAGTAGAAAGCTCCCTGGATGCCGAGTTCGCACGCGGCCGCGCCCGGGCCGCCGTGTTCGAGTTCTGCTAGCGCGGCATCCCTCAACGCTTCCGGGCTGCGTCCGGTCACGCGCCAGTAGTCAGTGAAGCGGGGATACTGCAGCACGCGGTGGAGGGCGTTGCGGAAGGATTTTTCCAGGGCGGCTCCCAGACCGCGCCGGTGCGGCCGGATCATCAGCTCGCACACGACTTCCAGGCGCTTTTCCCGGCGTGGGCGGATGTCGCGGCCGGCAAGCCGCCTGAGGCCGGAGTTCAGGACATTCGAGAACCTGTCGTTGCCGAGGGTGCAGAAGATCGCGGCGGCGCGGACATCGGGGTGTCGGCTGAAGCCCTCCTCTTCGGCCTCGTCGGCCGTGAGCATGCTCGCCATCCACTCGGTGCGCCGTTGCGTGAGGATTCCGCGCCGGGTGAATTCCTCCAGCACCGCTGTGGCCTTTACGTCCTGGTCTGAGCCGGTCGCCCATGCCCGCGGTGGGTCAACGTGGACCAGGCTTACCGCCGACATCACCGCCTGGTGCAGGTCAACTCCGCCGGCGGCACCGGCGTCGGGCTCATAGCCGATGATGACCAGGGCCGGGATCTGAGCAACCCGCAGCCGTGCCAGATCGTGAGGCCCCAGTTCAGCCCGGTCTCGCTGGAGCAGCGTCTGGATCTGCCCCATCCGCTGGCGCAGTGCGCGGGCGTCGGTGGCGTGGCGGTAGACGCTGCTCTCGTCCAGGTCCCAGTGCCGCCATGTGGCGACGGTGCGTGAGGACCCGTCTGCGGACACGAGCAGATGGATGTCATCGAAGGCGTCGTCTTGGTGGTGAACGCGTACCGGGACCAAGAGAAGGGGGGCCAGTACCCCTTCCCGCCCGACCGTTTCCTTCAAGTCGTTCGTCGACACGACCATCGCGATCGCGTCCGCTACCGCCTCGGCCAGGTGGGCAGGGTCGGCGACCTCCAGCAGGAGTTCCGGTGCGCCTCCTGGATCGGTGCTCATCGCCGTCAGCGGCTGCCGCCTGCCGACATCAGAGGCAGTGAAGCCCGCTGGGTAGATGAGTTCGGCGTAGCCACGCGGGTTGGTGGGCGATGGGCAGACCGCCGGCGGCCAGACCTGCGCATCCACACACAGCAGGGTTCCGCCTCGCACACGCCGCCGGATGGGCGTGTCCAGCGACCGCCGGACCGCGGCCGGGTCGACCACCGCGTTGCTGATAGCCCGCGCCGCGCCAGGGGTGTGACCGAGCTTGATGAGCCGCTCGCTGAGCGGCTTGACTGACTGCGACTTCGCCAGCGGCGCGATACCGTCAACGGGACGCTCGGCCAGCAGGTCATCATCGCGCAGGAGATTGTCCG
Organism: Streptosporangiaceae bacterium; assembly: GCA_035946955.1. Lineage (GTDB taxonomy): Bacteria > Actinomycetota > Actinomycetes > Streptosporangiales > Streptosporangiaceae > DASYYE01. Next base: position 3,494 of record DASYYE010000436.1, on the reverse strand, counting down.
GGACTGCTTGCGGGTCGATGTCGATCGGCGGGGCCTGAGCGCCCACGCCAGAGGAGACAGCGTCATCGCGCAGGGGTGTATTGACAGGCACGGGGGTTCCTCCTTGGACTCCCTAGGACTTAGGTGTCTGGGGAGTCAGGAACACTCCATGCTCCCCCCCGGCGTACGAGCAGTGGCCCGCGTTACCAGGGCGGCGGTTCGGGATTCCTGCCAGTCCTTCGGAGCCACATCCCTCTGGCGCCTTCGGCCGGAACCTGGGTCCGCAGAGCCAGGTAAGACCTCTGATCGCCGCTGGGCGGGGCACCTCCCGTCTCCAGGTCCGCAGAGCCAGAGACGGCGGATGACAACGCACCCTCACGTCGCGCCCTCCATTGAACCACCTTTTGGACGGCCTTGCGCCACATGCGTGGTGCGATCCCCTGAGGATAGTGATAGCGAGATGGCTGACCTGGCCTCGCGCCTGCGATCCTTTGTCAGCGCCGCGGTCGATGTGGCCGAGGAGTGCGAGCGCAACTGCCTGCGCTGGGAAGACCCAGTCGGCGTCCCAGAGTGGGTCAGGTTACGGTCACCACGCGAGCACGCTGCGTCCGTGCCATGCTTGGCGCTATGAGCCCGCTCCCCCACCCGTCACGTCGCACGTTCATCGGCCTGGCCGCCGCGACAGCCGCGGCGCCGGTGGCAGGGTGTGCCCTGGGCGGCTCGAGCGGGCAGCCGCCCAGCAAGGGCGGGCACTCCGCCGCGCCCCGCGGCCCGGTGAGCGAGAACTCCCTGCCCGGCTACAAGGACTGGGACATCAGGCACCTGGGCGGCCCGGACGCCATCGTGGGCTACGCGGGCCAGGCCAGTGTGCTCCCTGGCGAACCGGTCACGCTCTATGTGTCCACGACCGCCCGGTCCTTCACGGTCAAGGCGTTCCGGATGGGCTGGTACGGCGGTGATGAGGCCAGGCTGGTGTGGCAGTCGGCCACGGTGGGCGGGCACCGCCAGGCGAAACCGTCCCTGGTCGCGCCGACCAACACCATCGAGACACACTGGGGGCCGTCCCTGACCGTCCAGACCCACGACTGGCCGGAAGGCTCCTACCTGCTGCGCCTGGACTCGGAGGCGGGCCCGCAGCGGTTCGTCCCCGTCACCGTCCGCTCGGCCAGCACCGCCAGCAAGGTCGTGATGAAGAACGCGGTGCAGACCTGGCAGGCATACAACGCCTGGGGTGGCTACGACCTGTACAACGGGCCGGGGGGCATCACCGACTACAACAACCGCTCGCTGGCGGTCAGCCTGGACCGGCCCTATGACGCGAACGGCGCCTACATGTTCCTGTTCCACGAGCGCAGGGTCATCGAACTGGCAGAGCAGATGGGGCTGCCGATGGCCTATGTGACCAGCATGGACATTGACGCTGACCCGCACCTGCTCGACGGCGCCCACGCCATGGTCTCCGGTGGCCACGACGAGTACTGGACCCCGCCGGAGCGGGCCAATGTCACGGCCGCCAGGGACGCGGGCACCAACATCGCCTTCCTCGGCGCGAACTGCTGCTTCCGGCGGACCCGGCTCGCGGCCACGCGGCTCGGCCCGCGGCGGCTGGTCATCTGCTACAAGACCAGCTACACCCAGGACCCGATGTACGGCAAGGACAACGCGCTGGTCACCAGCGACTGGCGGGAGCCGCCCAACCCTGACCCCGAGTCGTCGCTGACCGGGACGCTGTACGAGTCGAACCCGACGAACGCCGACTATGTGGTCGCCTCCCCGGGCTCCTGGGTGTTCGCCGGGACCGGCGTGAGCAAGGGGACCAAGTTCCGCGGCCTGGTGGGCATCGAATACGACCGCGTCAACCCCGGTGACCCCGTGGAGCGGCCCATCGAGGTGCTGTCCCACTCGCCGCTGACCTGCCGCGGCATCAACAGCTACTCGGACTCGGCGTACTACACCCACCACGGCGGTGCGGGCGTGTTCAACGCGGGGACACTGCGCTGGGTGGCATCGTTCAACGGCTTCCACCACTTCGGCCTGGACCGGCACACGGCCGCGTTCACCACCAAGGTGACCTCAAACCTGCTGCACGCCTTCGCCGACGGCCCGGCTGCCGCGAAGTACCCCGCCAGCGACAACCTGGCCGCGATGCGGGAGTGGCCCGGCGACCCCATCGCGGCCCAGCACAGCCTCTGGCCGCCCACTGTCCTGTGACACGCGCCTGGCCTGGTCACTGAGCCAGCGGATGGGTTGAGTGCGAGACGGGTAGTAACCGTTCCGTACCTATGTGTGAAACCGAATCCATGATCGTGTTCATGCATGCGCTGTGGGACACACCCGAGCGAATGACCCGGTACCATCCGTCTGGGTCAGGTGGCCGCCTGCCAGGCACAGGGCGGCCTTCGCGCCTGAGCACGCCGCCGGTGCGGCATCTCACCCATCCTTGCCAGAGCCCGAGGGAGTGGCCAACTGTGAGCAGACTGCTTGCCAGGACGGCTGCGGGCGGTTCCGAGGGCGGGGCCGCAGCGTCGCAGCCGCGCCGGCGCATCTCCGTACCGGTGATGCGCTTCACGCCCGAGAACACCGTGATCCTGGCCGTCACCCTGGTCGCGCTCGGACTGCGGGTCTACTACCAGTACACCCGGCCCGGCTTCCTGCTGGGCGTCACCGAGTACGACGACGGGCCGTACTTCGGCAGCGCCGTCCGCCTGGTGCACGGGGTGCTCCCCTACCGGGACTTCGTGCTGGTCCAGCCGCCAGGGATCACGCTGCTCATGACCCCGGTCGGGCTGCTGACCTACCTGACAGGCACCGGGCCGGGACTGGCCATCGGGCGTCTCCTCACAGTGCTCGCCAGCACGGCCGGGGTGGTCCTGATCGGCCTGCTCGTGCGCCACCGCGGGGCACTTGCCACACTGGTGGCCACCGGGGTGCTGGCCGTCTTCGACGACGCCGTGTCAGCCGCCCACACCGTGCTGGTCGAGCCGTGGCTGGTGCTCTTCTGTCTCATCGGGGCGCTGGCCACCTTCGACGGCGACCGGCTGACCAGTACCACCAAACGGCTGGTCTGGGGCGGGGTGGCGTTCGGGGTGGCAGGCGCGTTCGAGGGCTGGGCGATCGTCCCGGTGCTCATCATCGTGGCGATGTGCCTGCCGGACCTGCGGCGGGCGGCCAAGTTCGCGGGCGGGGTGGCGGCCGGGTTCATCGTGCCGGTGCTGCCCTTCCTCATCGCCTCGCCGTCGCAGTTCTACCGGAGCCTGATCACCGCACAGATCGGCTCGCGCGCGCACGCGACCCGGGTCGGCGTCTGGTTCCGCCTGCGGCACTTCACCGGCTTCGCCGCCGCGCTGACATGGCCGCATGACCTCGTGATGGCCGTCGTGGTGGGCATCATCGCGTTCATCTTCATCGCCTACGTGATCTCGATCCAGGTCAGCCACGAGTTCCCGGCCCAGCTCGACTGGTTCGCGGTCGTGACCGCGGCCCTGGTGTGCGCCATGTTCCTGTGGCCGCCCCAG